>NZ_CP096563.1:585000-600000 GCF_023221595.1 Rhodococcus qingshengii JCM 15477
CGAATAGGGCGATCGTAGTGGCATGCTCTAGACCCGAAGCGGAGTGATCTACCCATGGCCAGGTTGAAGCGACGGTAAGACGTCGTGGAGGACCGAACCCACTTAGGTTGAAAACTGAGGGGATGAGTTGTGGGTAGGGGTGAAAGGCCAATCAAACTCCGTGATAGCTGGTTCTCCCCGAAATGCATTTAGGTGCAGCGTCGCGTGTTTCTCACCGGAGGTAGAGCTACTGGATGGTCTAGGGGGCCCACAAGCTTACCGAAATCAGCCAAACTCCGAATGCCGGTGAGTGAGAGCGCGGCAGTGAGACTGCGGGCGATAAGGTTCGTAGTCGAGAGGGAAACAGCCCAGATCGCCAGCTAAGGTCCCTAAGCGTGTACTAAGTGGAAAAGGATGTGGGGTCGCGAAGACAACCAGGAGGTTGGCTTAGAAGCAGCCACCCTTGAAAGAGTGCGTAATAGCTCACTGGTCAAGTGATCCTGCGCCGACAATGTAGCGGGGCTCAAGTACACCACCGAAGCTGCGGCATTCACGCAATAGCCCCCAGTTGATCCACGGATTTTCTGGCAGGTGTGTGGATGGGTAGGGGAGCGTCGTGTGGCCATGGAAGCGGCAGGGTGACCTAGCCGTGGAGGCCACACGAGTGAGAATGCAGGCATGAGTAGCGAAAGACGAGTGAGAAACTCGTCCGCCGAATGACCAAGGGTTCCTGGGCCAGGTTAATCCGCCCAGGGTGAGTCGGGACCTAAGACGAGGCCGACAGGCGTAGCCGATGGACAACGGGTTGATATTCCCGTACCCGTGTGAACGCGCCCATGGTGAATCAGTGATACTAACCATCCTGAAGCCACGAGAAGACCTTCGGGTCTCGAGTTGGTGGATGCATGGGACCTGATCTGGTAGTAGCCAAGCGATGGGGTGACGCAGGAAGGTAGCTGAGCCAGTCAGTGGTAATACTGGTGTAAGCGTGTAGGGCGTGACCTAGGCAAATCCGGGTCGCACATAGCCTGAGACGTGATGCGTAGCCGATTGAGGCGAATTCAGTGATCCTATGCTGCCGAGAAAAGCCTCTAGCGAGCTTTCACACGGCCCGTACCCCAAACCGACACAGGTGGTCAGGTAGAGAATACTAAGGCGATCGAGATAACTATGGTTAAGGAACTCGGCAAAATGCCCCCGTAACTTCGGGAGAAGGGGGGCCCTGTCTGGTGACGACATTTACTGTCTGAGCTGGGTGGGGCCGCAGAGACCAGTGAGAAGCGACTGTTTACTAAAAACACAGGTCCGTGCGAAGTCGTAAGACGATGTATACGGACTGACGCCTGCCCGGTGCTGGAAGGTTAAGAGGACCGGTTAGTTCTTCGGAGCGAAGCTGAGAATTTAAGCCCCAGTAAACGGCGGTGGTAACTATAACCATCCTAAGGTAGCGAAATTCCTTGTCGGGTAAGTTCCGACCTGCACGAATGGCGTAACGACTTCTCAGCTGTCTCAACCGTAGACTCGGCGAAATTGCATTACGAGTAAAGATGCTCGTTACGCGCGGCAGGACGAAAAGACCCCGGGACCTTCACTACAGCTTGGTATTGGTGTTCGGTTCGGTTTGTGTAGGATAGGTGGGAGACTGTGAAGCGGTGACGCCAGTTATCGTGGAGTCGTTGTTGAAATACCACTCTGATCGAATTGGACCTCTAACCTCGGACCATGATCTGGTTCAGGGACAGTGCCTGGTGGGTAGTTTAACTGGGGCGGTTGCCTCCCAAAATGTAACGGAGGCGCCCAAAGGTTCCCTCAGCCTGGTTGGCAATCAGGTGTCGAGTGCAAGTGCACAAGGGAGCTTGACTGTGAGACTGACAGGTCGAGCAGGGACGAAAGTCGGGACTAGTGATCCGGCACCGGCAAGTGGAAGCGGTGTCGCTCAACGGATAAAAGGTACCCCGGGGATAACAGGCTGATCTTCCCCAAGAGTCCATATCGACGGGATGGTTTGGCACCTCGATGTCGGCTCGTCGCATCCTGGGGCTGGAGTAGGTCCCAAGGGTTGGGCTGTTCGCCCATTAAAGCGGCACGCGAGCTGGGTTTAGAACGTCGTGAGACAGTTCGGTCTCTATCCGCCGCGCGCGTTAGAAACTTGAGGAAGGCTGTCCCTAGTACGAGAGGACCGGGACGGACGAACCTCTGGTGTGCCAGTTGTTCCGCCAGGAGCACCGCTGGTTAGCTACGTTCGGAAGGGATAACCGCTGAAAGCATCTAAGCGGGAAGCCTGTTCCAAGATGAGGTTTCTCACCCCCTCGAGGGGGTAAGGCCCCCGGCAGACCACCGGGTTGATAGGCCAGAACTGGAAGTGCAGTAATGCATGCAGGTGACTGGTACTAATAGGCCGAGGACTTACCACAAAGAAGCTACGCGTCCACTGTGCGGTATCTGAAACAACACACAGATACTGATGAGAAACCCTGTTTTCTCCATCCCCCAACACCAGAAACTGGTGTTGACGGGTGGTGAAACCAGGTGATCAGAAGAAGGTTACTGTGACAGTTTCATAGAGTTACGGCGGTCATAGCGAAGGGGAAACGCCCGGTCCCATTCCGAACCCGGAAGCTAAGCCCTTCAGCGCCGATGGTACTGCACTCGACAGGGTGTGGGAGAGTAGGACACCGCCGAACACACATTAGAGAAGCCCCCCAACCAGTACTGGTTGGGGGGCTTTCTCGTACCCAAAACACCCCCGACTTCGAGCGAACAGCACTGTCGTCGCCCCAGATCGACCCAACGCACCGTTCACACCATCAGGGGCGGGCACGCCGCCGACTCACCACCGCGTCCGGGATCGAGTGAACGGCACTCTCACCCTCTTGGACGAGGGGAACGGTACGTTCACACCATCACTGAAAAGTGTGCGCGCACCACAGGTCTCGTCAGTCGAAGGTCAATCTCGACACCAACCTGCCACGGAACCCGTCGAGCGTGGCTAGGCTCGGAAGAGGTGCCCCGTGTGATCGGGCCCACCTCACCTGTGCACGCGTGATGACTACGGAGGCTTCGATGACCGATATTCTCGACCGCACCAAAATCTATGTTGATGGCGCCTGGATCGAATCCACTGGCAGCGGTCGGATCGACGTTCTCAATCCGGCTACCGAAGAGCTGATAGGAACTGTCGCCGAAGGCACTGTCGAAGATGTCGATGCGGCCGCGAAGGCAGCACGAAAGGCTTTCCCCGCTTGGTCTGCACTATCCGGCGGCGAGCGAGCCGAATATCTTTCCAAAGCCGCGGCGATTATTGCCGAACGTACCGATGATCTTGCGGCGCTGGTTTCGCAGGATATGGGCATGCCGATCGGATTCGCGAAGCCCGTGCAAATCGGAATGCCGCTCGCGAATTTGAATGCATTTGCCGAATTGGCTCGCACTTATGATTTCGACGCTCACGAGGTCGGGAATTCGCTGATTGTTCGCGAACCTGCGGGTGTTGTCGGCGCGATCACTCCCTGGAACTTCCCGCTCCACCAAGTTGTCTTGAAGGTTGGCGGTGCGCTCGCGGCGGGCTGCACCGTGGTTCTCAAGCCCACCGAGGTTGCGCCACTCATCACGTACGCTCTCGCTGACATCTTCGACGAAATTGGTTTGCCTGCAGGTGTATTCAACCTGGTAAGTGGCTACGGCCCGGTAGTGGGTGAAGCCATCGCCGGCCACCCGGAAGTCGACATGGTCTCCTTCACCGGGTCGACTCGGGCAGGCAAGCGAGTGGCCATCGTCGCCGCGGACACCATCAAGAAGGTCTCGCTCGAGCTGGGTGGCAAGTCGGCGAACGTCATTCTCGACGACGCCGATCTCGAAAAGGCTGTCACGGACGGCGTCGCAAAGTGCTTCATCAACTCGGGCCAGACCTGTTCGGCGCTGACGCGTATGTTGGTTCCCGCGGAGAAGGTGGATGAGGCAGCGGCAATTGCTGCTGCGGTCGCCGCTCATTTCCCGGTAGGTGATCCGACTCAGCCGACTTCGGTGCTTGGTCCTCTGGTGAACGCGAATCAGCTGGGACGCGTTCGCGGATACATCGAGAAGGGTGTGTCGGAAGGTGCCACCGCAGTTGTCGACGGTCGCGAAACCGGTCTGGCCAGTGGATATTTCGTCGGTCCGACGGTGTTCGCGAACGTGACCGAAGACATGACCATTGCGCGCGAGGAGATCTTCGGACCGGTCCTCTCGATCATGGGCTACAAAGACGAGGCCGACGCAGTGCGGATCGCCAACGGCACCGAGTACGGACTGGCCGGTGGCGTTTGGTCAGGTGACCCCGATCGCGCGGATCGCGTCGCGCGGCAACTGCGTGCCGGGCAGGTCGAGGTGAACGGCGGCGCCTTCAACACGAATGCTCCGTTCGGTGGGTACAAGCAGTCGGGCGTCGGGCGCGAGGCCGGCACGTTCGGGCTCGAAGAGTTCCTCGAGATCAAGGCGATTCAGAGATAGTTTGTTCGAGAATGGCGATGCTCCCGTACCAAGTGCGGGAGCATCGCCATTTTTGTACCCGGATCAGGACTTGGCGGCATCCAAATGCTGAGCCGAGATGTTCGCCAGATGTGTCAGGTCCGAGGCCACGGTCGCGAACGTGTAGCCCTCCCCGAGCCGTTGTGCCGCAACCTGACCGGAAGGTGTGTGGATTCCCGCAGCGACTCCGCTGACGGCGGCAGCTTCGCGCACCCTGGTGAGCGCTGATTCGAATTCCTCGGCGACGTCCGGATCGTTGGAGTGCTTACCTCCGACGGCGATTCGTAGGTCGGACGGCCCGACGTACACGCCGTCCAATCCGGGCACTGCGCAGATCTCTTCGACGTTCGCCAGACCCTGTGGGGTCTCGATCATCGCAAATACAACGGTGTCGCGGTTCGCGTCGGCGGGAACGGGGCCGATACGGAGTTGCGAGCGCATGGGTCCGTAGGAGCGGATGCCGAAAGGCGGATACTTGGCGGCTGCCACGGCGGCCGCTGCCTCTTCGGCGTTGTTGATCAGCGGAACGATGACGCCCACAGCGCCCGCGTCGAGTGCACGGCCGATGGGCGTCGGATTGTTTGCCTCGACGCGCACCATCCCGACGGTGGACGGTGACGAGTCGATGGCGGTGAGCCCGGCGACCATCCCCGAATAGCCGATCAGGCCGTGCTGCATGTCGAGGGCAATGTAGTCCCAGCCGACGTGCGCGATCCATTCGGTCGAGATCGGGCTGTCGATGACGGACCAATATCCGAGTATGCGTTCGCGTCCTCGGATGCGTGCGGCGAATTCCTGTGCTGACATAGTGAAGAACTCTTCCTGATGAAGGTCGGGTGTTTCAGCGGTTGTAGTTGGGCATGGGGCCTCGTAGGGCGGCACCGACGAGATCACACTCTTCGACGGTCGAGGCGTCGAGTGGACCTCGCCCGATGGCCGCGATATTGGATTCGAGGTGCGTTACTTTGGATCCTCCGAGGAGCAGCGATCCGGCGACGGGCTTGCTGACCAGCCAGCGCAACGCAAGCTCGGTCAGGGAGATGCCCGACTGCTCTGCGATTGCCGTCAGTTGAGCGATCGCGTCGAATATCTGTGTGTTCCAGTATCGCTCCTTGTACATCGACGCAAGACGTGAGTCGCCGAATCGGCCGTCGGCGGGACTTTCGTCGAAGGTGTGGCGCCCCGTGAGCAGGCCCCCACCGAGTGGGTTGTAGACCATGGTGGTCAGTCCGGTCACGTCCGCGAATTCTGCGTATTCTTCTTCGATGCGACGCGCGAGCAAGTTGTAGAGCTGCTGTGCGACGATCGGTCGGGGAGCTCCGACTGTGTCTGCGGTGTAGTTGATTTCACTGATTTGCCACGCTGCGAAGTTGGATACGCCGAGTGTGCGGATCTTGCCCTCGGCAACCAGTTCCGCGACGGTGGTGAGAGTTTCGGTCAGCGTGACGGTTCGGTCCGGCTGATGGAGATAGAACAGGTCGACGTAGTCCGTGTCGAGTCTGCGCAGGCTTCCTTCGACGCTTGCTCGGAGCCCCTCTGTCGAGAGTGGGCTGTTGTCGCCGGCATCGGGATGCGGCATTCCCGCTTTGGTGGCGAGAGTGACGGAATCGCGTCGGCCGTGGAGCAGCTTTGCCAGCATGCGCTCGGACTCGCCGCCCGCATAGCCGTTGGCCGTGTCGATGTGAGAGATACCGGCGCCTAGTGCTGCGTCGAGCATCGATCCGGCGCCCGATATGTCGACCGTGTCTCCGAATGTCATGGTGCCGAGCACCAGTTTCGGAAGCTCGAAGGGGGCGGTCATCAGGCAACTCCTCGTGATTCGGTCTGCTTGGCTAGCAAGTTCTTGGACAGGGCTGCCACCACGTGGCGTGGTTTGATGCCGACCATGGTGGTGGGATCGAGAGCAGCGCCTCGTAGTGCGCGGGTGTACGGCTCGCGCGGACTGGCGAGAACTGTGTCTGTGGAACCGGATTCGACGATGGTTCCTTTCGACATCACGACTACGGTCTCGCTGATTTCTCGGACGACGCCCAAGTTGTGTGAGATGAAAACGTACGTCAGACCGGTATCGGCCTGAATTTCACGTAGGAGCTCGAGTACCTGCGCTTGCACCGACACGTCGAGAGCGCTGGTCGCTTCGTCGCAGACCAGGATCTCGGGTCCGCTGGCAAGTGCACGAGCAATTCCGATGCGCTGACGTTGGCCTCCTGAGAACTCCGCCGGACGCCGGTGTAGTGCCGAGCTGGGCAAGCCAACGCGATCGACGAGTTCTGCTGCTGCCTTTGCGCGTTCAGACTTGCTCCGAACACCTTTGAGGCGCAGTGGTTCTCCGATGATGTCCTCGGCAGTCAGATGAGGGTCGAGCGATCCGTACGGATCTTGGAACACCATTTGAACGCGAGAGCGGTAGGGGCGCAGCGACTTCTCCGACATCTGCGCGATGTCATTGCCGTCGACGAGAATGCGTCCACTGGTCGGTGTGAGGAGTCGGACGATCGATCGAGCGATGGTCGACTTGCCACATCCGGATTCGCCGACGATGGCCAAGGTCTTGCCCTTTTCCACCGAGAAGCTCACAGCATCCACGGCTCGGAAAACTCCGTCGGGAACCGGATACTCGACCACGAGATCTTCGACGGCGAGAAGTGGCGTTTCGTGGCGGGTCATGCCGAGGCTCCGATCTGTGTTGAACGGGCGGGGTCGCCGTCCCAAGGCCCCAGTTGAGGTATGGCGTCGAGAAGCTTTTGTGTGTAGGCGCTTTGCGGTGAGTCGACGAGAATGTCGGCACTACCGGTCTCCACAAAACGTCCGTCCTTCATCACGTAGATGCGATCGGAGACCAACCGCGCAACTCCGAGATCGTGAGTGATGACCAGCATTCCGATCCCGGTGCGCTCCTGCAACTCGAGCAATAGATCCAGAATCCCGGCCTGAACGGTTACGTCCAGTGCGCTGGTGGGTTCGTCGGCCACGATCAGTTCGGGGCCGGCAGCAAGAGCGCCGGCGATCAGGACGCGCTGCAACATTCCACCCGACAGTTGATGCGGGTACTTGTCGAGTTGCTGATCCGGATACGGAATGCGTACCTGCTCGAGCAGTTGCACTGCCCGCTCGATTTGTTGCTTCTTCGCGGTCACACCGCTGTGGCGCACTGCTTCTCGAAGTTGGCTGCCGATGGTGTGGACGGGACTCAGAGCCGTCATCGGGTCCTGGGGGATGAGCGCGATGTGTTTTCCGCGAATATCGTTCAGGATCTTCGTGTTTCCGAGAATGTCCTGACCCTTGAACACGGCTTTCCCGGAAAGAACCGCAAGATCGTCCGGAAGCAGTCCGAGAATCCCCATGGCTGTCGTCGACTTTCCGGAGCCGGATTCACCGATGATGGTGACGGTTTCACCGGCGTCGATGCAGAAGGACACGCCGTCGACGGCTCGGATGACGCCGTTCGCCGTGACAAGTTCGATCTGGAGATCGTCGACCCGTAGTAGATTTCCCATGTCTCACGCCTTCGCTTTCTGGGCGCTGCCACGCCCGAACAGGCTTGCGCCCAGTCGTTTCGAACCTGCAGGACGATCGCGCAGACCATCGCCGAGTAGGTTCACTCCGACGACCAGCAGCACGATCATCAGACCGGTCAACGTGACGATCCACCATGACGTGGTGATGTAGTCCTGGCCGTCGGCGATGATTCGTCCCCAGGTAGCGAATGGACGTTGCGGTCCGGCGCCGAGGTAGCTCAACGAACTTTCCAGCAGTACGGCCTGCGCGAGCAGCAGCAGGACGACGAGCGATGCCTGCTTGACGATGTTGGGAATGACGTGACGAAGCAGGATGGCCATGCGGGTAAGTCCGAGGACTCGAGCTGCAGCTACGTAAGGCTTTTCGCGTTCGACGAGTACCAATGAGCGAGTCAACCGTGCGACTTCGGGCCACTGTGCGATCGCGATGACAAACGTGATGACGGGAATGGACGGGCCGAACAGCGCAACAACGAGAAGCAGCATCATCAGCAGAGGCAGAGAAAGCTGTGCTTCGAGTAGGCGGGAGATCACGGTGTCGACCCAACCACCGAAGTACCCCGCGGCGGATCCGGCGACGATGCCGATGACGCCGGAGACGATCACGGCGAGAATACCGATCGTCAGAGACACCTGGCCGCCGTGCAGGATCCGTGAGAGCAGATCTCGTCCCAACTGATCGGTGCCGAAAAGATGGCCGTCGGTGAGAGGCGGTAGCCGTCGACTGCTCAGGTTGGTCTGGTTCGGATCTGCAAGGGGGAGTAGTCCCGCCAATGCAACAGGAAGAATCACCAGGAGCGCGCAGATCGAGCCGGTCCAGATCTTGGCTCGGCTGTCTCGCTTACGGCGCGTGGCTCCGGCGCGTGCGAAGTCTGCCTCGGTGACCGCGCTGGCGCGTGGAGTTGTTGGAGGTTCCAAGACGGTAGTCATCAGTTGGCGCCCTTTCCGAGTCGCACGCGTGGATCCAGGAGGGGGTAGAGGAGGTCCACTGCCAGTTGCACGAGCACGGCGAGAACCGCGGTGACAAGCACGGTGGCCTGGATGAGCGGGTAGTCGCGAGTCTCGAGTGCGCGGACCACCAGCGAGCCGACACCAGGCCAGGCGAACACGACCTCGACCACCACGACGCCGTTCAGCATTCCGGCGAATCTGGTGCCCAGCGCGGTGACGATCGGAATCGCCGAATTACGCATCGCATATCGCCAGGTGAGTTCGCGTTCCGATACTCCGCGAGAGCGTGCGACCGTGATGTACGGAGAAGCGAAGGCCGAGACCATTTCGCGTCGAACCATCCGGGAGATCAACGCGATCTGAAGGATGGCGATGGTGACGGTAGGCAGGATCAACGACGGCCATGTGGTGAAACCGGCTGCCGGGAGTACTGGGATCAAGACCGCGAAGATCGTCACCAGCATCAGGCCGCTCCAGAACTCCGGCATGGACTGCCCGCCGACGGCTACGACGTTCGCACCGAGTTCACGTCTGGTGTCCGCGTGACGGGCCATCCACACGCCCAGCGGAATCGAGAGCACGGCGGTCAACAGAATGGAGCTGACGGCAAGGGTGATGGTGTACGGGAGACGGCCGAGGACAACGTCCATGGCCGGCGCCTGGAACGAGTACGACGTGCCGAGATTCAGGTGGACGAGGTCCCACAGGTAGATCAGGTATTGGGAGAACACCGACTTGTCCAAGCCCATGTCAGCACGGATCTGTGCGAGATCCTTGGTGCTGGCCAGCGGTCCGGCCAAGGCGTAGGCAGGATCGCCGGGTGCCATTCGGATCAGGACGAACACTGTTGTGAGCGTGAGGAAGATCGTCAAGGCACTCTGTGCCAGACGTTTGAGCACGTATTTGACGGTCGGGTTGATCCTTGTGCGTCGACGCGGAGAGATTCCGAGAGCGGTTTGCGGTTTCGGAGCGGTGAGAGTCATCGCCTCAGGCCTCCAATCGGACGGCGCCGAGGTCGTAGGAGTTGATTGGGGTCAGTGAAACATTTTGTACACGAGTGCGTTTCGCAAGGAGTGCGTTGGGTACGAAGCTCCACAGGCAAGGCCAGGTGTTCCAGATGTCTTGTTGTGCGGCGTCGAGTAGAGCGGCGCGCTTGGTCGGGTCTGGTTCACTGGATGCGGCTTGGATCTTCGCGGTGATTTCGGGGAAGACGTACCCGTGATAGGTGTCGCGAGTTGCTTCCTTCTCCGCTGTGCCGGCGTACATCCCCTGCAACGTGGTCAGTGCAAGTCCGGTCTGGTTGCCGTAGCCGTTGCCCAGCACATCCCAGTCGCCGGTCTTGCCCTGGCGCCAGGACGAGATGTCACCGCCCGGTTCGAACTGCTGGAGTTTGACGCGTACTCCCACGGCCTTCATCATTTCGAGTACCGATTCCATCACCGAGACGTCGTTGGTGAACTCTCCGGTTTCCCAGATGAAGGTGAGTTCGAGGTCGTCGGCACCTTCGGCCTCGAGCATTTGCCGCGCTTTCCGTGGATCATATTGGTAAGTACCGGTTTTTACGGCTCCGTCCAAGGTCGACGGTGCGGGGCCGGTGGCCGGGACTGCGGAACCGATCAGCACGTCCCGAGCGAGTGACTCACCGTCGATGGCATACGTGAGAGCTTCTCGGACACGCGGATTGGACAGTGGGTGATCGGCGGGCTTGCGGAAGTTGAAGAACAGTTGGTTGATGCGTGTGCTCGGTACTGTGTCCACCTGGACACCAGGCAGATCGGCGAGTTGTTCGGCGGAATCGGGACTGATCGAGTCGATGACGTCGACCTCGCCGCTCCGAAGCGCGACGACGCGGCCGGCCTCTTCGGGAATGAAGCGGACCTGAACACGACGAACGCCGGGGGCCGGGCCCCAGTAGTTGTCATTGGCGACAAGTGTGTAATCGCCGGTGCCCCGGTTCGATTCGCTGACGACGAACGGTCCCGACCCGATTCCGCTCTGCAGTTCGTTGGGTTCGTTGGCAGCGGCCGGGGTGATCAAGATGTTGGACATGAGCGAGTCCAGAACCGGCACCGGGGAATTCGTCCGAAGGATGAAGGTGCGATCGTCGATGGGGACGACCGTCGGCCACTCGGGGAACTGCGGTGCGACAAACGATCCGCTGACCTGCTGGTACATCTGCATTGCCGTCGTGACGTCGTCGATCAGCACAGGTGTGCCGTCGGAGTAACGGATGCCCTCGCGGAGTCGAACCGTCCACTCGGTCGGGCCGGTCGATTCGAACCTGTCAGCGAGAACGAGTTGCGGTGTCAGATTGTCGCCGATCCGGGTGAGACCTTGTCTGACGCCACGTTGAGCCGTGACTGCTGCGTCGAATTGATTGAGTTTGTTGTCGAGGCTGACGAGCGAGCGGTTGAGCCCGAGCACCAGGGTGTCCTGTGTCGGTTTCCCGGTAGGGCCGGCGCACGCGGCAGTCGTGCCCAGAAGCGTTGCGCCACCGATCAGCCCGGTGAACTGCAGAAAGGATCGCCGGGAGAGCTGTGGTGTTCGCAAACGAGTATTGGTCATCGGTGACCTTTCGATCCTGACGGGGCAGCGTGGGGGCGACGCTCCGAGCGGACTGTTGGTGAACAATCGCGTCGGGCTCTCGCTTGTAACTCAGCTCACAATGGCACTGTTGCGCACTTCGCGCAAGTCCCGTAACTTCGATTGCGTACTTCGCGCATCGGTTGCGATGCTGTGCAAACTCGATTCAGACCGAAAGGGGGTCGAGGAATTCGATGAAACCACTGGTAATCATCGCTGATGATCTTTCCGGAGCAGCGGAGTCGGCCGCAGGATTTCTGCTCCGCAGTTCGGGCATATCGCTTCGGCTCGGCCCAGATGCGCCCGACGGATCAGGAGTGACGGTTTTCGATCTGCACTCACGGCGATCCGACCCCGCCAGAGCCTCTCGGGACGTGAGATCAGTTCTGCAATCGTCTGACGGCTCCGAGATCGTCAAGAAGATCGATTCCCTGCTCAGGGGCAACATAGCAGCGGAGGTTGGAGAACTCTCCCGCGACGGATCCCCGGTCATCGTCGCCGCCGGACTGCCCAGACAAGGGCGCACGGTGCAAGACGGCGTGGTGTTGGTCGATGGGGTTGCGTTGCACTCCACCGACCTGTGGCGCGCGGAGTCGAAGCCGACTCCTCGGTCGATTGCAGAGGCGCTCGGCCCGTCGGCAATCACTTCTGGCGTATCGCTGGATGACATTCGCTCCGGTCGTTTGATCCAGGTTCTTGCGTCGATCTCAGAAGCCGGGTCGGTGGCGATCTGCGACGTCGAGACCGAGAGTGATCTGGAACTGATTGTGGCTGCAGCACAGGAGGTTCGGGGTTCTCGATTGGTAGGAACCTCGGCGCTCGCGATGGCAGTGGCACGACGAAGAACCGTGCAGTCACCCGTCGCGTGCCCATCTCTTCGTGATTCTCGATTTACCTTGGTCGTCGTGGGGACGGCGGATGCGTCTGCCGGGGACCAAGTGGCATTGCTTCGGGATTCAGGGGCGCATCATATCGAAGTGAACAGTGCTGAGCTGCTGGCGCATTCGGTCGATCCGCTTCCGATTCTGAACGCACTGGTTCGCGGAAACGTCGTGGTTTCGGTAAGTGGACCTGTCGTGCCTGCAGAATCCGTCCACCTCGTTTCGGCTCTCGCCGATCTGATCGCTGCCGTCGATGCAGGATTCTCCCACGACGAGTACCCGATCGACCTGGTACTTACCGGTGGCGAAACCGCGCGCAGCGTTCTCGACCGCCTGCGGATCGACACGCTGTCACCGATTTACGAAATCGAACACGGCGCCGTACTTTCCGTCGATCGCACCGGACGGTACATCGTCACGCGGCCAGGCAGTTTCGGGAATGCACACAGTCTTTTCTCCATAACGAAGTTTCTCGCGCACCCCACCCCGGTCGCCGCTCCGGACAGTCCACCTTCAGTTACTCCTTCAGACAACGAGGTCAATCCCATGTCAATCGAATCCACTCCACTGCCGCTGATCGCTGTCACGATGGGCGACGGCGCCGGCGTCGGACCGGAAGTGATCGTCCCCGCACTCCTCGACGCCGAAACGAGAAAGCGTTGCCGCCCTGTTGTTGTCGGCGACGCGAAGCGTTTGCGATTGGCTGCCACGGTGCTCGGAATCGACGTCGACGTGGTCGCGATCGAGGAGATCAAGGATGCTGAATTCATCGATGGACGGATCAACGTCATCGACCTGGACTTGCTACCCGAGGATCTCGCCTGGGGTGAACTGTCGGCAGTCGCGGGAGATGCGGCCTATCAATATATCCGCGTCGCAAGCGAACTCGCCGTACGCGGTGAAGTCCAGTCGATCTGCACGGCGCCGCTGAACAAGGAAGCGCTGCATGCGGCAGGACACATCTATCCCGGACACACGGAATTGCTTGCGCACCTGACCGGTACCGAGGAGGTGTCGATGATGTTGTCGACCCCCAAGCTCAAGGTGATTCACGTGACCACTCACATCGGACTGCTCGATGCAGTTGCCAGGATCGAGCCCGGCCTGGTCGAGAGGACCATTCGTCGAGGTCACGAAGCTTTGGTGCGCACGGGCAATCCATCTCCGAAAATCGGCGTGTGCGGGATCAACCCGCATGCGGGGGAGAACGGGCTTTTCGGGTACGGAGAGGAAGAGCAGAAGATCATTCCCGCCGTTGAACTCTTGAAGGCAGAAGGAATCGACGTCCACGGCCCACTGCCGGCGGACACGGCATTCTTCCTCGCTGGACGTGGGGACTACGACTTGATCGTTGCGATGTACCACGATCAGGGGCACGGCCCGGTCAAGGTTCTCGGGATCGAGGCCGGCGTCAACATCACCGTCGGGTTACCTGTCATCCGTACCTCCGTCGATCACGGAACCGCTTTCGACATTGCAGGTAAGGGCATTGCCGAGGCCGGTAGTATGGTCGAAGCGCTGCGGCAGGCGGCCGAATTGGCAACCAGCACATTCGTTTCCAAGTAAGAACCACGGTTTGTAGGGGGAGGAGCGATGGCCATCCGGGAGTCGGAGGCGAGGCGGTCGGAGATTGCGAGGCTCGCTCGCACCAGCGGTCTGGCCAGTGTCGAGGATCTGTCTGCCCAATTCGGGGTGACTGCATCCACGATTCGTCGCGACCTGAGTCAGTTGACTGCCCAGGGAGTAATTGCTCGAACGTACGGCGGGGCGATTGCTCTCAACCCTCATCCGGAATCCTCCTTGCGTCAACGCGCAATGGAGGGATTCGACGCCAAACGGGGCATCGCCGAATGGGCTGCTGAGCAGGTTCGGCCCGGGGAAACCGTACTTCTTGATGCAGGTACCACCGTCGGAGCGATGGGAGAGTTCTTACGTCACGTGACGAATTTGACGGTGATCGCTGCAGGGCTGACGGCGCTCAAGGCGTTAGCCGACGCTGATGGCGTTCGAGTCGAATGTCTCGGCGGGACGCTGCGGCAGCTCAGTCAAGGATTCGTCGGGCCACTGGCGGAAGCGTCGCTGCAGCGGGTGTCGTTTGACAAGGCATTCCTCGGTGCCGATGCAGTTACGGCTGACCTGGGTATTTGTGAAGCTGAGCTCGATCAGACCCGGCTCAAGGAAATGATGATCGAACGTGCCGGCGAGGTCTACATCCTCGCCCACTCCGCCAAGCTCGGTGAACGTCCTTTCCATGCGTGGGCGCCGATACCGCCGGGGGCCGTGCTGGTTACCGATGCTGCAGTAGACGCAAAGCAAGTCGCGTTGTTTGAGGATGCAGGTATCCGAGTCCAAGTGGTGTGAGTTCCCGCTGCGTGCCGATCCGGGCACGGTGTCCGGCGTCACATGATGTCCGAATTCGTGAAAATCGACTGAAATGGGCAATCTTGCTGGGGAAATGGATACCTCTGAGTCTCTGACCTGTGGATTTGTCAAAGACTTCGGCGGACGCGTAACTTATTCCAAGTCAGAGCGACACGGACACCGACTCCCGCTTCACGGCGAGTGACACGAGGTTGTACGAA
>NZ_CP096563.1:3967500-4157500 GCF_023221595.1 Rhodococcus qingshengii JCM 15477
CGAGTTCGCGCCGCAGACCTTCCAACCACGATTGCGGCGAGGCGGAAGTTCCGAGCTCTCCGGCCGTGTAGGTGTTGAAATCGCAGTACCCACACCTGGTGGCACAGAACGGGACGTGGATGTAGATCCCGAACGGCCGTTTCCCGACACCCTCGAGCGATCGCGCGGGCAAGGCGAAGGGCGTCGCCTCGCTCTGTCGAGTGGGAGTCGTGCTGGTGACATTCACGCCTCCAGTGTCCCAGCATCCGGAACGCGCACCTATTCAGCCTGCGATGCAGGTCGGCGTACGGCTTGAACTCGATATTTCCCCCGTTTTTCGTGGAAATATGCGCCCGAGTCGGAATTATCGAGTTGACGTGGCACAATGGTCCGCATGACCGGACTCGGAGTGCGACTTGTGGCGCGTCGCCATGTCGACTTCAAGCGTGTGTGCAGCTCGTCGTGTCTGCACCTGTGTAGCTGTTGATCTTTCACTGATCTTCCAGCCTTTCCCGCTCATCTCCATCTGCTTCACCGAAACACTCTCTGCAGAGACATGCCTTTTCAGGGACGCAGCTTCTCCAGCTGTTCGTTTTCGTGAGCACACCTGCCGGCCGCGAGCTTTCCGAGACCGAGGACAGCCCCCTCGATTTCCGACACGGACCGGTGCGTCCCGATCAGACACCGCCACAGTTCATCGATAGTGCGTGCCGCGTGCCGATCAACCGCCCAGATCCAGGAGTTCATCGATGACGTCGACCACCGACGCCGCCACACCCGCCGATTCGGCAGCAGCTGCCGAAGCCCGGCCTGCACGCGCTGCGCGTCCCGCCAAGCGTCGCGCCGAAGGTCAGTGGGCCCTCGGTTACCGCGAGCCTCTCAACGCCAACGAGCAGGCCAAGAAGGACGACAACCCGCTCAACGTTCGGGCCCGCATCGAGAACATCTACTCCAAGCAGGGCTTCGACAGCATCGACAAGGGCGACCTTCGCGGCCGCTTCCGCTGGTGGGGTCTCTACACCCAGCGCGAAGAAGGCTACGACGGCACCTTCACCGGCGACGAGAACATCGACCTGCTCGAGGCCAAGTACTTCATGATGCGCGTGCGTTGCGACGCCGGCGCTCTGAACGTCGAGCAGCTGCGCACCATCGCCGGTATCTCGAAGGAATTCGGCCGGAACACCGCCGACCTGTCGGACCGTGAGAACGTTCAGTTCCACTGGATCGAAGTCGAGAACGTCCCGGAGATCTGGAAGCGCCTCGAAGCCGTCGGGCTCAAGACCACCGAAGCGTGCGGTGACTGCCCTCGCGTCGTCCTCGGTTCTCCCCTGGCCGGCGAATCGCTCGACGAGGTCCTCGATCCCACCCCGGCGATCGACGAGATCGTGCGCCGCTACATCGGCGACCCCAAGTACTCCAACCTGCCGCGCAAGTTCAAGACCGCCATCTCCGGCCAGCAGGATGTTGTTCACGAGATCAACGACATCGCCTTCATCGGCGTGAACCACCCCGAGCACGGCCCGGGCCTCGACCTCTGGGTCGGCGGCGGACTGTCCACCAACCCGATGCTGGCGCAGCGCGTCGGCGCCTGGATTCCGCTCGACGAGGTCCCCGATGTCTGGGAGGGCGTCGTCTCGATCTTCCGTGACTACGGCTACCGCCGTCTGCGCGCGAAGGCCAGGCTCAAGTTCCTCGTCAAGGACTGGGGTATCGAGAAGTTCCGCGAGGTTCTCGAGACCGAGTACCTGAAGCGTCCGCTCATCGACGGCCCCGCGCCCGAGAAGCCCAAGCGCCCGATCGATCACGTCGGTATCCAGAAGACCCGCAACGGCCACAACGCAGTCGGTTTCGCTCCGATCGCCGGCCGCGTCTCGGGAGACATCCTGGCTCAGGTCGCCGACGCCGCCGAGAAGGCCGGCAGCGACCGGATCCGCTTCACTCCGTACCAGAAGCTGATCATCCTCGACGTCGCCGACGAGACGCTCGAGCCGCTCATCGCCGATCTCGACGCGCTGGGTCTTCCCGCCCGTCCGTCGCACTGGCGCAAGAACCTGATGGCCTGCTCCGGCATCGAGTTCTGCAAGCTCTCGTTCGCCGAGACCCGCAAGCGTTCGCAGGTGCTCGTGCCCGAACTCGAACAGCGTCTTGCCGACATCAACAGCCAGCTCGACGTGCCGATCACCATCAACATCAACGGTTGCCCCAACTCCTGCGCTCGCTCGCAGATCGCCGACATCGGCTTCAAGGGCCAACTCGTCGACGACGGTGAGGGGAATCAAGTCGAGGGTTTCCAGGTTCATCTGGGAGGCAGCCTCGGATTCGACAGCGCCTTCGGACGCAAGCTGCGCCAGCACAAGGTCACCAGCGTCGAGATGGGTGACTACATCGACCGCGTCGTACGTCAGTTCGTCAAGAACCGCAACGAAGGTGAACGGTTCGCCGAATGGGCAGTGCGCGCAGACGAAGGAGATTTGCGATGACAGTGGACATTTCGCGAGCAACTGCCGACGAGCTTCGGTCCATCGCCGAGCGCGGTGCCGTAGAACTCGACGGAGCCAGCGCGCAGGAACTGTTGCAGTGGACCGAGGACACGTTCGGCGACTCGTACATTGTTGCGTCGAACATGCAGGATGGAGTGCTGGTTCACCTTGCCGCACAGGTGCATCCGGGCGTCGACGTACTCTTCCTCGACACCGGCTATCACTTCCCCGAAACCATCGGCACGCGTGACGCGGTCGAGCAGGTGTACGGCGTCAACGTCATCAACGCTCGTGCGCTGGCAAGCGTCGCCGAGCAGGATGTCGCCGAGGGCAAGGATCTGTTCGCCCGTGATCCCAACCGCTGCTGCGCACTACGCAAAGTCGCGCCGCTCAAGCAGACACTGTCCGGGTACAGCGCGTGGGTGACCGGCATCCGCCGCGTCGAAGCGCCCACCCGCGCCAACGCTCCCCTGATCTCCTTCGACGAAGCCTTCGGACTCGTGAAGATCAACCCGATCGCTCCCTGGTCGGACGAGGAGATGCAGAACTACATCGACACCAATTCCATCCTCGTCAATCCCCTTGTCGACGAGGGATATCCGTCCATCGGCTGCGCACCCTGCACCAGCAAGCCAGCCCCCGGCAGCGATCCGCGTAGCGGTCGTTGGGCCGGTGCCTCCAAGACAGAATGCGGGTTGCACGCATCATGACAGTTGACTTGACACCTTCACGGCCTCAGCTCGACGGCACACAGTTCGATACTCTCGACGCCCTCGAGTCCGAAGCGATCCACATCTTCCGAGAGGTAGCCGGCGAATTCGAACGCCCGGTCATTCTCTTCTCGGGCGGTAAGGATTCCACGGTGCTGCTGCATCTGGCGATCAAGGCCTTCTGGCCTGCGCCGTTGCCGTTCACCCTGCTGCATGTCGACACCGGCCACAACCTGCAGGAAGTCCTCGACTTCCGCGACCACGTGGTGGCCAAGTACAACCTGCGCCTGCACGTGGCCAGCGTCGAGGAGTACATCGCGGACGGTCGCCTCACCGAGCGTCCCGACGGTATCCGCAATCCTCTGCAGACCGTGCCGTTGCTGGACGCGATCTCGGAGAATCGCTTCGACGCCGTCTTCGGTGGCGCTCGCCGCGACGAGGAGCGGGCACGTGCCAAGGAGCGGATCTTCTCACTGCGCAACGCTTTCGGCCAGTGGGATCCCAAGAAGCAGCGCCCGGAGCTGTGGAACCTCTACAACGGTCGCCACTCCCCCGGCGAGCAGGTGCGCGTCTTCCCGCTCAGCAACTTCACCGAACTGGACATCTGGCGTTACATCGCTCGCGACAATGTCGAACTCGCCAGCATCTACTACGCCCACCAGCGTCCGGTGTACCAGCGCGACGGCATGTGGATGACCCCCGGAGTCTGGGGTGGGCCGGCTGACGGCGAAGAGCTGCAGACCCTTTCGGTGCGTTACCGCACCGTCGGCGACGGTTCGACCACCGGTGCTGTTCTCTCCGATGCGGCTGACAACGAAGCGATCCTCGCCGAGGTTGCGGCATCACGTTTGACCGAGCGCGGCGCGACCCGTGGCGACGACCGAGTTTCCGAAGCGGCCATGGAAGACCGCAAGCGAGAGGGCTACTTCTGATGAGCGATCTGCTCAGACTGGCAACTGCCGGCAGCGTCGACGACGGAAAGTCCACCCTCGTGGGCCGCCTGTTGTACGACACGAAATCCGTTCTCGCCGACCAGATCGACGCCGTGACCCGTGCGTCGGTGGACCGCGGTCTCGACACCCCTGACCTCTCGCTCCTGGTGGACGGACTGCGCGCCGAGCGTGAGCAGGGCATCACCATCGACGTGGCGTACCGCTACTTCGCGACCCCCAAGCGCACCTTCGTGCTCGCCGATACACCGGGCCACGTGCAGTACACCCGCAACACGGTCTCCGGTGCCTCGACGGCTCAGCTCGTGATCCTGCTGGTCGATGCTCGCAAGGGCGTCATCGCGCAGACTCGCAGGCACGCAGCGGTTCTCGCGTTGCTCGGTGTCCCGAAGCTCGTTCTCGCCGTGAACAAGATCGACCTCGTCGAGAACCCCGAAGAGGTCTTCACCTCGATCTCCGCCGAGTTCAACGAACTCACCAGCTCACTTGGCTGGGCAAGCGAAGACGTCGTCGAGATCCCGGTGTCGGCACTGCACGGTGACAACGTCGCCATCCGCTCCGACAAGACCCCGTACTACACCGGCCCCACGCTGATCGAGCACCTCGAGTCGATTCCGGTCGACGCCGAGCCACATCGCGTCGGTCTGCGTTTCCCGGTGCAGTACGTGATCCGCCCCCGCACCGCAGAGTTCCTCGACTACCGCGGCTACGCCGGTCAGGTCGCTGCCGGTTCCGTCGTGCCCGGCGACGAAGTGGTGATCCTGCCCTCGGGTACGCGCACCACCGTCACACGTATCGACACGGCCGACGGCGAACTGGACGTCGCCCACGCCGGACGCAGCGTCACGCTGATCCTGGCCGACGACGTCGACGTCTCTCGCGGCGACACCATCGCATCGCCGTCCGACGCACCCGAGCCGATCGGCGAATTCGACGCCACTGTCTGCTGGCTGGCCGAGAAGTCGCTGCGCCCCGGTGCACGTCTGCTGCTCAAGCACGGCACGCGAACGACGCAGGCCATCGTGGGCAGCTTGGTGGAACGCTTCAACGAGCAGGACCTCACCACGGATCAGGGCCCGGACACTCTCGAGCTCAACGAGATCGGCAAGATCTCCATCCGGGTGGCCGAGCCGATCGTGGCTGACGACTACGCCGTCAACCGCCACACCGGCAGCTTCCTGCTGATCGATCCCGCTGGTGGAAACACTCTCGCAGCCGGCCTGGTGGGCGACGTCATTTCCGCTGTCGAATTGGGCGACCGCGTCTAAGTCGATGGTTCCGCTCATCGCTGTTGCGCACGGCAGCCGTGACCCCCGTTCTGCTCGGGTGATCGCGGCTGCTGTGGCAGCTCTTCGTGAAGTCCGGCCAGACCTCGATGTCCGGCTGGCGTTCCTCGACCTCAATGCACCGTCCATCGATCAGGTCCTGGACGGAGTTGCACACGACGGCCACACTCACGCCGTTGTTGTTCCGATGCTGCTGGGCAATGCCTTCCACGCCCGGGTAGATCTGCCCGGACTCTTGGCCGCTGCCGCGACACGCCACCCCCAGTTGACCGTGTTCCAAGCAGACGTACTGGGTCGCGATGCTCGGCTGATCGAGGCAGTACGCGAGCGAATTCTCGAAGTGGGTGCCCGGCCGGACGATCCGTCGGTCGGTGTCGCTCTTGCGGCAGTCGGCTCGTCCGATGCGCGCGCCAATGCCGCGACCGCAGAATTGGCGTCCACTCTCCTCGGCGGAACCAACTGGTCGGGCGTTCGAATCTGTTTCGCGACATCCGCGGAACCGACAGTTGCCCAGGCGATCTCCGCACTCGAACAGGACGGCGCCGAACGTGTTGTCGTCGCACCGTGGTTCTTGGCTCCCGGCCTACTGACCGATCGACTCAGCGCTGCCGCAGCAACTGCATGTCCGCGCGCGCGTTTCGCCGACACGATCGGTGGGCACTCTCTACTGATCGAAACGATGATCGACCGTTACCGACAAGTCGCTGATGCACTACCCGGCCGTCTGGTCCGCTCCGCCTGATCCGGTTTCACAGGCCGTTATCAGATTGTTACCGTAGTGTTGGATCTGTCCAGCTCGCGAAGGTACCTCCTTCGCCTGCGAAACAGATCTTTGGGTGCAATCCCCTCAGAGCGCCGCGAGAGGGAACACCATCACTCACAATCTTCGCCTCGGCACAGCCGGCATCGCATGGGTCCTGTCGGTGCTCTACCTGCTTGTCGAAATCTTCACAGCCGGAGCATGGAAGACGCCGTACAGCTTCGCGCGCGACTCCATCAGTTCGCTGGGCGTGACGACATGCAGCGTGGATTCATGTTCGCCGATGCACGACGTGATGAACGCGGCCTTCATGATCCTCGGTGCGCTCACCATCCTCGGTGCGGCCTTGCTGCACAAGTACATTCCGGACGGTCGTGCGAAGAAGTGGATTCTCGGTCTTGCCGTCGTCGTTGCATTGAGCACCGCGGCCACCGGCCTCTTCCCGGCGAACGACGGGACCTTCGTTCATTGGACCGCCGTACTTCCCGGCTTCGTCGCACGTCATGCCGTTCTCGTCCTCATGGCAATTCAATTCTGGAAGCACAGCAAATGGATCGCAGTGTGGTCAGGGCTGTGCGCGGCCACCGGAATCGTCGGCGCCGTACTGCTTCTCGGACGAACCCTGACCTTCGGCCTTGGTGAACGCCTGACGCTGTACCCGCTGCCTATGTGGATGGCCGTCACCGGCGTCGCGGCCCTGCTCGCGTTGATGCGCCGAACCGTGTTGAAGAACGTGGAACTGACACTGCCCGGTAACGGATTCATCACCGCTCTGTTGTCGTTGCGCCCGCGTCGATCTCGCGCGGCAGTGCCCACCGACGTTCTCGCACCACGGGAGCTGACCGGTTTGTAGCGAACCGGGGGTGAGCAGGGACACACTGGTAAGGAGGCGACGCGAGGAGACTTCCATGACCAGTGCATCTGTTCGACACGGAATCGTGGCCGGTATCGACGGCTCGGCAAGCGCGGTCAACGCCGCGAGGTGGGCAGCTTCGGCTGCAAAGAGATTCGACGAACCACTTCGCCTGACCCACGTGCTGCCAGGACAACCCGAGTCCGGTGGCGGTACCAACGTCACCGACGAAGAGATGTTCGACCACCACCTTCGCGTCGAGGGTGCAAAACTGCTCGACGAGGCTGAGGACGCCATCCGCGATGATCACACCGACGTCACCGTCGAACGTGGCCTCGTGACCGGTACTCCCGCAACCACACTCGTCGAACTCTCGAAGTCGGCTCGCATCGTTGCACTGGGTCAGGCCGGCACCAGCGAAATGCAGTCCGTGTTTCTCGGATCCGACACCATTCGGGTGGTCAACCGCGCGCACTGTCCCGTGGCCGTATTCCGCGGTACGGGTGATCACGCGATGGCCGACACCAGGCCCATCGTCGTCGGCGTCGACGGGAGCAAGCTCAGCGAACTCGCCGTCGCGCATGCCTTCGAATTTGCCGCGTTCCTCGGCGCACCTTTGGTTGCGGTCCACACGTGGAACGAGCACGCCTCGCTGGGCGGGTATTCCGAAGCCAGGCGCTTCGTCGACTGGGGACCGTACGAACAGCATGAGCATGCACTGCTGTCCGAGTGCCTCGCCGGCTGGACGGAGAAGTACCCCGATGTCGAAGTCACCCGCAGTGTCCAGCGCAGCGGACCGATGAAGGCACTGCTCGAGCACTCGGCGGAAGCGCAACTCGTAGTCGTCGGTAGCCACGGCCGCAGCCCGTTCATGGCGTCGATAGTCGGATCGACCAGTCAGAGCCTCATCCACCACGCCCAGTGCCCGGTCCTCGTCTGCCGAGAGGGCTGAACTCGTCTCGCTGTTGCCCGACCCCCACCTCTGAGCGAACGGCACTTTCGGCGCCATCAGGAGTCCGAAAGTGCCGTTCGCTCAAACAGGAGTGGGGGTACAACAGGTCGAACAGGGCGAGCGGGTCATACCTGGCCGACCACGCTCACCGTGACCGGCTCCTGCACCGGCGTCGACACCGGGGTCTCCGGCAGATCCGGCACCCGGGTAGCACGCGCGTACACCGTCTCCCCCGCCTCGAGGTGCAGCGCTGCACTGTCACCGCGCGTGACCTGAGCCGAGAAGAGCTCGCCGGTTGCCTCGTTGCGCAGGTCCACTCGAACCTCGAAGCCGAGGTACACGACGCGCTCGACTGTTGCGCGTGTGACGCCGAGCGACTCGGCCGTTCCGGATTCCTGCGCGAGAGCCATGCTCGGATCGCGGCCGAGGCGGATGTCGTGCGGACGGACCAACTGCCCGTTGAGCTTCGCGACGGATCCGAGGAAGGACATCACGAAGTCGTTGGACGGGCGGTCGTACAGGTCGGCAGGTTCACCGATCTGCTCGATCCGCCCCTTGTTCAGCACCGCGATGCGGTCGGCGACGTCGAGAGCCTCTTCCTGGTCGTGGGTGACCAGGACGGTGGTGACGTGCACCTCGTCGTGCAGGCGACGCAACCACGTGCGCAGGTCGGCACGCACCTTCGCGTCGAGCGCGCCGAAGGGCTCGTCGAGCAGGAGCACCTGTGGATCCACAGCCAGAGCGCGCGCCAACGCCATGCGCTGACGCTGACCGCCGGAGAGCTGCGCGGGGTACCGATGCTGAAACCCGTCGAGACCGACGATCCCCAGTAGTTCGTTGACCTTCTTCTCGATCTCCGGCTTCGGGCGCTTGCGGATCTTGAGCCCGAACGCCACGTTGTCCCGCACGGTCATGTGCTTGAACGCCGCGTAGTGCTGGAACACGAAACCGATGTCACGCTTCTGCGGCGAGACGCCGGTGACGTCCTTGCCTGCGATGGTGATGGTTCCCGAATCGAGTTCTTCGAGCCCTGCGATCGAACGCAGCAACGTCGACTTTCCCGAGCCACTGGGCCCGAGCAATGCCGTCAACGAACCCGAGGGAATGTTGACCGTCACGTCGTCGAGCGCCGCGAAATCACCGTAGTTCTTGCGGGCCCCGGTCACTGTGATCATGTGGTGCTCCTCTTACGGTCCAGCAGCGTCATCAGCAACAGGACAATGATGGCGATGCCCATCAGCAGCGTTGCCGCCGAATACGCACCAAAGGTGTTGTGGTCGTCGATGTATCGCGAGTGCACCAGCAATGTCAGTGTCTGGGATACCCCCGGGAAGCCGGAAGAGACCATGATGACTGCGCCGAATTCACCGAGCGAACGCGCCACCGTCAACACGATTCCGTACGTCAGGCCCCAACGGATCGCGGGCAAGGTGATCCGCCAGAACGTCTGCCAGCCCGAGGCACCGAGCGTCGCGGCTGCTTGTTCCTGCTCGTCGCCGATCTCGTGAAGTACGGGTTCGACTTCCCGGACGACGAAGGGCAGCGTCACGAAAATCGTCGCGATCACCATGCCTGGCAACCCGAAGATGACTTTGAACCCCAACGATTCGATGCCGCCGAACCAACCGTTGGCACCCCACAGGAGAATCAACGACACACCGACGACGACGGGCGAGACCGCGAAGGGCAGGTCGACCACCGACTGCAGAACTCCGCGGCCCGGGAAACGCCCACGCACGAGTGCCAGAGCCGTGACGACACCGAACACCACGTTGATCGGAACCACGATCGCCACGATGATCAGCGAAAGATTCAGCGCGGAAATCGCTGCCGGTGTCGTGATCGATTCGAGAAACGGGCCGATTCCGTTCTCGAACGTTCGCGTCAGGATCACACCGATCGGCACGACCAGCAACACGAACAGGTAGACGAGAGCGATGGTCCGCAGACCGATCTTCGATCCTCTGGACACGTTCATCGGGAACTCTCCTCACGTCGCTGTCCCCGCGAGGCGAAGATTCGCAGGACGAACAGCGTCACGAATGCGATGGCCAGCAACGCTACCGAGACGGCAGCGGCGTTGGTCGGACGATCGATCTCGATCTGCTGCTGAATGTACTGCGACGTCATCTGTGTCACGCGTGGGATGTTGCCGCCGATCAGAACGACCGAGCCGTATTCACCGATCGCTCTGGCGAACGCGAGGCCCGCACCGGAGATGACGGCAGGCGCCAACGTCGGGAGAACAACCGAGCGAAAGATCGTCCAGTTGGAAGCTCCCAACGACGCAGCGGCTTCCTCGACTTCGCGGTCGACCTCCATCAGCACCGGCTGCACGGAACGGACGACGAACGGCAAGGTCACGAAGGCCAATGCCACGATCAGTCCGGGCTGAGTTGCATTGAGATGGATGTCGATCGGTGACTGCGGGCCGTAGAGGGACAGCAGCACGATCGATGCCACGATGGTCGGTAGCGCGAACGGCAGATCGATCATCGAGTTGACGATGCGCTTGCCCGGGAAGTCGTCCCGGACCAGCACCCACGCGATGATCGTGCCCATCACGACGTTGATCAATGCCACGATCACCGAGACCAACAACGTCACGCGCAACGACGCCAAGGCGACGGGTGCGGTGACGGCGTCCCAGAATCCGGAGATCCCCTCGTCGAACGCGGTGGCGGTCAACGCGGCGAGCGGAAGCAGAACGATGACGGAGAGCCACAGGGTGGCCACTCCGATTCCGAGCGGCCCCACACTCCCCGTGACCCGCGCGAGTTTTCGCCGACGAGCCACGGGGGTGGGGTCAATAGTGTCAGTCACGTCAGTCTTACTTGGTCGCGTTGTCGTAGATCACTGCGATCGAACCGGTGTCCTTGGTGAACAGAGCACTGTCCACGGCCTTCCAGCCGCCGAGGTCTGCAATGGTCCACAGCTTGGTCGGCTCGGGGAACTTGTCGGTGAACTTGGCAGCGACGGCGGGATCCACGGGACGGAATCCTGCTTCGGCCCAGAGCGTCTGACCCTCGGTCGTGTACAGGTAGTCCTTGAACGCGGTCGCCTTGTCGAGGACCTTGCTGTTCGAGATCACGGCAACGGGGTTCTCGATCTTGAAGGTCGTGGGCGGGGTGACGTGCTCGACCGGGTCGCCGTTGCCTTCGATGAACAGTGCCTCGTTCTCGTAACTGATCAGAACGTCACCGCTACCCTGCAGGAAGGCTTCCGAAGCCTCGCGTCCCGACTTGGGCTGGATCTTGACGTGGTCGTTGACCAAGGCGGTGACGTAGTCGAGACCCGCCTGCGGGTTCTTGCCACCGTCGCTCTTGGCGGCGTACGGCGCCAAGAGGTTCCACTTGGCCGAGCCGGAGCTGAACGGGTTCGGCGTGACGACCTCGAGGCCGGGCTGAAGCAGGTCGTCCCAGTCCTTGATGCCCTTCGGGTTGCCCGGACGCGTCACGATGGTGACTACCGATCCGAACGGAATTCCGTTGTAGGCGTCCTGGTTCCAGTTCTGATCTACCAGACCGGCATCGACCAGACGGGTGATGTCGGGCTCGACGGAGAAGTTGACGAAGTCTGCCTCGGCACCGTCCTTCACCTTGCGCGACTGGTCGCCCGAGGCGCCGTAGGAAGGATTGAAGTTGACGTTCTTGCCCTCGTCGGTCGCCTGGAAGGCTGCGGTGAGCTTGTCGAAGCCAGGCTTCGGCACGGCGTAGGCGAACAGGTTGATCGTGCCGGCGCTACCGTCGCTGGCGGCGCTGTCACCACCCACGGTGTCGCTCGAGCCACCACTGCACGCTGTGAGTACCACGGCCCCCATGGTCGCGATAGCAGTGAGAAGTGTGCGGGAACGGCGTTTCATTGCAGATACCTTCCTGAAAGGACTGACAAACGAGGGTTGGTCAAACGACAAGTCCGAGACCTCTGGGGCTGATTCCATCGGGATGTTCAGACATGGAGAGCCGACGGGCGATGAGCCCTGAATCGGGGGCGCGAGTTACGCGCAGAGAAGTTCGAGTGGGGTGCGCAGCACCACCGGAGAGGTCGAACTCAGGAAATCAACAACAGGCGACGTCAGCGACGTCGAGCATGCCGACAGCAATCAACGCCAACTGGTGGCGGATTACGGGAGCTGTTGCTTCGGACACGCGGTGGACTTTAGCAGAGCACCGGCGCCCGCTCTAATCGGGAGAACTAACGGGTGAGAAGCCACGCGACGATCACGAGGAGAATCAGGGCTATCAGGGCGAGAGTGACCCGTGAGCGGGGCATCAGCTTTCCTCTACTTCTCGAGAATTCCTACGCAACCAGCCGAAGAGCGGCAGAGCGAGAACGGCGGCCAACACGCGATCCAGACCGATGGCCACCAGGCGGCACAGCGGAACGACGACGATCAGGACCAACGCGACCTGCGGGATGAACGGGAGCCCCGCCATCCACAGCTCGAAGCTGTCCCACCAATCCGCAATCCGATCCACGCCAACACCCTATCCTTCGGACGATACGGTCCCGACAGCGTGTGGATTGGACGTGTGCCGATTCTGGCCGGATGATGGCCGAATGAGTGCTGACGACGAAGTGGTGCAGACGATTCCTCCCGCCTCCACGGGTCACCATCGAAGCAACTTTCCCCCGATCGACGACTATGCGTTTCTTTCCGATTGCGAAACCTCGTGCCTGATTGCCCGTAACGGATCTGTCGAGTGGATGTGCGTTCCCCGCCCGGACTCCCCCAGCGTGTTCGGTGCCATCCTCGACCGCAGCGCAGGCCATTTCCGTATCGGCCCCTACGGCCAGAACGTGCCGGCCGCTCGGCGCTATCTGCCGGGTGGACTCATTCTCGAGACCACCTGGCAGACCGAGACCGGCTGGCTCGTCGTCCGCGACGCCCTGGTTCTCGGTCCCTGGCACAACGTCGACAAGCGATCGAACACGCACAAGCGCACACCGACCGACTGGGATGCCGAACACACCCTTCTCCGTACGGTCAAATGCGTCAGCGGCACCGTCGAACTCGAGATGAGCTGTGAGCCCGCGTTCGACTATCACCGTGGCACGGCGAATTGGGAGTACACCGGAAAGGTCTACGAGGAAGCAACGGCAACGTGTCGCTCCGCCAAGCCCGGAGACCATCCCACTCTGCGCTTGACCACCGACCTACGACTGGGTCTGGAAGGTCGTGAAGCACGAGCGCGGACGCGACTGGTCGAAGGCGACAACGTGTACGTCGCGCTCTCGTGGTCGGATCTTCCCGCGCCGCAGACGTTCGACGAGGCCGCCGACAAGATGTGGCAGACGTCCAAGTCCTGGCGTGAGTGGGTGACGATCGGCAAGTTCCCCGATCACCCGTGGCGCGGATACCTACAGCGCAGTGCGCTCACACTCAAGGGGCTCACCTACGCACCGACCGGAGCCCTACTCGCGGCTTCGACGACCTCGCTACCGGAAACACCAGGCGGAGAACGCAACTGGGACTATCGCTACGCGTGGGTTCGCGATTCCACCTTCGCGCTGTGGGGCCTCTACACGCTCGGGTTGGACCGTGAGGCCAACGACTTCTTCAACTTCATCTACGACGTGTCGAGTTCGGACAACGGTCAGCCGCATCCTTTGCAGGTGATGTACGGCATCGGCGGCGAGCGCACGCTCGAGGAATCCGAACTCAACCATCTGTCCGGCTACGACGGCGCCCGTCCGGTGCGTATCGGCAACGGGGCGTTCGATCAACAGCAGCACGACATCTGGGGCACCATGCTCGACTCGGTGTACCTCCACATCCGTACCCGCGAGCGCGTCCCCGAGGCGTTGTGGCCGCTGCTCAAGAAGCAGGTCGAGGAAGCGATCAAGCATTGGCGCCAGCCCGACCGCGGGATCTGGGAGGTGCGCGGTGAACCGCAGCACTTCACGTCGTCGAAGATCATGTGCTGGGTCGCTCTCGATCGCGGCGCCAAGCTGGCAGAGATGCAGGGCGAGAAGAGCTTTGCACAGCAATGGACAGCCATCGCGGACGAGATCAAGGCCGACATCCTCGCGCACGGTGTCGACTCGCGCGGAGTTCTGACGCAGCGGTACGGCCACGATTCACTCGACGCGTCGCTCTTGTTGGCACCGCTGCTGCGCTTCCTGCCGGCCGACGATCCGCGCATCCGGGCGACGGTGCTGGCGATCGCCGACGAGCTCACCGAAGAGGGGTTGGTCCTGCGCTATCGCGTCGACACCACCGACGACGGATTGAGCGGAGAAGAGGGCACGTTCACCATCTGCTCCTTCTGGCTCGTCTCCGCCCTCGTCGAGATCGGCGAACTGGATCGGGCAAAGCATCTCTGCGAGCGTCTGCTCGGGTTCGCGAGCCCGCTCAAGCTGTACGCGGAGGAGATCGACGCGCACACCGGTCGCCATCTGGGTAACTTCCCGCAGGCGTTCACACACCTGGCGCTGATCAACGCCGTGGTCCACGTGATCCGCGCCGAGGAAGCTGCCGAAGCCGGAGCTTTCCAGCCCGCGCACAACGCGACCTAGACCCCCTGCTGTGCGCCTTTATTAACCGCCCGCGGTTAATAAAGGCGCACAGCAGGTCTAGCCGGCCACCGCTTCGAGCTGCGGCGTGATCGATTCGAGCGAGTACTTCAGCGACAGCGACGACGGAGTGTTCAGGCCGGCAACAGTCGGATAGTCGACGATGGCCAATCCGCCACCCTTGACTGCAGGCAGGTCGGCAAACCCCGGCAGCTTCATCATGTCGTCGAGCGACCCGCCGTTGGGCAGCAGCACCACGACGTCGGCGCTGAGAGCGTCGACCCGTTCCGGGCTGAGTATCAGCCGGCCACCGGTCACACCGGCCTCGTCGACCAGCTTGGGCGGCAACGACATTCCCAGACGCGTGAACAGTCCCGAAGCACCGTCCTTGGGATCAGCGACGATCACCAACTGCGACGTCGGGAAGACGTACTGCGACAAAAGAGCGGTCTTACCCTTCAGCCCCGGCAACCGCTGTGCGAGCGCATCGATCTGCCCGTTTGTCGCCTCGACGATCTCGTCGGCTCGCGACTCCTTGTCGAGAACCCGGCCGAGAATCTCCACCTGGTCCTGCCACGGATCGACCTGGACGTCGGACAGACCGGCAATTGTCGGAGCGATCTTGCTCAACTGGTCGAAATCGTCCTGATCGGCGACGGAGAACCCGCCGAGAATCAGATCGGGATCCAAGGCTGCAATTTCTTCAGCTTTGAGCGGGACACCGAACTGCTGGATCGCCGAGCGATCGAGTTCCTTCGCCGACGCGTCCACGCCACTCTCCCACGGGAACAGACCACGCTCGTCGCCCATCGGGCCGGCAGCCAGGTACCCCACCGGCTGGATTCCGAGTTCGAGCAGAGCGTCGAGCCACTGGGTGTCGGCCGCGACGATGCGCGTCGGCGTCCCGGTGATCGTGGTGGCGCCGAACTTGTGGTCGATCGTGGTGACCCGACCGCCCGCGATCTCGTCGGCGTCCGAGGACGAACATCCGCTGATACCTACGACCAGCGCTCCCAAGAGAGCCACCGCCGAAAACTTCATCGCACGCACGAAAATACTCCTCCACTAGTTAGCAGAGGCTTACCTTCTCATATGGGATCCGGCTGTGTCCGACCTTGCTTTCAGGCGAAACGAGAGAGCAGACGCTCCGCATCGGCGCCGATGCGTCGAACCACGTCGCCGGCCGGATGGGTTCCGTGTACGAGTCCGACAGCTTCTCCGGCGTAGACGACTCCGCTGTGGGGATCCGACGGGTCGTACGCCTTTGCCAGCATTTCCTCATCGGCGTCGACTCCGTGCCAGGCGGCAGTGAACTCGTTGGCCACCGCGCGGCCACCCCACCGCTGCGGCCACGGTTGACTGCGCGCTCGGTCGAACACCGAGGTGTAAATCGTGTCGGCACTTCCGGCTTCGACGACGCGGTCGCGGGCATAGTCCGGCCCGACCGTCTCCGGGCTGGCGAGCAGCGCCGTTCCGATCATCACGCCTTCCCCGCCGGCTGCCAGGACTGCGGCCAAACCGCGGCCGGTCCCGATTCCGCCGGCCGCCAGTACTGGAAGTGATGTCGTTTCGAGGATCTCCTGCAGCAGCGGCAAGGTTCCGATTCGGCCCGTGTGACCGCCTGCCTCACCGCCTTGCGCGATCACGCCGTCGACACCCGCGGCCTCGACAATGCGAAGGTCTTCGAGCGTATTGATCTGTGACACAACGGGAATGCCCGCATCGTGGATTCGTCCGACATACGAGGCGGGATCACCGAACGACAAGGTGATCATGGTCGGCTCGACGGCAATCGCGGCGTCGAGCATCAACTCGTTCTCGGGCAGCGACCACGTCATCAGGCCGACGCCGAACTTTCCGCCGATCGAGCGGGCCACCTCGGCTTCGGCCTCGATCCACTCCGGTGTGTTGTACCGGGCCGCGCCAAGCAGACCCAACCCGCCGGCCGCCGATACAGCTCCGGCGAGCGCGCCGCCCGCGCGACCACCCATGGGCGCCCCGAGAACCGGGATTTCGACTCCGAACTCTCGGGACAACCAGGTGGTGACCATGCGCTCCTACTTCTTGGGCTTCTCGCCGACCGATTCCGACGTCAGGGCCGCCACGAATGCTTCCTGCGGCACCTCGACGCGACCGATGGTCTTCATGCGCTTCTTGCCTTCCTTCTGCTTCTCGAGCAGCTTGCGCTTACGGCTGATGTCGCCGCCGTAGCACTTGGCAAGAACGTCCTTGCGGATTGCGCGAATGTTCTCGCGCGAGATGATCTTCGCGCCGATCGCGGCCTGGATCGGAACCTCGAACTGCTGGCGAGGAATCAGCTCACGAAGCTTCGACGTCATGCGTCCGCCGTAAGCGCCGGCGTTGGAACGGTGCACGATCGAGGAGAACGCGTCGACGGCCTCGCCCTGCAGCAGGATGTCGACCTTCACCAGGTCGGCCTGCTGCTCACCTGCCTCCTCGTAATCGAGGCTGGCATAACCCTTGGTGCGGGACTTGAGGGCGTCGAAGAAGTCGAACATGATCTCGCCCATAGGCAGTTCGTAGCGGAGTTCGACGCGAGTCTCGGAGAGGTAGTCCATGCCGCCGAGCTCACCGCGACGGGACTGGCACAGCTCCATGATGGCGCCGACGTATTCACTCGGGGCGATGACGGTGCACTTGGCGACGGGCTCGTAGACCTCGCGAACCTTGCCTTCCGGCCAGTACGACGGGTTGGTGACGATGACCTCGGCCCCGTCCTCCATCACGACGCGGTAGACGACGTTGGGCGCGGTGGAAATCAGTTCGAGGCCGAACTCACGCTCGAGGCGGTCGCGGGTGATCTCCATGTGGAGCAGGCCGAGGAAGCCGCAGCGGAAGCCGAATCCGAGGGCAACCGACGTCTCGGGTTCATACGCCAGGGCCGCGTCGTTGAGACGGAGCTTGTCGAGGGCATCGCGCAGCACGGGGTAGTCCGAGCCGTCCATCGGGTAGAGGCCCGAGTAGACCATCGGCTTGGGATCGCGGTAGCCGACCAGCGGTTCGGTCGCGCCGTTGCGGGTGGTGGTGACGGTGTCACCGACGCGCGACTGACGGACATCCTTCACACCGGTGATGAGGTAGCCCACCTCGCCGACGCCCAGACCGATACTGGCCTTCGGCTCGGGGGAAATGATGCCGACCTCGAGCAGTTCGTGTGTAGTGCCCGTGGACATCATCGTGATCTTCTCGCGGGGACGGATCCGACCGTCGACCACACGCACGTAAGTGACCACGCCGCGGTAGGCGTCGTAGACGGAGTCGAAGATCATCGCGCGGGCGGGACCGTCAGCATCGCCGACAGGCGCAGGTACCTGCTTGATCACCTCGTCGAGCAGTTCCTTGACGCCCATACCGGTCTTACCCGAGACGCGCAGGACATCACCGGGCTCGCAGCCCGTGATGTGCGCGATCTCTTCGGCATAGCGGTCGGGATCCGCGGCCGGGAGGTCGATCTTGTTGAGGACGGGAATGATCTTGAGATCCTTCTCCATCGCCAGGTAGAGGTTCGCCAGCGTCTGAGCTTCGATGCCCTGAGCAGCATCGACCAGCAGAATTGCGCCCTCGCATGCTTCGAGCGCACGGGAGACCTCGTACGTGAAGTCGACGTGGCCGGGAGTGTCGATGAGGTGGAGGACGAACTCTTCGCCGTCGACGGTCCAGGGCAGACGAACGTTCTGAGCCTTGATGGTGATGCCGCGTTCACGCTCGATGTCCATGCGGTCCAGGTACTGCGCACGCATCGCCCGCTCTTCGACCACACCGGTGAGCTGAAGCATGCGATCTGCCAGCGTCGACTTACCGTGGTCGATGTGCGCGATGATGCAGAAGTTCCGGATCTGCGCAGGATCCGTGAACGTCTTGTCGGCGAAGCTGCTGATGGGAGACCCCTTAGTCGGACCGGCACCGGCCCGGATCCGGGCCACTGTCAACCCTCAGGATATCCAAGTCTCGGCGCCGCCGTACCAGGGGTTCCCACGGGCGGGTGATTATGCTCGAACGCTATGGCAAGCATGTGGAAGCAGATCGGCAGAACCCTCGGCGCCCTCGCGGTGGAGAAGGGGCCCGCGTTGCTGCGCCAGTTGCAGTCGTCCACGTCCCAGTCGTCTGCCTCGAAGCCGGGTCCGTCCGGCCGCCCGATCGCCGCGCGAACGTCTCCGACCGCACATCGCGCCCGCAAGGTCGAGTACTCCCCCGACCTCGACGGCAAGGCCGATCCGGGCGAAATCGTCTGGACCTGGGTTGCCTACGAGGAGGATCCGACCCAGGGCAAAGACCGCCCGGTGCTGGTTGTCGGCCGCGACGGCGACACGCTGCTCGGCCTGATGTTGTCTTCGCAGAGTAAACGCGAGGGTGAGCACGATTGGCTCGCAATCGGTTCGGGTCCATGGGACGGCGAGGGAAGGCCCAGCTGGGTCCGGCTCGACCGGGTGCTCGACGTTCCCGAGAGCGGGATCCGGCGCGAGGGCGCCGTCATGGATCACAAGAAGTTCGACGCGGTCGCGGCAAAACTTCGGGCCGACTTCAGCTGGAGCTGAAGCCGACCCGGACGATGGAAACAGTGTCGATCAGCTGTCCATACGGTTGAACCGTCCGAAGAGTGCTCGATAGATGAGTGCACCGAGCGCACCGCCGATGAGCGGGAACACGATGAACAACCACACCTGACCGAGTGCACCGTCCTGGAACGGTGCGACAGCGAGGCTTCGAGCGGGGTTGACGGAGGTGTTGTCGATCGGGATCGAGATCAGGTGAATGACGGCCAGGGTGAAGCCGATGGACACCCCGGCGAGCGGCACGTCGGAGATCTGGTCGGTCGACGCGAGAACGACGAATACCAGCAGTGCTGTCAGCAGGATCTCGATGATCATGGCGGCACCGATGCCGTAGCCGTCGGAAACCACGTTTCCGAGAAGATTCTTCTCGGCAGACGGACTGTGTGCGCCCCAACCGTTTGCGCCCAAACCGTCAGCAGCACGGTTGTAAGCCGGGAGACTGTTGGCCACCGTGTAGATCACGACGCCTGCGACCAAGCCGCCGATCACTTGCGCGACAACGTAAATCGCCGCATTGACGGCTGAGATTCGCCCGATCACGAATTGGCCGAGAGTCACGGCTGGGTTGACGTGGCAACCGGAAATCGGTCCGATCGCATATACGAGGAACAGCAGGGTCAGGCCGAATGCGAAGGCAACTCCGAGATTGCCGACTTTCGCACCTGCAAAGACGGCAGTTCCGACTGCGGAGAACACGAGCACAAATGTTCCCACCGCTTCGGCCGCATACTTCTTCACATCCGAGATCGGTTCGATCTCAGTCAATTCCTGTGCAGTTGGAGACATATTCCCACCTTCTTCTCATCGAACGGTAGTAATGCTCACGCGCCTAGATTTGCCGGACTTTACGCAAGCCTGGTGATCTCCACAACAACTTCGAGATCTGTGGAGCGTCCACCGGAAAAGATTCCCTTCAAAGGCGGCACATCCGAATAGTCCCTTCCTATTCCGACCGAGACATGCTGTTCATTCACAGCTATCGCATTGGTCGGGTCGTATCCCCACCACGCGCCGGTCCACGCTTCGATCCACGCGTGCGATTCCCCGACCACCGTGTCCCCGACTGCCGCATCACGTTTCGGGTGGAGATAGCCGGAAACGTATCGACACGGTATTCCCATCGTTCGAAGCAACACCAAGGTCAGATGCGCATAGTCCTGGCAGACACCTTTCCTGGCCGACCAGGCCTCCACCGCCGACGTATGCACTCCGGTCGTACCGGGAACATATGACATTTCGCCGTAAACCCATTGCGACGCAGCCACTACTGCATCTTCAGGTGATTTATCTTTGCGCAATTCCTTGGCAATTGTCGCCAGCTTACGATCACGCGGAACATATCTCGTGAAACTCAGTTGTTCGTTGAATCGATCTTTAATCGCGTTTCCCGACAATTCATCCCAGTCGACGGTTTCCTCGGGCTGAACGAACGGTTCGGTCTCCACCACCGACAGTCCGGTCACTTCGAGTTCCGTATGCGGGGCGTGCAAGTCGAAGGCGGTCACCGCGGTGCCCCAGTAATCGGTGTATCGGTAGGAACGCGTTGCCGGCTGGGTTTCGACGCGCGTGAGTATCACCGTCTGCCTGGTGTCGCCGCGAGGTGTCAATCGCGCTTCGTTGTACGACGACGTCACCGGGGCGTCGTACGCATATCCCGTGGTGTGCACGACCCTCATTCGCCAGCTCACAGCTCTCCCTCCACCGTCGACTCCGCATACGCGGCGCCGGCATCCGTCCACGCGACCCACGGCGCAGCGTGGAAGTACTGCAATGCAATCGCCTCACCCAGTTCGCGACAGGTCTCCTGCCAACCGAGCAACCGTCCTTGCAGATCTTCGAGCAACACGCCCTGCGGCAGGAACTCGAGTTCGCTGCGTGCGCGGCCCAGAAGCCGCGGCGCCTCCGCCCGGATTCCGACGCGACTGCCCGGCTGCGGGTCGAGCTCCTGCAGGCACTTCTCGGCCTGCCTGATCGAGTGGAACACCGAGCGCGGAAAGAGCCTGTCCAACAAGATGAACTCGACGACGCGATTGGCGTCGAGTGCTCCGCGATACGTACGCAGATACGTGTCATGTGCGCCCGCCGAGCGAAGAACGCTGACCCATGCCGGCGACGACGGGCGGTCACCGGCGCGCGCCAGAAGCATCCGCACGATCATGTCGACACGTTCGATCGACCTGCCCAGCAGAAGGAACCGATAGCCGTCGTCGCGACTGAGCGTGGAATCCGCCAGGCCCGCGAACATCGCTGCGCGTTCCTCCACATAGCGGAAGAACTCGTGTGGCCCCAGCCTGCGTGAGGCACGTTCACGCTCGGCCAGTCCGTTGTACGTGGTGTTCAGGCACTCCCACATCTCACTCGACGTGACCTCACGCGCCCCGCGAGCATTCTCACGAGCACTTGCCAGCGAGTCCACGATCGAACCAACCTGGTTGCGGCTGAACGCAACCAGATCGGTGAGCGAGCGCACGTCGAGCTTGCCCTCCGGCGCCTCGATGCCGAGGACACGCAGGAGCAGACGCGACGTTCGGTCCGGGTCGACGGTGGCGTCGTCGAGCAATTGATGGACGGCGACGTCGAGGATCCGAGCAGTGTCGTCGGCGCGCTCGACGTAGCGGCCGATCCAGTAGAGGGACTCTGCGTTGCGAGCAAGCATCGGTCACCACGCTCCGTTCACTGATAGTTCTTGGTAGCTGGGCACTTCCGAGGTGTTCACTGTTGCTGCTGCTGTTGTTGCTGCGAGGTGCTCAGTTCGGGACCCTGCACCGGCTCCGCGGATTCCGGGGGCTCGGACACCAGTTCCTCGCCTGACAACTCTGGGTCTTCGTCAGAGGTGCGACTCGCAAGCACCCACGTGTCCTTGCTTCCGCCGCCCTGGCTGGAGTTGACCACCAGCGAACCTTCCGGAAGTGCCACCCGGGTCAGGCCGCCGGGCAACACCCACACGTCCTCACCGTCGTTGACGGCAAAGGGCCGCAAGTCCACGTGGCGCGGCGAGAGAACATCGTCGATCTTGGTCGGCACCGTGGACAACTGCACGAGTGGCTGCGCAATCCACCCGCGCGGGTCTGCCTTGATCTTGCGGGTGATCGCGGCCAGTTCCTTGGGGCTCGCGTCGGGTCCGAAGACGATTCCGTAGCCGCCGGAACCTTCCACCGGCTTGATGACCAGTTCGGCGACGCGGTCGAGGACTTGCTCGCACTCCTCGTCCAACCAACAGCGGAACGTGTCGACGTTCTGCAAGAGCGGCTTCTCACCGAGGTAGTAGTCGATGATCTGCGGAACGTAGGTATAGACGAGTTTGTCGTCACCGACTCCGTTGCCGACGGCGCTCGAGATCACCACGTTGCCCGCCCGCGCCGCATTCAGTAGGCCTGCGACGCCGAGAATCGAATCCGGACGGAAGTGCATCGGGTCGAGATACTCGTCGTCGATGCGGCGATAGATGACGTCGACCTGGCGCTCGCCTTCCGTAGTGCGCATGTACACCATGTTGTCGCGGCAGAACAGGTCGCGACCTTCGACGAGTTCCACACCCATCTGACGAGCGAGCAACGAATGCTCGAAATAGGCGGAATTGGCGATACCCGGTGTGAGAACAACCACTGTCGGGTCCGCTTCGTTGAGTGCAGCACCCGCACGCAGCGCCCTCAGCAGGTGTGTTGCGTAATCACCGACCGCCCGCACCTTGTGGGACATGAACAGATCCGGGAACACCCGAGTCATGGTGCGACGGTTTTCCATCACATAGGAGACACCGGACGGAGATCGCAGATTGTCCTCGAGAACTCGGAACTCTCCCGCCTCGTCTCGGACCAGGTCGATACCCGCGACGTGAATTCGCACACCGTTGGGCGGCACGATGCCGGCCGCTTCACGGTGGAAGTGCTCACACGAGGTGACCAGGCGGCGCGGCAACACGTGATCGCGCAGGATTCGCTGCTCGCCGTAGATGTCCGCGAGAAACAACTCGAGCGCCTTCACCCGCTGTTTGATGCCCTTTTCCAGCCGCGACCACTCCTGGGCGGCGATGACGCGTGGCACCAGATCCAACGGGAAGGGTCGTTCCTGCCCGGACAGCGAAAACGTCACACCCTGGTCGATGAATGCGCGTCCGAGTGCGTCGGCACGCGCGGCGAGGTCGGCGCTGCTCGTCGGCGCCAGGGCTTTGTACACACCCTTGTACGGACCACGCACCGAGCCGTCGGGCTCGAACATCTCGTCGAAAGCCAACTCGTAGCGACCGATGTCTGAATATCCGTCGAACACTGCGGCAGGACGCGCTCGGGTGGTGGTCGAACCTGTTTTACTCGAACTTTTCGAAGGCGGCGGCGTCATAGGGCAACATGCTGCTACAAGTGGGGCTATTCGGCAGCGCGGCGAGAAATCGGGCGCTCGGTGTACCCTTCTCGACAGACGCAACGTGCGACGGTTTGGGTTCTTGGGCCCTCGGCTGGTAATCTTGCCAGTCGGTGCATCAGTGCGCCCACAGCTTTCTCGACCGTAACCAGCTAAAGACGACAAGGATTTTACGCGTGGCCAACATCAAGTCCCAGGTGAAGCGAATCCGTACCAACGAGGCGGCCCGACTCCGTAACCAGTCGGTGAAGTCCTCGCTGCGTACCGCGATCCGTTCATTCCGCGAGGCTGCGGCAGCCGGTGACAAGGACAAGGCCAACGAGCTCCTCGTCTCCACCAGCCGCAAGCTCGACAAGGCAGCCAGCAAGGGCGTCATTCACGCCAACCAGGCTGCCAACAAGAAGTCTGCACTCTCGCAGGCTGCCAACAAGCTCTGACGTTTCCACTGTGACGGTTCGCCGTCACACTGGTTCGTCTCGATAGCCGCCAGGTCGAAAGACCAGGCGGCTATTTTGCGTATTCAATCGGGTCAGTGCGAAGACCCGCCATCCATGTCTTGCAGCGAATATGTGGAGCGGGCTGCAACCATCTGATGATGGCGATCAACGGGCACGGGAAGCGCCCTCGCAGCTGGTTGTTCACGACTGTCTTCTGGGCGGTCGTCGCTTTCGGCGTAGTGGCCGCCCTGGGAATCCCTCGTTGGTGGGAATCATTGACGGTTGCAGTCGTCGGAGGTGCCGCAAGCTACGGATGGTGTAAGCGCAGGCAACGTAGCGAATTCCGGATCTTCTTCGGCGTGATGTGTTCACTCGTTGCGATTCTGGCGTTTCTCGCCGTTGGACGAGCGCTACTCACCACCGTGAAGGTGCCGGTGGACAGCATCGGCCAAGAAACCATTGTCTGCGGCAGTGTGGTGAATCCGGTGTCGCACGACTCACTACGGGTGACCGACATCAGAACAGGTGAACCAACGACACGGCCTCAGGCCATTCCGCATACTCAGTTGGAGCAAGCCTGCGTGAAACGCCTCGACTACCGGGCGGGTGAGGCCACGGCCGCCACTGTCGTCGGACTACTTCTGGCCGGACGCGCAGTAGGCCACGTTGTACTCAGTTCTTCCGCAACGCGCACACTTTCCGCACTGCCATCTCCAGGGCGAAGGACGAGTCGACTGCGGCACCCTTCACGTCGGCATTGAGGGCGGCGACGATCTGCATCGCAGCGCCGATCGACGTGGGATCCCAGCCGCCGACCTCCTTGATCGCCTTCTTGACCTTCCACGGCGGCATTCCGAGATCCGACGCCAACCGGAACGGGTCACCGCCCCGTGCAAACGGGCCGACCTTCGCGATGGTGTGGACTGCGTCAGCGAGGGCGTCCGCGAGCAGAACATGGGCTGTTCCGATCTGATCTGCCCATCGGAGCGCCTCGAGCGCACCCCGGGTATCGCCGACGATGACTTTGTCGGCCACGTCGAATCCGGAAACCTCGGCCTTGCCCGAGTAATACTTGTGGACCGCATCGACGTCGATCTTGCCGCCCGTATCTGCCGCCAATTGCGAGCAGGCCGACGCTAGTTCGCGGAGGTTGGAGCCGACGCTTTCGATCATCGCAGCGATCGCATCTGGCGCAACCCTGACGTCTGCGGTCCGAAACTCACCCCGGACGAAGTCGACAAGCTGACTCTTGTTCAGTTTTCCGCAGTTGTGAACCGTCGCGCCGAGCTTCTCGAGGGCCGGCGCCAACGCTTTCGCGCGACCGCCGCCCGAGTGCACGACGATCAGAACCACACCTTCTGCCGGCTCGCGTGCAGCCTCCAGGACAAGCGCTACGGCATCTTTGCCTGCTTCTGCAGCCGATTCCAAGACGATCACACGGTCTTCGGCAAAAAGAGAAGGGCTGAGCAACTCGGCCAACTCGGGAGCATTGGTGTCGCCCGCACGCATCTTGGTCACCGGGAGATCCGAAATACCCTGGCCGCGGTCACCGCGGACAGCTCTGATGAGCTGCGATACCGTGCGGTCGATCAGGAACTCGTCGTCCCCGAGAACAAGATGCAGCGGATCGACTCCAGACGGATTACTCACCCGAAGATGGTCCCACGAGGAACCGACACGATGGACACAGACCCGCCGCCCCCGCCGTACACAGCGACGGTGCCGTCGACGTCGGTCCGAACCACCGCCCCGCCCAATGAAGCCAGTTCATCGAGAACCTCCGCATTCGGGTGCCCGAAACTGTTGCCGACGCCGACGCTGATCATCGTCAACCTCGGACGCACCGCTTCCAGAAATGCCGACGACGTGGTCCGAGAACCGTGATGGGGCAGCTTCAACACATCGGCCTTCACATCCGTACCCGATCGGAGGATGGCCTCCTCCCCCGCAACTTCGGCGTCGCCCGTCAACAGAATTCGACCCGCGCCCGTGTGCGCCATCACCACCAGCGACTGATCGTTCGCGGCGTCCGCGCCGTCCCCCGTATCGCGGGGAGCCGGAAGCAACGGTCCGAGAACCCCCACGTTCACCGATCCCAACGTCAACTCCATACCTGCCCGCAACGAGACAACCGGAACGGCGTGCGACTCGGCGGCATCCTTTACCGTCCGAAAACCTGACTCCGGCAACAACATCGACCCGACTCCGACCGCAGCGACCGAACGCCCACTCAGGACTGCTTCCAATCCACCGATGTGATCGGCATGAAAATGACTGATCATCAGCAACGCGATGTCGTTGACGTCCAACATGTTCAGACAACGATCCATCGACGTGGGATCAGGACCGACATCGATGACGATCACCCTGCCGTCTCCAGTCGAGAGCACAAGACCGTCCCCCTGACCGACGTCGCACATCACCAGTGCCCACCCCGGAGCAATACGGCCACCCCCGAACACGTGTTGAAAGATCAGGGCCAGAACAACTCCCAGAACAAGAACGCCGAGCACCCATCTCGAAATCCGATTCCACAGCGTCAGGGCCGCGGCCAGTAGGACTCCCACGACGACGAGGGCACCGATGAGTCCTGACGGCACTACCACCGACGCTCCGGGAAGCGCCGCCGCCCGCTCGGACACGCACAGCAGCCACCCCATCGGCGGCCGCACCAATGGCGCGACGAACACCGCGATCGGTGGACAGATCAGCGCACACAAGGCAATCACCGCACCGAACACCGTGATGATTCCGATCACGGGCGCCACCGCCATGTTCGCGGCAATCGTGACCACGCTGAAGGTTCCCGCCATGGCGCCCACCAACGGTGCAGTCACGACAAACGCAGCACCCGAGACAGCTGTCATCTCCGAAAACCAACGGGGCCAGCCTCTTCGGCGAAGCACGTCCACCCACACCGGAGCAATGATCACCAGCGCGCCCGTGGCAGTAGTCGACAGCGCAAACCCCCAGTCGACGGCCAGCTCGGGCATCACGACAACCAGAACGATGACGGCGGCAGCAAGAGCAGGCAGTGCCTGTTTGCGACGACCGGTGACCAGACTGAGCAGGCCGATCAGGCCCATCACCGACGCGCGTAGAACACTCGGCGACGGCCTCGCGACGACAACAAAGGCAACGAGGGCTACCACCGCCAAAGCGGCGCCGACCCGTGGACTGAGCGCCGCGGCTCTGACCAACAGCAGAACGGCCCCGAGCAGAATGCTGATGTTGGCGCCGGACACCGCGGTGAGATGGGAAAGTCCGGCAACGGTGAAGTTGTCCTTCACCACCGGCGACAACGCCGACGTGTCTCCGACGACGAGGCCAGGCAGCAGACCCGCCTGATCCGGCGGGAGTGCAGCCGAGCACGCAGCGGCGAAACGAATGCGCACCACACTTGCCCATCGCTGATACCAGGGCACTTCTCCCACCGCGACGGGAGGCCCTTCGGACGTGATCACGGCGAGCGTGGAATCGCTACGCCATGGCTGACTCGCCCGGCCACGAACCGTGAGGCTCTGCCCTGGAACAACTTCGAGCCACGACGAACTGGGCGCCCGGATGGTGACCAAGCCGCCTCCGGAGTACCTGCGGTTCTGGGCAGTCACCGAATTGACGGTTGCCCTGAAGACGACCTGACCTTGACCCACCGCGCCGGAGACCGCGTGCGGATCCTCCGAGGGTTCCACTTCGACACTCACCCAAGCTCCCTCGAGAGAAGCCCGGGTCAGTGGGTGCCTCTCCGCCTCGGACGCCCGCCACCCGCCGGCGGCACTACACCCGGCACCGAACAGCAATGCAACCAACATGATTCGTACCCACCCCGCTGATGTCCGGCGCACAACCACGTAAGTGAGGAGTGCCGCTGGAACCGCACACGCCACCGCCAGTACCCACGCGGCGACCGGGCCGAACAGGATCCCCACCGCACTGCTCCCCCACACCGCGACCGCCGACAGAAGCAGTCGAGCGTCGAGGACCGGCGAGGCTTCCGGTTCGTTCACACCGACACCAGCACTCGCAATTTGGCCAACCTTGCCGGGCCGATCCCGTCGACTTCCCCCAATTGTTCTATGTCCGTGAATCTTCCGTTGGAGGTGCGCCAGGAGATGATCGCCGCAGCCGTTACCGGCCCTACCCCGGGAAGCTCGTCCAGTTCGGCCTCGGTGGCGGTATTGAGGTTCACCAGCCCAGCCCCGCCGGATTCCCCCGTAGCTGCGGGGCTGGTCCCTCCTGCAGTGGTACTCGAAGAAACACCACCGGACTGATCGGCCGCACCAACCACGATCTGATCGCCGTCGACAAGTTTCTGAGCCAGATTCAGGCCCACCGTCTCCGCTCCGTCGAGCACGCCACCTGCCGCAGCAAGCGCGTCGGCGATGCGCGAGCCCGAATGAAGATTGACAAGCCCAGGCGTGCGCACGAGCCCGACGACACTGACCACCACAGCCTCGGGCGGATGCTCTGCCACGACGCCGGTCGGTACAGGACTGGCTGATTCACCATCGCCGGCAGTCACATTCTTCTCCGTGACATTCTGGGGCGAGGGCAACGGTGGGACCGCCTGCATGCTCGGAGAATCCCACCACACGGCGAACAAGCCGATTCCCGTGGCCAGAACTGCAACGATCGCCAACACCCAGGTCGCCGACCGACTCGGGCGCCAACGTGTACCGCGCCAATGTTCGGGCAATCGGTCGAACCGTGACGAGTCGGGCTGAGCTTCGTAGTCGTCCTCGTCGAAGTCCCGAAGCCACTCGGGGGACCTCTCGAAAGACCCTGAATCCTCGAATTCGTCGACGTCCTCGTGTCGCCGCCGGTAGTTGCCGTCCATCGCCGCGAGGCGATCACGCGCCCGCTCGCGCTCCTCGCTGATCCTCATGACTGGACGCTAACGAGAGACCTCGCCGCCAACGACGAACAATTTATATCTGTGGAGAACTCGCGGATTGTGGAGAAGCGATCAGGCGCTCGTGTCGATCTCCGGCAACGGGCACACCACAACACCGATCGCGCCGACACCGACGTGCGCTCCGATAACCGCACTGAAGTCGGTGACGACGGATTCCGCTACATCGGGAATGCGCTCGGCCAACTGTTCGGCTATCCCGTCCGCACGCTCTCGCGCGCGCATGTGATGCACGGCTATCGCCACACGACCGAGACCGGCGCGTTCGACTGCCGAATCCACCAACCTTGCAAGAGCTTTGGTGGTGGTACGTGTCTTCTCGCCGAGCACGAGCTTGCCGTCCACCAGATGCAGAATCGGTTTCATCGCCAATGCAGTGCCCAGCAGTGCGGCCGCGGTTCCGATTCGTCCCCCCCTACGCAATTGATCAAGTTTGTCGACGACGATGTAGCAGCGCCCACGGCTCGCTACGTCGACCGCCCGGCCGTACGCCTCTTCGAGTGAAGCGCCCTTCTCGGCCAAGCGTGCAGCTTCGAGGACGGGATATCCCAAACCCATACCGGCGGACTGTGAATCGACGATGCGGACGGCGCCACCGAACTCCTGGGCCGCGACTCGTCCGGCTTCCCACGTTCCCGACAGTTGGCGTGAAATGTGAACGGCGAGAACGCCGTCACCGTCGCTCATGTCCAGGGCGCGTGCATACGCTTCGGACAACTCGGAGGGCGACGCTCCGGCCGTTGTCACTCCCGACAGGTCGCTCGGCATTGCGTCGACGCCCTCTCGCAAGTCGCAGCCGTCACGGAGCACGTGGAGCGGAACAACCTGAATGCCACATGCGTCGGCCGACTCCTGCGGGATGCAGGCGGAGGAATCCGTGACGACGACGACCGGCATTCTGCTACCCGACTTCGCTCGGCGGTGCTACCAGTTCCGGCGAAACCACTTTCTGCGCCTCGACCCCGCGAATCGCAGCGATCATCGCGCGGGCTACGCCGAGGTGACCGTCCCAACCCCAGTGAATGCCGTCAGGATTGCCGTTCTCGGAAAAGACGTTGTCACGCACTGCATCTGCAAGGTCGACTACGGGAACGTCTTTCTCCGTAGCCCACTCGGTGATCGCGGACACCGCGGCAGGTCGTCCGGCATGCACGCTGGCGTAGGCATCACTGCGGTGCACCGACGGCAGGGTCGCGATCATCGGCAGTTCGGGTCGCATGTACTCCAACGCATTTCGCGAGCTTTCCAGATACTCGACGCTCAGCTTGGGCGGAAGTGCGACCGGGCGGCCCAGAGGTGCAAGCCGCGGCTGCAGCCACTGATAACCCTCGCGCACCACGCGTCGAAGCGCGGGTGGCCGAACGTAGCGGATGGTCTCGCGGAGCGCGGTAGGCAATGGGGACGGCAGCGAGTCCATCCCGCCGACCGCGAACACGACGGCGCCGGCCCGCGGCACCGCCGCCCACACACGAGGATCCTGAGTCAGTGCCCACCACGCGTCGCGACACGTCCATCCGATACGGGCGACCAACTCGACGTCCCAGCCGAGTTCGTCGGCCACGATGTTGGGCCAGATGCGTGGATGATCTGCCGCGAGGCCGCCTTTGGGGCCGAAATACGACAGCGAATCCGCGAGTACGAGGAGGACGGGGCGCTGCCCGTCGGCACTTTCAGAGGACGTCATTTGCGACACTCGCAGAAGCATTCCATACGTCGAGTCGCCACTCGATCGACTTGACGTCACCATGTCCACTGAGTTGCACCCAACTGGTGTTTCCCAATCCGCCGAGGACGGCCCAGCGATCGATGGGTAGGTCGAGCAATGCCGCTGTCAGTGCCGCGATCAAGCCTCCGTGCGCCACCAGAACCACGGGCCGCTCGGCCCAGTCCGGGTGCGTGTCGAGCAATTCGTGAACTACGGGGAGGCTGCGATTCGCGACGTCGATTCGGCTTTCGCCGCCGGGCGGCGCCAACGTGGCATCCGCTCGCCACGCAGATCGCACACCGGGAGTGCGCTCGTCGACGTCATGATGAGTCAGGCCCTGCCATTCCCCCAGGTGTGTCTCGCGCAGACGCGTGTCGGTGAGGACCGGAAGTCCGGCGGCATCACCGACTGCGACGGCCGTGAAGTACGCCCGACGCAGATCCGAGGACACGATCGTCAACGGCCTGCGATCGGCGATCACCGGACCTGCACTCTTGGCCTGCGTGCGTCCCAACTCCGACAGGTCGGTGTCGAGTTGCCCCTGCATCCGAGAGTCGGCGTTGTATTCGGTCTGTCCGTGACGCAGCAGGATGAGCCGGCGGACAGGGTTCGACGCCGCACTGGGCGCCGACGAAGTCACAGCGAGGGATCCTGCGCGTCCGGCTCGGAAACCGTGTCGGTCTCGAACACCGTGTTGGCGTCGGCGGGGCCGGGACGGTTCTGTCCGAGGCCTTCGACCTCGACCGTCGGGCAGTCCTTCCACAGACGATCGAGAGCGTAGAAGTTGCGCTCCTCGTCATGCTGGACGTGGATGACGATGTCGGCGTAGTCGAGCAGTGCCCAGCGGCCCTCGCGGGTGCCTTCCCGGCGGACCGGCTTGTGTCCCGCTTCGCGGAGACGGTCTTCGATGTTCTCGACAATCGAGTTGACCTGACGCTCGTTCGTCGCAGATGCGATGACGAAGCAGTCCGTGATGACCAGCTGTTCGGACACATCGAGCACCACCACTTCGGTGGCCAGCTTCTCGTCGGCTGCCAAGGCCGCGATGCGTGCCATGTCGATGGCTTCGGTGTTTGCGCTCACTCGATGTTCTCCAGTTTCGTCTTCAGAAAGTACTTGTTGTGCTCGGCTAGCTCGATTCGGCGCCCGGGACGGCTTCCGACTTCCCCGGTGCGGGCTCCGACATCGTTGTAGCTCCGTCGCGGCGCTCCGCGTCGACAGGTCGATACAGGTTCCGCTTCGAGATGTACTGCACCACTCCGTCCGGCACCAGGTACCAGACGGGGCGGTCTTCACTTGCCCGACGCCGACATTCGGTCGACGAAATGGCAAGTGCCGGAATCTCTATCAACGTGACCGCGTCGGCGGGCATGGTGTCGAGGTGACCGGCCAGGTGCTCTGCATTGAGATCGAAACCCGGTCGCGATACCCCGACGAACTTCGCCAATGCGAACAACTCTTCCCAATCTTGCCAGGAAAGGATGCTGGCCAGCGCATCGGCACCGGTGATGAAGAAGAGTTCGGCGTCAGGGTGGTAGGCCCGGAGGTCTCGCAGCGTGTCCACGGTGTACGTCACTTTTTCACGGTCGACGTCGACCCGAGAGACGGAAAACCGCGGGTTGGAGGCGGTGGCGATGACCGTCATGAGGTACCGGTCCTCGGCAGGACTGACGCCCTTCCCCTGCTTCTGCCAAGGCCGCCCGGTGGGGACGAAGATCACTTCGTCGAGTCCGAACCGGTCGGCGACCTCACTGGCCGCAACGAGGTGGCCATGGTGAATGGGGTCGAAGGTGCCACCCATCACTCCTAGGCGTCGAGCACGTTCCACCGATAGTCCCTTCTGCACGAGTGTCGAGCTTACGGGTCAGACCGGCAGCAGACGGGACACGACGTCGGCAAGCTGCTGGGCCGAGCGGCACTCGTGCATGCTGATGACCTCGTTGTAGACCTTCGCCGCGGAGTCACCCGTTCCCCATTGCCCCTTCGGCTCGGGGTTGAGCCAGTGCGCGTGCTTGGCTACTGCCACCATCTGCGACAGCGACTGAAGGTTGGGATCGCGGTAGTTGTTGCGACCGTCGCCGAGTACCAGTAGCGACGTGCGACTGGTGATCGACTGCGCGAACTTCTCCTGGAACACTCCGAAGGCGTGTCCGTAGTCTGAGTGGCCGTCGTAGGTGATCAGTTCGGCCTCACGCACCATCCGTGACATCGCTGATCCGAGGTCTGCGTTCGAGTCGAAGAACCGCGTGACCTCGTCGGTCGTGTCGATGAACGCGAACACCCGCACGCGCGAGAACTGCTCACGCAAAGCGTTCACGAGCAGCAGAGTGAAATGGCTGAACCCCGCCACCGAGCCGGACACGTCGCACATCACCACAAGTTCGGGCCGCGCCCGCTTCGGCTTGCGCTGCACCAGATCGATCGGCACTCCGCCCGTCGACATGGACTTGCGCAACGTACGACGTAGGTCGATCGAACCCGCGCGAGAGCGGCTACGACGCACGGCGAGACGACTGGCCAACAAGCGAGCCAGGGGTGCGACGTTCTTCTTCAGCGTGGTGAGTTCGGCATCGGATGCTCGCAAGAAGTCGACTTCCTCGGCGAGTTTCGGAACGCCGTACGTGGCGACCCGCTCCTTGCCCAAATTCTCGGCTGTGCGTCGACGCGTTTCCTTCTCGACCATCTTGCGGAAGTCCGCGATGCGCTGCGCTGCCGTGCGCTTGGCGACCTCGGATTGATAGTCGGAGTTGTCCTTGCCCTCTGACCCGGAACCCTCCTGGTTGCCGAGCAGGCCCTGCAGGATCTTGTTGAGCAACGTCTCCGGGGCGACGTCGCGCAGCGCCTGGTAGGCGGAGAACGACGGGCCGTTGCTCGACTGGTACTGCCCGAGTTCCTCGACCATCGCGGCGGTCAGGAGTTCGGTCATCTCCATCGCCTCGTCACTGCCGTCTGTCAGCAGTTCGGCGATCAGCTCACGCAATGCCTGCAGGTCGATCGAGCCGTCTGGCTTGCGCGGCAGTGTGACGTCGACGTCGCCGACCGCACGGTCACCGATCGCCTTGGGGAACCACAGGTCGAAGACGGCGTCGAACGTCGCCCGGTGGGTCGGCCTGCGCAGGAGCGAGCATGCCAGCCCTTCACGAAGCGCTTCACGATCGAGCAGGTCGAGAACAGACATGACCTGACCGGCGTCGACTGTCTCGGACGGGCCGACCATGATTCCGCGGCGTCGCAGAGCCTCGACAAAATCGACGAGGTGACCGGGAATCCCGTGCGGCGCTGCCAGGCCGCCAGGTGAGAGCGGCGACGTCGATCCTGCGGGAGCCATGTCAGACCTCAGTTCAGCCGAAGTTCAGCGGCGGCACGCACCTGGTCCGACTGGTGCTTGAGGATCACGCCGAGCGTGGCGCGAACGGCATCGTCGTCGAGAGTGTCCATGCCCAGAGCAAGAAGGGTGCGTCCCCAGTCGATGGTCTCGGATACCGAAGGGACCTTCTTGAGCTGCATTCCGCGAAGAACACGAATGGTGTTGACCAGCTGCTCGGCAATCGCTTCAGGAAGCTCCGGCACACGGCTTGCGAGGATGCGACGCTCGAGGTCGGCGTCCGGGAAATCGAGATGCAGGAAGAGGCAACGACGCTTCAGAGCCTCCGAGAGTTCACGAGTGGCATTCGAGGTCAACACCGTGAACGGCTTGCGGGTGGCGGTGATCGTTCCGAGCTCGGGGATCGTGACCGCGAAGTCGCTGAGCACTTCGAGGAGCAGACCTTCGATCTCGACGTCTGCCTTGTCCGTCTCGTCGATCAACAGCACCGTCGGGTCCTCGCGGCGAATGGCCTTGAGCAGTGGACGTGCGAGCAGGAACTCCTCCGAGAAGACATCCGCCTTCGTCGAGTCCCAGCTGTGGTCGACCGCGACATCACCCCTCGCTCCGCTCGCCCCGCCCGACTGAATCCGAAGAATCTGCTTCGCGTGGTTCCACTCGTACAGCGCACGAGCCTCGTCGACGCCCTCGTAGCACTGCAGACGCACCAGTTCTGCGCCCGTGGTCTGGGCGACTGCGCGGGCGAGTTCCGTCTTTCCGACACCGGCCGGGCCCTCGATGAGCAGCGGCTTGCCCAGACGATCGGCCAGGAAGACTGCCGTCGCGGTGGCCTTGTCGGACAGATAGCCGGTTTCGGCCAGCCGTTCGATCACGTCGTCGACGGTCGAGAAGAACGGCGTCGTGTCGGGAAGTGCTCGGTCCACGGTTAACTCCTTGAGAGGTGGGCAAGTCTGGTGAACTTTTCAGGCGGGTCGGGTGTGCCCGTCGCCCCAGACGATCCACTTGGTGGACGTCAGTTCCGGCAACCCCATGGGGCCACGCGCATGCAGTTTCTGGGTGGAGATGCCGATCTCGGCGCCGAATCCGAACTGCTCACCGTCGGTGAAGGCAGTCGACGCGTTGACCATCACTGCCGCGGCGTCGACGCGAGCGGTGAACTCGCGGGCAGCCGAAAGATCGGACGTCACGATGGCTTCGGTATGACCGGTTCCGTACTGGTCGATGTGCTCGACAGCAGCGTCCAAGTCCTTGACGACCTTGAGGGCGACGTCGAGGGTGAGGTATTCCTTCGACCAGTCGTCCTCGGTCGCGGGAACCAGTCCCGGCAGATCACCGTGCACGACGACGTCGTGCATCTGAAGCGCTTGGAGCAGCTTCGGCACGGCCGTCTCGGCGATCGCAGCGTCGACCAGGACGGTTTCGGCTGTATTGCAGACACTGGGCCGACGGGTTTTCGAGTTGAGAAGAATCTTCTCGGCCATCAGTAGATCGGCGGCCGAGTGAACATAGACGTGGCAGTTACCGACACCGGTCTCGATGGTGGGCACGGTGGCATCACGCACGACGGCGCTGATCAAGCCGGCACCGCCGCGCGGGATGACGACGTCGACGAGGCCGCGGGCCTGGATGAGGTGCGTGACCGTCGACCGATCCGCACTCGGCAGAAGTTGAACGGAGTCCTCGGGGAGCCCCTGAGCAACCAACGACGCGCGCAGAGCCGCCACCAACGCTTCGTTGGACTTGACCGCCGAGGACGAACCACGAAGCAGCGCAGCATTTCCCGACTTGAGAGTCAGCCCGAAGGCATCGACGGTCACGTTAGGACGAGCCTCGTACACCATACCGACGACACCGAGCGGAACGCGCTGCTGACGTAGTTCCAAACCGTTCGGCAGAGTGGATCCACGAAGCACTTCACCGATCGGATCGGGTAGTCCGGCAACCTGACGCAAACCCGACGCGATGCCCTCGATCCGGTCAGCGGTCAGACGAAGACGGTCGAGCAGCGATTCCTCGGTGCCGCCCGCCTTCGCGGTGTCGATATCGAGAGCGTTGGCCGCGAGAATCCGATCACTTGCCGCGAGTACCGCGTCGGCTGCGGCGTGGAGCGCAGCATCCTTCTGCGCCGTGGTCAGCAGAGCCAGGACACGCGAAGCCTTACGGGCTCGGCGTGCGGCGTCGTGCACGACGGACTTGGTGTCGGACGCGTCCGAGTCGACGGTTTCTGCGTTGGAAGTCACAGCGGTCATGAATACACATTAACCACCCACCGTGACGGCCTGCTCGGCGGAACGAGGCTGTGACCACCCGGGACCATTCCGGCGGACCGCCGGGGAACAATTCCGATGCGGGGCGCTGTTGCACCCACCGACCTTCTTCTTCGAGTCAGGAGCCATCCGTGAGTGTGTTGTTCGAGCCTTTGACCCTGCGCGGCGTCACCATCCCGAACCGCGTCTGGATGGCACCGATGTGCCAGTACTCCGCTGACGTCATCGGCGACCAGGTCGGAGTGCCCAACGAGTGGCATCGCACGCATCTGGTGAGCCGTGCAATCGGCGGCACCGGCCTGATTCTCACCGAGGCGACGGCCGTCAATCCCGAAGGCCGCATATCGGCAGCTGATCTGGGGATCTGGAACGACACGCAGGCGCAAGCCTTCGCCGAGATCAACGCGCAACTCGCGTACTTCGGCGCAGTGCCCGGAATCCAGCTGGCCCACGCCGGACGCAAAGCGTCGACGCAGGTTCCGTGGCGCGGCGGCAAGGGCCTGCCCGCCGACGACCGACTCTCGTGGCAGACGGTGGCCCCGAGCGCGGTTCCGTTCGGTCACCTTGCCGATCCGGTCGAGCTCACCACGGAAGGCATCGAGAAGGTCGTCGCAGACTTTGCAGCGGCGGCTACCCGCGCACTGAAGGCCGAATTCAAGGTCGTGGAAATTCACGCGGCCCACGGATACCTGATCCATCAGTTCCTCTCCCCCGAGAGCAACAAGCGGACCGACCGCTACGGCGGCAGCTTCGAGAACCGCATCCGGTTGCTCCTCGAAATCCTGAGCGCAGTCCGCGAGGTGTGGCCGGCCGAGCTACCGCTCTTCGTCCGGGTCTCGGCGACCGATTGGCTCACGGAAGAACGTGGGCTCGACGTCGAGAGCTGGACCGCGGATCAGACCGTAGCCCTCGCCAACATCCTCTCCGACTACGGCGTCGATCTCGTCGACGTGTCCACCGGCGGTAATTCACCGGCAGCCAAGATTCCGGTGGAGCCGGGATACCAGGTTCCGTTCGCCCGTCGCCTGCAGAACGAGAGCCTGCTACCGGCCGCCGCCGTCGGCCTCATCACCGAACCCGAACAAGCCGAGAAGATCGTCGAAGACGGAAGCGCAGTGGCGGTGCTCCTCGGCCGCGAACTGTTGCGAGATCCCTACTGGGCGCGCCGGGCGGCCCGTGAACTGAACGCCGAGGTAGGACCGCATATCCCGTCGCAGTACGCCCGCGCCTTCTAGCCCGAAAATCGGCTCCCGCGCACAACTTTGATAGCGTAAGCGTCTTACTTGCCGGTAGTCCGGAGCCCTGAGGGTTCCGGACACTGCCGCGGGCCAGAGCCGTGCGACGGGGGTCGCAACGAGCCACAGGGCACGCGGACGCTCGATTTCCCGACCGGCTCATCGGCGAGTGGGCAACGAAAAGATGCGTGCATCAGGTACGTGCCCCGCTCGGTTCGATGATTGCGCTGGGGAGCGCATGTCATGACTACACCAGAGAACTCGATCAGCGCTCTCGAAGTGGCCGAATCACCCGATGTCTGCGTCACCGACAATGCGTCCGTCAAGCGCGCTGTCAAGGCAACGATGCTCGGAAATGCCATGGAGTGGTTCGATTTCGGCGTTTACGCATATCTAGCTACCACTATAGGAAAAGTGTTCTTCCCGGACGCGAGCGGCAGCGCTCAACTCCTCTCTACCTTTGCAATTTTTGCGGCAGCCTTCATCGTCCGCCCACTCGGCGGATTGTTCTTCGGTCCACTCGGTGACCGCATCGGACGCAAGAAAGTCCTGGCCACCACCATCATTCTGATGGCGGGCAGCACCTTCGCCATCGGCCTCATCCCGAGCTACGAATCCATCGGTATCGCCGCCCCGATCCTGCTGGTACTCCTACGCCTACTGCAGGGCTTTTCCACCGGCGGCGAATACGGCGGAGCCAGTACGTTCGTCGCCGAATACGCACCGGACAAGCGCCGCGGTTTCTTCGCCAGCTTCCTCGAATTCGGTACTCTGGCAGGATATGTGGCGGCAGCGGGCATCGTGACGATCATCCAGACCGTCGTCAGTGCCGAGGACCTACTCCAGTGGGGCTGGCGCATCCCCTTCCTCATTGCCGGACCTCTGGGTCTCATCGGCCTGTACCTCCGTCTGCGTTTGGAGGAAACTCCCGCATTCCAGATGATGGAGCAGGCCGAAGAGCGCTCCCTCGCAGATGAATCCACAGGCAAGAAACTACGCGAAACTCTCGTCGACAACTGGCGTCCGCTTGTTCTGTGCATCGTCCTGGTGGCCACGTACAACATCGCTCACTACGGACTGCTCAGCTACATGCCGACGTATCTGACCAACACGTTGGGTTACGACGAATCCCACGGACTCGTTCTGATGATCATCGTCATGATCGTGATGATGATGGGAATCAGCTACGTCGGAAAGTTCTCGGACCGCGTCGGGCGTAAACCCTTGCTGCTCAGCGGTTTCATCGGATTCTTCGTCCTGTCCCTGCCTGCCTACCTTCTGATCGGCGTCGGCAACTACGTGACGGTCTTCCTGGGACTCGCAATTCTCGGTGGCTTGCTCCTGCTGTTCGTCGGAGTGTTCCCGTCCGTGCTTCCCGCACTCTTTCCGACCGGAATCAGGTACGGCGGCTTGGCAATCGGATACAACCTCGCGGTCTCCATCTTCGGCGGGACCACTCCCCTGGTGCTCACCGCCCTCGAAAGTGCAACGGGCAGCAACTTGGTCGCACCGATGTACATGATGATCGCCGCCGTGATCGGCGGTATCGCAGTCCTGATGATCCCCGAGACCGCACGCAAGCCACTCGACGGCTCTCCGCCCTCCGTCGCCACCGACGAGGAAGCACGTCGGATCATCCGCAAGGTTCGTCGAAAGAGAATGAAGGCCGATAACCTCGAGGTATGAGCACGCCTCGAATCGTCGTCGTCGGCAGTATCAACATGGATCTGACCACGTCAGTATCCAGATTCCCCGCTCCGGGAGAAACGCTGCTCGGCACTGCCTTTGCCACCGCGGCGGGAGGCAAAGGCAGCAACCAGGCCATCGCCGCCGCGAAGGCCGGTGGGGACGTGTCGTTCGTCGGCGCGGTCGGCGACGACGGTTTCGGCACCCAATTGCGCGAGACCCTGCAAGACGCCGGGGTCGACACCGCGTTGCTTCGTAGTGTCGACGGCCCGAGCGGCGTTGCCGCCATCACCGTGAGCGAGGACGCGGAGAACAACATCATCGTCGTCCCGGGCGCCAATTCCTCGGTCACCTCGTTGTCAGAAGCAGACCTCGACGCGATCGCACACGCCGACGTTCTCCTGTGCCAACTCGAAATACCCCTCGACACGGTCACCGCAGCGGCCCGGCACGCGCGTGCCAACGGAACAACTGTCATCCTCAATCCTTCGCCGGTACAAGACCTTCCGGGCGCCCTGATCGAGTCTGTCGACATCCTGATCGTCAACCAGACCGAGTCGGAGCAGTTGGCCGCGGTCACCGGTCGCGTCCGATACCTCGTCACGACGCTCGGGGCCGGCGGCGCGGATCTCCGGTCGGGCGAGGAGACAATCCACGCCGACTCCCCGGCCGTGACACCCGTGGATACAACTGGCGCAGGCGATGCTTTCACCGGCGCCTTCGCCGTGGAGTGGGTGCAGGGCCAGGACCGCGCCCTGCAGTTCGCTGCCACGGCGGGAAGTCTGGCGACGACGGTCCGCGGCGCGTCGGTGTCGTCACCCACTCGCGCTGCGATCGAAAAAGTCCTGAACCGACAGCTTGACTCTGACACCGTGTGAGGTCGTAAACCTGTAGGTATCGGGTTTGTGAGAGAGAAACGGGGCGAGCAAGGATGTTGAGCATCGGAGACTTCGCGAGAGCAGGTCGTGTGTCGGTGCGCATGCTCCGCCACTACGACGCCATCGGTCTGCTCAGACCCGCGAGGGTCGACGCATCCACCGGGTATCGCTCGTACACCGCGGGCCAGTTGGCGCTGCTCAACCGCATCGTCGCTCTCAAGGAGTTGGGCCTGACTCTGGCCCAGGTCCAGCAAGTGGTGGAGTCAGCGGTCACCGTCGACGAGATCCGCGGGATGCTCACGCTTCGCCGAGCAGAACTCGAAACCCGAATCCAGGAAGACACCGCGCGACTGGCGCATGTACAGGCGCGCCTACGGATCATCGAAAGTGAGGGACAGATGTCCGCATACGAGGTTGTGATCAAGTCAGTTCCGGCGCTGCGGGTCGCGGAGTTGACCGGTAGCGCCAAGACGATGGATCCGTCGTCGATCGGCCCGGTGGTTCGCGGGTTGTACGAGCGCCTTTGTACCGGTTTGGATCGTGCCGGTATCGCCGCGATCGGACCCGCTGTCGCTTACTACGAGGATGCCGGTGACGACGAGAACGTCGTCGTCCATGCGGCGCTACCGGTAGACGCGAATCCCGATGGCGACTACGAGTTCGCTGTGGTGGACCTGCGGGCCGAAGAGCACGTGGCCTCGCTGCTGCACAAGGGTTCGATGGACAACTGCCTGCCCGCTTATCAGGCGTTGGCCCAATGGATCGACGCAGCGGGATACCGCAATGCCGGCCCCAGCCGTGAGGTGACGCTGGCGTGCCCGGAGGATGTCGACGGCTGGGTCACCGAACTGCAGGAACCTGTTGCCAAGGCCTGAAGCCCGCACGTGTCGGCAGGGTCGTGCACCATGGGGTCCATGACCACCGCCACTGCCCCAGCCATGCGCGACGAAGCCGAGCGGCTGCTCCGCGAACTCGCGGGGCCGGATGCCCGCCTACGCGAGGACCAGTGGACGGCCATCGAGGCGCTGGTGGTGCAGCGCAAACGCGCGCTCGTCGTACAGCGGACCGGCTGGGGCAAATCTGCGGTCTACTTCATCTCGGCGAAGCTGCTCCGGGCAACGGGCCACGGCCCCACCGTCATCGTCTCTCCGTTGTTGGCCCTGATGCGAAACCAGGTCAGTTCTGCCGAACGTGCCGGAGTGCGCGCCGCAACCATCAATTCGGGCAACGTCACCGAATGGGACGACATCCATGCCCGCGTCGCAGCCAATGATCTCGACGTCCTTCTGGTCAGCCCCGAGCGCCTGAACAACCCTGACTTCCGCGATCAGGTGCTCCCGGCCCTGGCAGCTGATGCCGGCCTGGTCGTAGTCGACGAGGCTCACTGCGTTTCCGACTGGGGCCACGACTTCCGTCCCGACTACCGCCGCATCAGGACCTTGATCGCCGAACTCGGCGAGGGCATTCCCGTCCTCGCAACCACGGCGACGGCCAACAACCGCGTCGTCGAGGACGTGTCCGCCCAACTCGGCGTCGGCGGTGAGGAAACCCTCGTCCTTCGCGGCGGGCTCGAACGCGAGTCGCTTCACCTCTCTGTAGTCCACATTCCGGAGGCGACGGCGCGCGCTGCCTGGCTTGCCGACATGCTCGAGACGCTGCCGGGTTCGGGCATCATCTACACGCTGACGGTTTCGGCCGCGCGCGACCTCGCAAGCCTGCTCTCCGAGCGCGGCCATACCGTCGCCGCCTACACGGGCCAGACCGATCCCACTGAACGTGAATCTCTCGAGCAGGACTTGTTGGGTAATCGCGTCAAGGCTCTGGTGGCCACCTCGGCACTCGGGATGGGCTTCGACAAGCCTGATCTCGGGTTCGTCGTCCACCTCGGCGCACCGTCGTCGCCGATCTCGTACTACCAGCAGGTGGGCCGCGCCGGTCGTTCCACCGACAGGGCAGACGTGATCCTCCTGCCTGGCGCCGAGGACAAGCAGATCTGGAGTTACTTCGCCTCGGTCGCCTTCCCCCGCGAGCACCTGGTCCGCAGCGTCATCGAACACCTCGACACCGAAAAGGCCACGTCGACACCGGCACTCGAACCTCTGGTGGAGCTCAATCGCACGCGTCTCGAGATGGTCCTCAAAGTCCTCGACGTCGACGGCGCGGTCAAACGCGTCAAGGGCGGGTGGATCAGCACCGGCGAACCCTGGGTGTACGACGCCGAGCGCTACGGCCGACTCGACGACGCCCGCCAGGCCGAGCAGGCCGCAATGGTCGAGTACCAGAGCATCACGACGTGTCGAATGACCTTCCTGCGTGAACAACTCGACGATCCTGGTCTGACCTCGGAGAACTCACAGTGCGGTCGCTGTGACAACTGCACAGGCAATCGCTACGACACCACTGTCGACACCGCCGCCCTCGACGAGACTCGGGCGCGCTTGCAGCGCCCCGGATTCGACCTGGAGCCGCGCAAGATGTGGCCGACCGGCCTGAGCAAGCTGGGCGTCAAGCTGTCCGGGAAGATCACCGAGGGGCCCGAAACCGGGCGCATTCTCGGACGGATGTCGGACCTGGGCTGGGGTCAACGTCTCCGCGCGCTTTTCGACGGTCCCGACGCCGAGGTACCCGATGCGGTGGTCAGCGCGTGTATCAGCGTTCTGGCCGCCTGGAATTGGGCCGAGCGACCCACCGGTGTCATGGCCCTCGAATCCACGACGCATCCTTTGTTGGTGTCGAGCCTGGCTGCCAAGTTGGCCGAGGTCGGGCGATTGACCGACCTGGGCACCCTTCGCTTGCGACCCGACCACCCTCCGGTGTCGGCAGCGAACTCCGCCTACCGCGTGTCCGGACTGGTCGATGTTTGGGAAGTCCCGGACATGAGTATCCATCAGGGACCAATACTTCTTGTCGACGCAATCGCCGATACCGGTTGGACTTTCACGATGGCCGCGCGCGCACTTCGACAGGCTGGTGCTCACTCTGTACTTCCGTTGGCGCTCGCAAGCCCGAAATAGCGAGTTTTTGCCCGAAATAGTCGCTCCGACAACGGCAAAAGTTACATAATGTGAGCACCATCACATTCATGTCCTCACCTGGGGCGCAACGGGTTCCACACGGCCCGAAACGGACATCTGCATGACTTCGACAGCAATGATTGTTACGTTCAGATGACCGATGAAGCCTGTTGATACGAGAGCTATCCCGACCACCGCGCCGGACGCGGTGTTGTTCAGAAGCCCACAGATCGATGACGGAGTCCGGCTCTGGGAGATCGCACGTGATTCGAAGGTGCTCGACCTCAATTCGAGTTATGCATACCTGTTGTGGTGCAGGGATTTCAGCGCGACGTCCATCGTCGCGGAGGTAGACGGCCGCGTAGTCGGATTCGTTTCCGGTTATACCCGTCCCAGCGCGCAGGAAACCCTGTTCGTGTGGCAAGTTGCGGTCGACGAAGACCAGCGCGGCAAGGCAATTGCTGCCCGCATGCTGTCCGACTTGATGGATCGCACTGCCCCACTGGGTGTTACACATCTGGAGACCACGATCAGCCCCGACAACGAGGCTTCGATCGCACTCTTCACCGCGCTCGCACGTCGGCGCGAAGTACCGATAACCAGGCAGACCTTGTTCTCGCCCAACGATTTTCCCGATGGACACGAAGCCGAAGATCTTTACACGATCGGCGCCTAGCGCACTTCGCGCTCGGCATACAGCATGCCCCGGAGGAACAAAGAAGATATGAATATCAACGAAGCAAGCATTTTTGAAACCCTCGAGTCCGAGGTACGCAGCTACTGCCGTGACTGGCCCGCAGTGTTCACCAGCGCATCCGGATCCTGGATTCGTGACGAGAACGGGCGCGACTACCTCGATTTCTTCGCCGGTGCCGGCGCCCTCAACTACGGCCACAACAACCCGGTGCTCAAGTCCGCACTGGTCGACTACATCATGAGCGACGGCATCACGCACGGTCTCGACATGTCGACAGTCGCCAAGCGTGAGTTCCTCGAGACCTTTCAGCGCAACATCCTCGAGCCGCGCGGCCTGGACTACAAGGTCCAGTTCCCCGGCCCGACCGGATCGAACACCGTCGAGGCTGCACTGAAGCTGGCCCGCAAGGTCACCGGACGTTCGGCAGTCATCAACTTCACCAACGCATTTCACGGGATGACACTTGGTGCACTCTCCGTGACCGGCAACTCGATGAAGCGCGCGGGCGCCGGTGTCCCCCTCGTGCACACGACACCGATGCCCTTCGACAACTACTTCGACGGCGTCACCGAGGACTTCCAGTGGTTCTCCCGCGTTCTCGATGATTCCGGCAGTGGAATCAACCGCCCCGCGGCAGTGATCGTCGAAACCGTGCAGGGTGAAGGTGGCGTCAATGTCGCTCGCCCCGAATGGCTTCGGGCGCTGGCAACACTGTGCTCGGATCGCGGAATCCTGTTGATCGTCGACGACGTCCAGATGGGTTGCGGCCGTACCGGCCCGTTCTTCTCCTTCGAAGAGGCCGGAATCGTTCCCGACATCGTCACGTTGTCCAAGTCGATCAGCGGCTACGGAATGCCGATGGCGCTCACGCTGTTCAAGCGTGAACTCGACGTCTGGGGACCGGGCGAGCACAACGGCACCTTCCGCGGCAACAACCCGGCGTTCGTCACCTCCAAGGTGGCACTCGACCACTACTGGTCCGACGACGCACTCACCAAGACGACGTTGAAGAAGGGCGCACGCATCAGCGAATGCTTCGCCAACCTCTCCGATCAGTTCCCCGGCGAGGTCTCGCACCGCGGGCGTGGCTTGGTTCAGGGCCTCGTGTTCGAACAGCCCGAGCGCGCCGGCAAGGTCTGCCAGTTGGCATTCGACGAGGGATTGCTCGCCGAGACCTCCGGACCCTCCGACCAGGTTGTGAAACTGCTTCCCGCACTGACGATTACCGACGACGAGCTCGAGCACGGCCTCTCCATTCTGGCCGAGGCGACACTCAAGGTCTGCAGCTAGAGGAAGGACTCTCCCATGATCGTTCGCACCACCACCGAGATCACCGACACCGACCGCGACATCACGAGTGAGGACGGAAACTGGCGCAGCAAGCGCATCGTCCTCGGCGGCGACCGCGTCGGGTTCTCGTTCCACGAGACCACCATCAAGGCGGGTTCGGTCAACGAGTTCCATTACGCCAACCACGTCGAGGCTGTCTGGCTCGTCGAGGGCACCGGCAAGCTGATCGACCTCGACAACAACAAGGAATACGATCTCGCACCGGGGTCGATGTACCTGCTCAACGGCCACGAGCGTCACCGCGTCGAGCCGGACACGCAGATGCGCATGCTGTGCGTGTTCAATCCGCCGGTCACCGGGCGTGAGGTGCACGACGAGAACGGTGTCTACCCACTGGTGGAAGTCCCCGCGTAGCGTCTAGTCATGGCGACTGACACCTCTCCACGCGTAGCGATCGGCCCCGTCCCCGATGCACTGCTCGACAGCGCGGTGCTTCGGGGCGGTGGTCTGATCAGTCCGATCGACACTGCGGACGCCCTGATCTGGGCGGGCTCACCCGAGACCTTTCCGTCGGAGTTACCGGCGTCGGTCAGGTGGGTGCAGCTTCCGTCGGCGGGAATCGAGGATTGGTTCGACTCCGGTGTGATTCCGAGGGACACAGAAATCACGTGGACCTCGGCGGCCGGTGCGTTTTCGGCGTCGGTGGCCGAGCATGCACTCATGCTTCTCTTGGCCGGAGTTCGCCACTTGCCTGCACACATCGAGGCTCGAACGTGGCGTCAGTTCGAGTTCTTTCCCAAGATCGGCACCCTTCGTGGCTCGACGGTTGCGATCATCGGCGCAGGCGGTATCGGCCGCGCGCTGATTCCGATGCTGGCCGCGCAGGGGGCGGACAGCATCGCAGTCAATCGTTCCGGTAGCCCGGTCCCCGGGGCGATCTCCACGTACCCCGCATCCAGAATGGATGAAATCTATTCTCGCGCAGATCACTTCGTGATTGCTGCGCCCGCCACCCCGGCCACCCGTCACCTCGTGGGCCGTGCGCAGTTGGCGGCGATGCAACCCCATTCCTGGGTGATCAATGTCGCGCGCGGATCACTGGTCGACACCGACGCACTGGTCGAGGCCATCGAGTCGGAACAGATCGGCGGCGCCGGTCTCGACGTCGCCGATCCCGAACCCCTCCCGGACGGTCACCCACTGTGGGATCTGACGAATGCGATCATCACACCCCACGATTCCAATCCGCCAGGCGTTCGCCCCGCCGCCTTCGCGGATCACGTCTCCAAGAACGTGACCCGCTTCGCGAAGGGTGAGGCGCTGGCTGCCCTCGTGGACCCCGTAGCCGGATACTGAGCACGCCGCCGAAGCTCGAATGCTCGGACGACGGTTGCCACAAATTACTGTGACGACTGCGTCTCCGGAAAGAAAAGCGCCCGCGCCCGGCGAGCGACCTCTTCGGCAGGTACATCCTCGACCTTCGTGCATACTGCCCACCTGTGGCCGAACGGATCGAGAAACACTCCATGCCGGTCGCCCGAAAATGTATCGGCCACAGCCGTGACCAGCGTGCCTCCCTCGGCGACTGCCCGAGCGACAAACTCGTCCGTGTCCTCGGTGTAGACGACGATCGACGAATGCACCCAGCCGTCCTGCGGTGATTTGAGACCGAAGTCCGGCATCTCCTGCGAAAGCTGCAGCATCGAATCGCCGATCCGGATCTCCGCATGCATGAGGGAGCCGTCAGGTGCGTTCATCGCATCGACTATCTCAGCTCCAAGTGCTCGTTTGTAGTAGTCGAGTGCGGCATGGCCGTCCGGCACCGCAAGGTAGGGAGTGATCGTGCGGTAACCAGCAGGGATCGGGTTCACTGTGTTCATGTGTACGAGTATTGGCGATCGCACACGTGTTCTATTGAACATTTCGGACTTCCTCCGCGCCTCCGTCTCGCACACGCGCCTATCCTGGAACGGTGCCTACCGACAACAGCCGCCTCGACGCCCTCCCCGAGCTCCTGGCCGGCCGTCGCCTGGCAGTTCTGACGGGCGCCGGCATCTCCACCGACTCCGGAATCCCGGACTACCGCGGACCTGATTCACCCCCGCGCAATCCGATGACGTTCCAACAGTTCATCGGCGATCCGGCGTTTCGGCGGCACTACTGGGCGCGCAACCACATCGGCTGGCGATACATGGACAGCTCCCGCCCCAACCAGGGCCACCGGGCCGTCGCGGCACTGGAACGAACAGGGCGAGCCGTCGGCGTGATCACCCAGAACGTCGACCTCCTGCACACCAAGGCCGGCGCGCGAAACGTCATCGACCTCCACGGCACCTACGCGCAGGTTCGATGCCTGAGCTGCCAGCGGCTGATCTCCCGCACCACTCTCGCGGAGAGGCTGGAAGAAGCCAATCCCGGATTCGCCGAAACAGTCGCTGCTGCAACAGGAGTCGAAATCGCACCCGACGCAGATGCCGTGATCGAATCCACCGCACACTTTCGCGTCGTGGATTGCGCCGTGTGCGGTGGCTTACTCAAACCGGACATCGTCTACTTCGGCGAATCCGTCCCCAAGGAACGCGTCGCCCGTGCATACAGCCTTGTCGACCAATCCGACGCACTGTTGGTAGCCGGGTCGTCGTTGACCGTGATGTCCGGCCTACGTTTCGTCCGGCATGCCGCCAAGACCGGGAAGCCGATCGCCATCGTCAATCGAGGCACGACTCGCGGCGACGAATTCGCCGACCTCAAGCTCGAAGTCGGTTGCGCTGAAGCACTTTCCGCCCTCGTCGAGCACGAAAGCTACAGCGCCACCAAGTCGTCCGCGTGAACCACAGGACGCTGCATGTCGGCCGGCAGATCGGTGGTGGAGCGCCCCAGGATCTCCTCGATCTCCGCAGCGTCGAACGCAACGACACCCCGGGCGACGGGCTTCTCCCCCGGCCCCATCAGGGACACGACGTCGCCGGCGTGGAAGTCACCGGATACACCGACGATGCCAGCGGACAGAAGGCTTCGACGCTTGGACACGACCGCGCGGACGGCGCCTTCGTCGAGGTGGAGGTCACCCGATGTGTCAGCGGCGTGACGAACCCAGAATCGGCGTGCCGACAATCGCGTCGGCCGCGGCGCAAATGCCGTTCCGACATCGGCACCACTGAGTGCCTGCGCAGCGTCCGATGCTGCCGCGAGCAGAACCGGCACGCCGGAATCAGCGGCCAGGCGTGCTGCTGAGAGCTTCGACGCCATGCCTCCGGTACCGAGGGCGCCACCCGAACCGGCAACCACACCGTCGAGATCCTCGGGACTGTTGACCTCGGGAATCAGTGTGGCATCGCCCTTTCGGGGATCCCCGTCGTACAGTCCGTCCACATCCGACAACAGGATCAACGCGTCGGCGCCGACCAGATGAGCAACCAGTGCAGCCAGCCGATCGTTGTCACCGAATCGAAGTTCGGTGGTGGCAACGGTGTCGTTCTCGTTCACGATCGCCACCGCGTGCAATGCCCGTAGACGATCGAGTGTCCGTTGGGCGTTGCGGTGCTGCGTCCGTCGAGCGATGTCGTCAGCCGTGAGTAGAACCTGCCCGACGGTACGGCCGTAACGGGCGAACGACGTACCCCAGGCGTGAGCCAGAGCCAACTGACCGACGCTGGCCGCAGCCTGCTTGGTCGCGAGATCCCGCGGTCGCTTGGTCAGTCCCAGCGGCGCCAGTCCGGCGCCGACGGCACCGGACGAGACAACGACGACATCGGAACCCGCACGCATGCGAGCCTCGATGGCATCGGCCAACAGATCGAGTCGGTGAGTATCGAGTCCCGCCACCAGACTGGTGAGCGCAGACGAACCGATCTTCACGACGATACTGTGAGCCGACGCTATCGACTCCCTGGTGGACCCGAGCACAGTCCCGTTCCCTCTCTTCGGTTTTCGTCCTGAAATCGCGTGGGTCAGGCGTCTTCGTCGAGCAAGCCGCGGCGGACACGACGCGCGTGCTTGCGCTCGTCGGCGCCGATGCGCTCCACCTGATCGAGACGCGGGTCGGTTCCACGGCCCGTGCGGGTCAGATCGATACCGGCCGGCGTCATCGGCTCCCACTCGAAGCTGACGTCACCGATGGTGACGGAAGCTCCTGGCTGAGCGCCCTTCTTGACCAATGCGTCCTCGACGCCCAATCGAGCAAGACGGTCGGCGAGGTAACCAACGGCCTCGTCGTTGTCGAAGGCGGTCTGACGAATCCACCGCTCCGGGCGGGTGCCTCGGACGACGAACCCACCGGGAATATCGGGATCCTTCTCGATGGTGAAGCTGGAATCCTTGACCTTGACCGGGCGAATGACCTGGCGCTTCGGCTCGGGCTTCGGATGAGCTTCGCGGTAGTCGCGGACCATCTTCGCCAGCGCGAATGTCAACGGTCGCAATCCTTCTCGGCTCACCGCCGAGATGGTGAAGACCGGCCATCCGCGAGCTTCGATCTCAGGCGTGACCATTTCGGCCAATTCGGCGGCCTCGGGAACGTCGGTCTTGTTGAGGATGACGACGCGCGGGCGCTTGTCGAGGTCGCCGAGTCCCGAGTCGCCGGAGAGCGCGGGCGTGTACGCAGCCAGCTCTGCTTCCAGGGCGTCGATGTCGGAGATCGGGTCACGTCCCGGATCGAGGGTGGCGCAGTCGATCACGTGCGCCAATACGGCGCAGCGTTCGATGTGGCGCAGGAAGTCCAGGCCCAAACCGCGGCCTTCGCTTGCACCGGGGATCAGCCCGGGCACGTCGGCGACGGTGAAGGTGGTGTCACCGCTCGAGACGACGCCGAGGTTGGGGACCAGAGTTGTGAAGGGGTAGTCGGCGATCTTCGGCTTGGCCGCAGAGAGAACGGACACAAGCGAGGACTTACCGGCGGAGGGGAATCCGAGCAGACCGACGTCGGCTACCGACTTGAGTTCGAGAACCAGGTCACGCTCGACACCGTCCTCACCGAGGAGTGCGAAACCGGGAGCTTTGCGGGCTTTCGAGGCGAGTGCTGCGTTGCCGAGTCCGCCGCGGCCGCCCTGAGCGGCGTCGAAGCGTGAACCGACTCCCACGAGGTCGGCAAGCACGTTGCCGTCGGTATCGAGAACCACAGTTCCATCCGGAACCTTGAGGATGAGGTCTTCACCGTTTGCACCCTCGCGGTTACTGCCGGCGCCCTGCTTGCCGTTGGTTGCCTTCGCGTTGGGATGGAAGTGAAAGTCGAGGAGGGTGTGGATGTTCTCGTCGACCACGAGGATGACGTCGCCACCGCGACCTCCGTTGGCACCGTCCGGACCGCCGAGCGGTTTGAACTTCTCGCGGTGTACGGAGGCGCAACCATTGCCGCCTTTTCCAGCGCTGACGTGCAGCACAACACGGTCAATGAATCGGGACATGACTGCCGGATCCTTCCTCAGTCAATTGCGGGTCTCACGCGATGAGCTGAACTTCTGGTGAGCAGGGTTGCTCGGGGCAAAACGGGTACTGCTAAACAAACGATAGGGGCGGACCGGGTTATTTCAACCCTGGTCCGCCCCTATCGGGAGCTTGGAACGCGTCACTCTCTTACCGAAAGCAGAACCGGCTTACCGAAGTAGAACCGATGACGCACAACTAGCGAGAAAGACTAGACCTCAGCCGCAACGACGGCCGGAACGATGTTCACGGTCTTGCGTCCACGCTTCTGGCCGAACTCGACTGCACCGGCAGCGAGAGCGAACAGGGTGTCGTCGCCGCCACGGCCGACGTTGACGCCGGGGTGGAAGTGCGTGCCGCGCTGGCGAACCAGGATTTCGCCTGCGCTGACCGACTGGCCGCCGAAGCGCTTCACGCCGAGGCGCTGGGCGTTTGAATCGCGACCGTTACGGGAGCTGGATGCACCCTTCTTATGTGCCATGCTATTGACCCTCCTCGGGTGAAATTAGCTAGAAAGAACTGGTTACTTGATGCCCGTGACCTTGAGCACCGTGATCGGCTGCCTGTGGCCCTGACGCTTGTGGTAACCGGTCTTGTTCTTGAACTTGTGGATGCGGATCTTCGGGCCCTTGGTGTGCTCGACGATCTCACTGGTGACTGCGACCTTGGCCAGCTTGGCCGCGTCGGTGGTCAGGTCGGATCCGTCGACCACGAGAACGGGAGCAAGCGAGACAGCAGTGCCGGGCTCACCCTCGATCTTCTCGACCTTGACGAGGTCACCAACAGCGACCTTGTACTGCTTTCCGCCGGTCTTGACGATCGCGTACGTTGCCATCGGAGGGCTACCCCTTGCTTCTTCGAACTTGCTCGCGCTGCTGCCTGAGGCTTCAAATGCATCGCGACTGGTCTGGTTTATGTCACCTCGGCTCGGCACTGACGTACCGGGACATTCACGCGCACTCTAGGCACACGGAATCTCTACCGCCGGGTGGCGACCCTCCAAGGTTACGGGAAAGCAACCGTCAGGGTCAAACCGCCCCGCCGAGGGGTGGTGCTTACTACTCTGTACTGCTTCTACCAGCTGAAACTTCGGATAGCGGTTGGATGTCCTCGCTCATCGCGAAGTCATCCAACCGACCGAAAGCCAGTAGTTCTTACTCTCCGTCTACCGGAGGACCTGCGGGACGTGCTGCTGCACGCCTGCGACGGGGTCTCTTGACGACGACAACTTCTTCCTCAGCCGGAACTTCGGTGGCCGGAGCCGGAACGTTTTCCGCGACCGCGTCCACCACGGGTTCCGGAGTCGGAATCACGAAGACCGTGCCCACCTCGGGAGCTGCCTCGGCAACCGGTGCCGACGCTGCCCGCGACGCCCGGCGACTACGCCGACGACCGCGCGGAGCTGCTTCGGTCGAAGCTGCGGCCGACTCGTTGTCCACTGCGGATACTTCTTCCGCAGCAGAGTCCACAACAGGAACGTCATGGTGCTCAGCAGCAGCAGGAGTATGTATCGGCCGATCTTGTTGCCGATCGGCACTTTTGGATGCATCGTCCCCCGAAGACACACCGGCGGAATCAGACTCGGTCGAGTCGGCCGCGACGGTCTCGTCGTCGTCGTGGTGATGCGAGGCCATCGCCAATGCCACCGGATGAGCCCGCTTGACCGTCGCGTCGACGGCCGGAACCTCCGGCGCCGGAGCTTCCTGTCCGTTGGACTCGGTCGAAGCCGACTTGTCTCCGCGGCCACGCTTGTTCTTGCGCGAGGTACCGGAATCACTGCGCTGCGAGCCCGAACGCGATCCTCCGTCGTCCGAGGACTTCACCTCGACGGGCTCGGAATGGACGATGATGCCGCGGCCGTGGCAGTGCTCACAGGTGGTCGAGAAGGCCTCGACCAATCCGGTGCCCAACTTCTTGCGCGTCATCTGCACGAGCCCGAGTGACGTGACCTCCGACACCTGATGGCGCGTGCGATCGCGACCCAGGCATTCGGTGAGCCGACGCAGGACCAGGTCCCGGTTCGATTCGAGAACCATGTCGATGAAGTCGACGACGATCATTCCGCCGATGTCCCGCAGGCGCATCTGGCGAACGATCTCCTCGGCCGCTTCGAGGTTGTTACGGGTGACGGTCTCTTCGAGGTTTCCGCCGGCTCCGGTGAACTTGCCGGTGTTGACGTCGACGACGGTCATGGCCTCGGTGCGGTCGATCACCAGGGTGCCGCCGGACGGCAGCCACACCTTGCGATCGAGTGCCTTGGCCAACTGCTCGTCGATACGGCGAGCCGCGAAGACGTCGATACCGTTGTTCGGCGTGTACTTCTCGAGCCGCGGAAGCAGGTCGGGCGCAACGGAGTTGATGTAGTTCTCGACCGTCGTGTGCGCCTTCTCGCCCTCGATGACCAGCTTGGAGAAGTCCTCGTTGAACAGATCACGAATGACCTTGACCAGCATGTCAGGCTCTTCGTACAGCGCCTGCGGGTTGCCGGACTTACCGGTGTCCGCAGCCGCAGCCTGCTCCTCGATGCCGGCCCACTGAGCCTGCAGACGAGTCACGTCGCGCGCCAACTCTTCTTCGCTGACGCCCTCGGACGCCGTGCGAATGATCACGCCCGCGTCGGCGGGCACGATGTCGCGCAAGATTTCCTTGAGACGCTTGCGCTCGGTGTCCGGAAGCTTGCGGCTGATACCCGTGGACGTACCACCGGGCACGTAGACGAGGAAACGACCGGCAAGCGAAATCTGTGTCGTCAGTCGAGCACCCTTGTGGCCGACCGGATCCTTGCTGACCTGAACGAGCACCTGATCGCCAGGCTTGAGAGCCTGCTCGATCTTGCGCGAGTTGCCACCGAGACCGGCAGCCTCCCAGTTGACCTCACCGGCGTAGAGAACACCGTTGCGGCCACGTCCGATGTCGATGAACGCAGCTTCCATGCTGGGGAGCACGTTCTGGACACGTCCGAGGTACACGTTGCCGACCATCGACGCGGACGCCGAGTTGGTGACGAAGTGCTCGACCAGCACTCCGTCTTCGAGGACTGCTACCTGTGTAGTCGCATGCGGCTGACCGCTGTCTGCCCGATCGCGCACAACCATGACGCGATCGACGGCCTCACGACGCGCGAGGAACTCCGACTCGGTCAGGATCGGTGGGCGACGTCGGCCGGCGTCACGACCGTCGCGGCGACGCTGACGCTTCGCTTCCAGACGTGTCGAACCACTGATGCCCTGGACCTCGTCCTTGACGCGGGTCTTGTTGCGAGGTTCGCGCTCGTGAACGACGGTGTTCGGCGGATCGTCCTCGGACGTCGCAGTCGCGTCGGTGGCACCGTCGGTGCCGGTCTTGCGACGACGACGACGGCGGCGACGGCGGCTCGATCCGTCGGCATCGAGATCGGAATCGTCGGCATTCTCGGAATCCGCATCAGCGGTGGACTCGGACTTATCACCGGATTCTTCGCCGGCAGCGTCGTCGGTTTGCTTCTCGACTGCCGCAGGGGCAGATTCCTGCTCCGATTCGGTAGCGGTATCCGACTCTTCGTCCGAACCCTGCTCGCCACCCTGTTCACCGCGACCACGTCCACGTCCACGGCGTCCACGACGACGGCGACGCGGCTGATCGTCGTCCTCGTCCTCGGACTCGGCGCTCTCGCCCTCGGTTTGCGGTGCGGTCACAGCCGGCTCTTCGACGGCAGGAACTGCAACCGGCGCTGCCTCGAGAACGACGGTTTCGGCTTCCGCGGTTGTCTGCTTCTCTTCGACGACCGCCGGTGCAGCAGGCTCGCGGCGTGCGCGACGGCGACGCGGAGCTACCTCGGCGGCTTCGAGATCCGGCTGCAGGAACAGCGGGACCTGCGGCGCGGCGGGAGCCACCTCGGGCTGATGGGTCTGCGGCGCCTCGAAGGAAGTGAACAGATCGGACTGCTCGGCTTCCTTGCTCTGCAGCGCAGCAGCGGCGTCGAGTCCAGCGCTGATCTCGGCGACAGCCGGATCCACTGCTTCTTCTGCTGCAGGTTCTTCGACGACGACCTTTTTGCGGGTGCGACGAGCCCTGACAGGCTTCTCGGCCGGAGCCTCTGCAACAGGAGCCTCCACGGGAGCTTCTGCAGCAGGCTCCTCGACAACAGGCGCCTCGACAACCGGGTCGATGAGGGTGTCGAGCTCGGCGACGACGGGCTCGATGGCCTCGGCCGCGGAAGTCAACGAGGCATGAATCCGCTGAGCGACGTCACGGTGGAGACTCGACTGCGCGCTGCGCAATTCGGTACCGAGCGCTGCGGCTTCGGCAAGGACCTGCTTGCTGGTGACGCCGAGCAACTTCGCCAGCGCGTGTACGCGCATCTTGTCGGGAAATTCCGGGGTGGTGCTGGAATCTGATTCGGTTGGGGATTGATCGGCCACGTAAGTCTCCTCAGCCCCCGGGCGCGTCCAACCCAGAAGTCGAGTTGTCACGCGGCCACGCGGGAGCGTGCTGTGTGTACTCGCACTCAGAAGTGAGTACGAGATTGTAAGGTCTCGCTCCGCATGGTCCGCAATGCCCGTTATTCACTGCGAGCACATGAAGTGCCTGGCTGGATGGCCGTTGTCCTGTGCGCGAGCGCCTGATCATCCAGCGTGCAGAGGTCCAGGGATTTCCTGTTGACCTGGAGCAGCGATGAAAGGGCATCGAACCTAGGTGTCATCCGGTTGAACGTGCATAAAACAAATTGCGGTTCAACTGAAAGCAGTATCCCACACCAACGCGCCTGCAACTGCAAAGGGCGCACCGATGTGGGATACGTGCCGAGAATTCGCTGTGGAGATGTGGGCCGAAGGCCCGTTCATGTGGGCCAGAGGCCCGATCGGAGATTCAGATGGACGACAGCGCGGGGAACCACAGAGCGATTTCACGCTCTGCCGACTCCACGGAGTCGCTGCCGTGAACGAGGTTCTGCTGCGCTTCGAGTCCGAAGTCGCCGCGGATCGTACCCGGAAGAGCCTTGTCGACCGGGTCGGTTCCGCCGGCCAACTGACGGAAAGCAGCGATGGCTCGGGGGCCTTCGAGCACTGCGGCCACCAGCGGACCGGAGGTGATGAACTCCAACAAGCTCGGGTAGAACGGACGCTCGGCGTGTTCTGCGTAGTGGCTACCAGCCACCTCTTCGGAAGCTACGCGGAGGTCGAGTGCTGCAATTGTCAGGCCTTTGCGCTCGATACGGCTGAGGATTTCTCCTACGTATCCACGGGCAACGGCGTCGGGCTTGATAAGTACGAGGGTGCGCTCAGTCACAGCGGACAGCCTAAATGGTCAGTCCCGCTGACCGGGAAGCAGGCCCTTGTCCATCCGGCGCTTGATGTCTCTCTGCAGGTAGACGAGGTATCCCCAGACGATCCCGAAGGTGATCGCCACACCGGCGATCGACGGGTGGACGAAGAAACCGAACAGAAGAATCACCTGCAGCGCGACGTTGAACCCCATCGCCCACGGCTTGCCCTGGATGCCCGCACCCAGAATCATCAGTACCGCCAACCCGATGATGAATCCCGCGGAGGCCGCGGTGAGGCCTCCGCCGACGACCGCGACAACCGGCAAAGCCAGCAGCACGACGATCGCCTCGAGGATCAGGGTTCCGGCCATCACTCCGCGGAAGCTTTTCCACGGGTCCTTGGTCGGCGGCCCGAACTCGCCGGCAGTGTCTCCGGGCTCGTGGTCTCCGGACTCGGGATTGGCATCTGACGGGGTACTCACGCGGGGTCCTTTCCGAACAGCGTGCGGGCGGCGCCTGCGGTCACGACGGATCCCGTCACCACCACACCCGCCCCTGATACGGCCTCACCGGGTTCGGCGACCTGCTCGGCGATTTCGATCGCGACTTCCAAGGCGTCGGCAAGCACCGGCGCAACGACGACGCGCTCGTCGCCGAACTTCGCGACGGCGATGTTCGCCAGTTCTTCGACGTCCATCGCCCGGGGTGACCCGTTGTGGGTGACGACGATCTCGTCGAAGACGGATTCGAATGCAGTCAAGATGGCGTCGACGTCCTTGTCCGCCATGACGCTGACCACTCCCACGAGCTTGCGGAAGTCGAACTCGGCGGACAGTGCGGCCGCGAGAGCGCGAGCACCGTCTGGATTGTGGGCGGCGTCGAGAAAGACCGTCGGCGCACTCCGAACACGTTCGAGGCGACCGGGATTGACGACCGAGGCGAACCCGTTGCGGATTGCATCCTGATCCAGTTGTCGATCCGGACCGGCACCGAAGAACGCTTCTACGGCAGCGAGCGCGAGCGCGGCGTTGCGCGCCTGATGCTCACCGTGAAGGGGGAGGAAGATGTCGGTGTACACACCGCTCAAGCCTTGAAGTTCGAGCTGCTGTCCGCCCACCGCGATCTGGCGAGCAAGCACCTTGAACTCCGAGCCTTCACGAGCGACCGCGGCCTCCACCTCGACAGCACGCCGCAGCAATACCTCCATGACTTCGGGAGTCTGCTCGGCGATGATCGCGACGGTGTCCACCGGAACCAGGTCCTCGCGGCCCTTCTTGATGATCCCGGCCTTCTCCTCCGCGATCCCGGCCAGGTCGGTGCCCAGGTACTCGGCGTGATCGAGGCTGATCGGGGTGATCACCGCAACCTGCCCGTCGATCACGTTGGTGGCGTCCCAGCGTCCGCCGAGGCCGACCTCGACCACGGCGACGTCGACCGGCGCCTCCGCGAAGGCCGCATAGGCCATGGCGGTGAGCACTTCGAACTTGCTCATCGCCGGTCCCCCGGCTTCCTCCGACTGTGCGTCGATCATCTGCACGTACGGCTCGATCTCGCGGAACGTGTCCACGTAGAGCCGCGGCGAGATCGGATGACCGTCGATGCTGATCCGCTCGGTCGCGATCTGCAGATGAGGGCTGGTGGTTCGCCCGGTGCGACGATGCAGAGCCGTCATCAACGAATCGATCATGCGCGTTACCGACGTCTTACCGTTGGTTCCCGTGACGTGCACCGACGGATAGTTGTGCTGAGGCGAGCCCAGGACATCCATGAGCGCCTCGATACGAGTCAGTGACGGCTCGATCTTGGTCTCGGGCCAACGCTTGTCGAGTTCTGCTTCCACCAGCGCCAGTTCGGCGATGTCGACCGGAGTCGGAACCGAACTCTGAGCGTCGAATTGGGACGGTTCGTACGAACTCACTTGTCGGCCAACTCCTTCAGACGTCCCGTGATGCGCTCGATCTCTTCGACGGCGATCTGGCGACGTGTCTTGATCTTGTCGACGACGGCGTCGGGCGCCTTCGCCAGGAAGGCCTCGTTCGCCAGCTTGTTGTCAGCGGTGACGAGCTCCTTCTGCGCTGCCGCGAGGTCCTTTTCGAGCCGCTTCTTCTCCGCGCCGAGGTCGATGGTGCCCGAGGTGTCGATGTCGACAGTGACGGTGCCCTGGCTCAGGCGCACCTCGACGGAGATCGACGCGGTGAATCCCTCTTCGGGTTCGGTCAGCTTGGCCAGCGCCGCCACGTAGGCGAACTGGCCGTCCATGCCGGCCTCCGAGAGCCCGGACGCACGAGCCGGGACCTTCTGGGAAGGCTTGAGTCCCTGATCGTTTCGGAATCGTCGCACCTCGGTGATCAGCTTCTGCGTGTCTTCGATCCTGGTTGCGGCCTGGGCGTCGACTGCCTCACCGGACAACACGGGCCATTCGGCGACGACCACGGACTCGCCGCCGGTGAGCACCTTCCACAGGGTTTCGGTCACGAACGGAATGACCGGGTGCAGGAGGCGGAGCAGTGCATCGAGAACGTTGCCGAGCACGGCGCGGGTGTTCGCGGCGACGGCCTCGTCGGCGGCGAACTGCACCTTGGCGAGTTCGAGGTACCAGTCACAGACCTCGTCCCACGCGAAGTGGAACAGGCCTTCGCACGCCTTGCTGAACTCGTAGCGATCGAATGCGGCGTCCGCCTCGGCCTGGACCGTGTCGAGACGGTCGAGGATCCAACGATCGGCGTCGGTCAGTTCGCTTCGAGCGGGCAGCGGCGCGGGAGCAGCGCCGTTCATCAGAGCGAACTTGGTCGCGTTGAACAACTTGGTCGCGAAGTTGCGCGAGGACTGCGCCGAATCCTCACCGACGGACAGGTCGCTGCCCGGGTTGGCGCCGCGTGCAAGTGTGAATCGCAGGGCGTCGGCGCCGAAACGATCGACCCAGTCGAGTGGGTCGATACCGTTGCCGCGAGACTTCGACATCTTCTTGCCGTACTGATCGCGGACCAGTCCGTGCAGGAACACGTCCTTGAACGGCATCTGCGCGCCGGACTTACCCGGACCGGCGGTGATCGACTCGTCCTCGGACACGTAAGTGCCGAACATCATCATGCGGGCGACCCAGAAGAACAGGATGTCGTAGCCGGTGACGAGAACACTGGTGGGATAGAACTTTTCGAGTTCGGGCGTGTTGTCCGGCCAGCCCATCGTCGAGAAGGGCCACAGTCCGGAGGAGAACCAGGTATCGAGGACGTCGGGATCCTGGACCCAGCCTTCCGGCGCCGTTTCGTCGGGACCGAAGCACGCAACTTCACCCTCGGGGCCGTACCAGACCGGAATGCGGTGACCCCACCAGAGTTGACGGGAAATGCACCAGTCATGCATGTTGTCGACCCAGTCGAACCAGCGTGGCTCCTGGCTCGCCGGGTGAATGACGGTGTCCCCGTTGCGAACCGCGTCACCCGCAGCCTTGGCGAGCGTCTCGACCTTGACCCACCACTGCAACGAGAGACGAGGCTCGATGGCCTCGCCACTGCGCTCGGAGTGCCCGACGCTGTGCAGGTACGGGCGCTTCTCGGCGACGACGCGTCCCTGCTCGGCGAGAGCTTCGCGAACCTTGACGCGAGCCTCGAAGCGGTCCATTCCGTCGAATTCGGTTCCGGTGTCGGCAATCTTGCCGGTCTTGTCCATGATTGTGGGCATCGGCAGGTTGTGCCGCAGGCCCATCTCGAAGTCGTTGGGATCGTGAGCCGGCGTGATCTTCACAGCGCCGGTTCCGAACTCGGGGTCGACGTAGTCGTCGGCGATGATCGGGATCTGACGCCCGGTGAACGGATGATCGAGAGTGGTGCCGATGAGGTGCTTGTAGCGCTCGTCCTCGGGATGGACCGCTACTGCGGTGTCACCGAGCATCGTCTCGACGCGAGTGGTCGCGACGATGACGTGCGGCTCGTTGTCGTCGAGCGAGCCGTAGCGCAGGGAAACCAGCTCACCCTCGACGTCCTCGAACTTCACCTCGATGTCGGAGATCGCGGTCTGCAGCACCGGCGACCAGTTCACGAGACGCTCGGCGCGGTAGATCAGGCCCTCGTCGAACATGCGCTTGAAGACGGTCTGGACGGCGCGGGAGAGGCCCTCGTCCATCGTGAAACGATCACGACTCCAGTCGACGCCGTCACCGATGCGCCGCATCTGGCCACCGATGGTTCCACCGGATTCGCGCTTCCAGTCCCAGACCTTGTCGATGAACAGCTCGCGGCCGAAATCTTCCTTGGTCTTTCCGTCGGCAGCGAGTTGCTTCTCGACGACGGACTGCGTGGCGATACCGGCGTGGTCCATGCCTGGCAGCCACAGCACCTCGTAGCCCTGCATCCGCTTGCGACGGCTGAGCACGTCCATGAGGGTGTGATCCAGGGCATGGCCCATGTGCAGGCTGCCGGTGACGTTCGGGGGCGGCAGCACGATGGAGTAGCCGGGCTTGTCGCTGGTCGCGTCGGCCTGGAAGTACCCGGCGTCTACCCAGCCTTGATACAGATCGGCCTCTACCGCGCTGGGGTCCCAGCTCTTGGGTAGGGCGTCGGCGGGGGTCTGGGGGTTCTCTGGAGCTGCACTGGTCACCACTTGATCCTAATGACTCCCCCGTCGTGAACGAATTCGCCCGTCGGCCGCCGCAGCGCACACGAACGACTGCCCCGCAGTCCGGGGTCAGCCGAACAAACGATATTCACCGATCCGCTCCGCTGACAGGATCGCTCTGAAGGACGACCGACCAACGACCTGTGGAGCAAATATGTTGAACAACTGGAGTTCTCGCCGTCCCGGCGTTCGAACCTTGGCGGCGGCCGCGACGATCGGAGCCGCGGTTGCCCTCGTGCTTCCGGCGACTGCGTCTGCTGCCCCCGGCATCGAAGAAAGTGTGCAAGGAAGCATCGACAGTGGCAGCGCCACGATCAACGGAAGCGTCGGCGATATCGGGAACGACATCGCAAACGGCATCGCCAGCGGCAGCGTGGGTGACATCGTCGGCGGGATCGCCACTGGGAACCTCAACGACGTCCTCGGCGGCCTGAACGCCGGCTCGACCAGCGCGACGGACATCGTCAACGGCCTGGCCAGTGGCAACGTCAGGGACATTCTCAGTGGCCTGGCCAGCGGCAGCGGCGGCGGCGGATCGTTTGCGCCCACGCAGCGCTGCGACGCCTCGACCGTCTCGGGCGGCGCAGGAATCACCAGCACCAAGCACGAACTCGGCCGCGGTGGCCCGACCTCGTTCGTGCTCGGCTACGAGACCGAAAACGTCCCGGACCTGATCGAGGTGTACTACGAAGGTCGGTTGATCCACAGCACCGGATACATCGGCGACAACATCAACGAGGGAACTGGTTCAGCTGTCGTCAACGTGCCCGCCGGTGGGGCGTCGTCCGTTCTGGTTCGCGTCACGGGCCCTGACCACACCGAGTGGTCGTACACCGTTCGTTGCCCCGGCGCCTGATTCCGGTCCGGATCCACGCGAAGACGCTCGTGCCTCGTTCGGTGTTTCATCCGAACGAGGCACGCGCGGGTTCAGCCCAGAATCTCCGGTAGCGCGACATCTTCGCCGAGAACGTGCTCGGAGAGGAACGCGGTGACCACCTCGTACCAGATCTTGGTGTGCTGCGGCTTGAGCACCCAATGATTCTCGTCGGGGAAGTAGAGGAAGCGATGGTCCGTTTTCCCGTCGTCGTCGGCGGGCAGACCTGACTCGGCAAGCAGTTCGTACCAGAGTCGCAAGCCCTCACCGATCGGAACCCGGTAGTCCTTGTCGCCATGGATGACCAGCATCGGAGTCGTGATGTCCGCGACGTACAGATGCGGCGAATTCTCGACGGCCATCTCAGGCGACATCTCGCGCTGCCAGTACCAGGCAGCGTCCGTCGTCGGGCCGAATTGATCGAGTGCCCACAGACTCGCGTGGGTGACGATGGCGTCGAAACGGTTGGTATGTCCGGCAATCCAGTTGGCCATGTAACCACCGAACGAACCACCCATCGCGCCGGTTCGCTTGGGGTCGATCTCGGGCTGGGCGACAGCAGCATCGGTGATCGCCATCAGATCGGTGAAGGGCGCCTTGCCCCACTGACCCCACCCCCGCTGGACGAAGTCCTGGCCGTATCCGGTCGAGAGCGCGGGATCTGGTAGCAGTACTGCATAGCCCTTGGCGACGAGCAGCCACGGATTCCACCGCCAGGACCAGGTGTTCCACGAACCGAGTGGGCCGCCGTGGACCCAGAGAAGCAATGGCACCGGTGCATGCGGCGCGGCGCCCGTCGGCAGCGCCAACCAGCTACGCACCGTCGAACCGTCCTCGGCACGCGCGGTGATCTCGGTCAGTGTTCCCGGCAGCTCCGGCAAAGTGTCGGGCCCACGAAGTGCGGTGATCTCACCTGATCGCAGATCGACCCGCACCACGTGCGGGGGCGCTTCGTACGAGGCTCGCAACGCGTAGATCGACTCACCGTCCGGCGCCACTCGAACGTCGGTGTACGCCGCGTCGTCGGCTGTCAGGCGCACTGGTTGGCCCCACAGGTCGATGGTGAAGATCGGACCGCGGCCGCCGTCGTCAGCGGTGACGACCAGCCCGGATCCGTCGGGTAGCCAGGCAAGTGAGGTAGGCCAGCGATCCCAGCCGTCGGCGACGCCGGTCACGGCACCGGATCCGAAGTCGTAGAGCTGCAGAGTCATTCGTGGTGCGGACTCCGGTGTGGTGAGTGTCTCCCGGATGAACGCGAGCTTGGTTCCGTCCGGCGAGAGCACCGGGTTGTAGACGTCCGCGTCGGCCTCGTCGACAAGCCTGACTCGGTCACCGGTCACCGTGTCGATCCGAACCAACGTCGATCGGCGGGCGGCACTCGCATCGCCGACAGTCCACGTGGTCACGACGAAGAGACCATCGTCGGAAATCGTGGTCGACGTCTCCCGCAGCGCTGCGCCTGCCGTCGGTGTGATGTCCCGCAACTCGACGGATTCCTTCGAATCCGTCTCGGCCACAACCAGATGCGGATGATCGGGGCCCAGGTCGTGGTCCCAGTGGCGCACCGGATAACCGGTGTGCAGCATCGCCGTGACTTTCTTGTCCTTGCGCGCCGATCGCACCTGATCGTCCTGGTCGAGGCTGATCGCCGAAGCCATGACCGACGTCTGGGCCACGAACGTCGGCGCCGCCTTCGCCGCTGATACCGACGAGACACCACCGGGACGCGAGATCAGCAGCTGAGCTTCTCCGCCCGCCGCTGGTAGGCGCCAGAGTGCTGGTTGCGGATCACTCTCGCCCGGCACGGCTCGCGTGGCAGTGAAGAGCACGTCGCCGTCGAACGCGAAGGCAGCACCGGACTCGCTGGTCGAACCCCAGGTCAACCGACGCGCAGGACGCCGGCCTTCCGGGTCGATCTCCCACAACGAGGACACGTATTCGGCGCTCTTGTCGTCGAGAACGGCGCGCGCGCAGATCAGCAGCGAGCCGTCAGGTGACAACACCAGGCCGGACAACCTGGCCAGAGCGATGTAGTCGTCGAGTTCGTCGAACGGTGTGCCTGCGTGGAGCTCGGGAATCTGGGTCACCACTAGTTCGTATCACGCGCCCCGCGGTTGACGCATCATTGCGTAGATCGTCGGCCCGCCGCCTGGCATGACGATGTCACGGGTCACTTCGAAACCGAAGCGGTTGTAGTACGGGATGTTCGATTCCTTGCTGCTCTCGAGGTAAGCGTCGACATGTTGACGGTCACAACGCTCCAACCGAGAGTTCAGCAGCGCTTTGCCGTATCCCCCACCGCGCGCCGCGCTGCCGGTCCCGACGGTCGCGAGATACCAGTGCGGCGAATTCGGGTGTGCTCCTTCGAGAACGGAGCTGACCTCGGCCGCGTGTCGAAGCCCCCTGCCGAAGACACGCACCATTGCGGGCAGGCTCACGAGCCCGGAAATCCACGACTGCTTCCACCGCCCCGGCGGATCCCACAGAGTTGCCCCGCCGATCAGGCCGTTGTCGTCGGTGGCCACCTCGACGCCGCCCCCGGCGAGGTGGTGGTAACGAGCTTCTGCGGCAAACAGTTTCGTCAGGCGATCAGCCCTGGTGGCCTCGTCCGGCAACATCCACGCCATCAAGGGATCATCTTCGAACGCCTCGGCCAACACTGCCGACAGTGCCGGAATATCGGATCGGACAGCCGGCCGTACGTGTACACCCATGAGGCGAGAGTACCGCCGACTGTCCGAATCACTGGACTTTGAACAGCGCTGTCCTTGAACCGATCAGACGAGCAAGCCCGCAATCCGCGGCGGAATCTGTTCGAGCGCGTACGGCAAGCTCAGTACGGTGCTCCACGTCATGGCTTCGGCAGCAGCGTCTTCCAGAATGATCGCGCGGCCGTCCTTCACGACGTCGAGTTCCTGGTAGATCGGGGTCTTGTCCAGCTCCGCGCGAAGCTTGTCGCCGTAGCCGCCACCGGCGTACCAGACGAGTACGTCGACGTCCGCGAGCGAGAGTTGCTCGGTGCTGATCTCGGCGAAGTTACCCGTGATCTGATCGGTGACAGGCGGATTCACGAATCCGAGTTCGGTGAAGAACCGCACCTTCGGGTCTTCCGGTCCGTAGACCCCGAACTGCCCCGGCCCCTTCAACGCGCCGACCAGAACGGTCTTGCCGGCAAACGCCGGATTGGCCGTCTTCACGTCGGCGAACTTCTGGTCGACGCCGGCGATCAGCTCGGTGGCCTTACCCTGCTGCCCCAACGCTTCGCCGATGATGGTCGTCTGGTTCTGCCAGGGGATTCCGTAATCCGCGAACTCCTTGGGCTGCGCCACCGTCGGCGCAATGGCACTGAGTTTGTCGTATTGCGCCTGAGTGAGCCCGGAGTAGGTGCCGACAATGAGGTCGGGTGTCGTGGCAGCGACCTTCTCCATCTGAATGGTGGTGCCCGCAGTTCCGATGATCTCGGGAGTCGCCCCGTTCAGCAGCGGCTGCGCCCAGGGCCACACTCCGTAGGGGTAATCGCCGTACCAGTCGAAGGTTCCGACCAAGGTCCCACCGAGCGCCAGGATCGCATCTTGATCGTTGTATCCGACACTGACGATCCGCTGCGGATCCTTGGGCAACTCCGTAGCCCCGAACTTGTGGGTGATCGATTCCGCAGAGTCACCGCTGGGAGGTGTGTCCTCGTCGTTCGAACTGGAGCAGGCTGCGGCGAATGCCAGCAACGCTCCCGACGTGCCGATCAGAAATCCGCGCCGGGTCAGCCGACCTGCGTCCGTTCGATCCATGTTCCTACCCCTTAAAGTCTGCTGGTTCGGTAGGTAAGGCTAGCCGATGAAAGCTTCATTCCGGCTAGTTCGACCGGCCCATTCGATGGCAGTACCGCGCCGTTCGGGCCACTATGGAGACATGACGCGCCAGGGCCCCTCGAAGGACATCGACGAATCGGATCTCGAAGTCACGCACCCCAAGGACTACGCCGCCGGAGTTCCGGCCGTTCTGGTGTCGCTGCAACGAGGAATCGAGCAGATGGGAGCCTTGCGGACCGCCCGAACGCTCACCAGACTCAACCAGCGACACGGCTTCGACTGCCCGGGGTGTGCGTGGCCGGAGACTCCCGGACATCGCAAGCCCGCCGAATTCTGCGAGAACGGAGCGAAGGCTGTTGCCGAGGAAGCAACGCTTCGCACCGTCACACCCGAATTCTTCGCGGAGCACTCGATCGCCGATCTCGAAGGCAAGACCGACTACTGGCTCGGACAGCAGGGGCGACTGACGCACCCGATGGTCCTGACGCCGGGAGCAACCCATTACCGGCCGATCGACTGGGACGGCGCGTACGCACTGATCGCCGAACATCTGAACGGCCTCGCATCGCCGGACGAAGCGGTGTTCTACACCTCCGGTCGCACGTCCAACGAAGCCGCGTTTCTCTACCAGTTGATGATTCGCAGCTACGGCACCAACAACATGCCCGACTGTTCCAACATGTGTCACGAGTCGTCCGGAAGCGCACTGACCGAATCCATCGGCATCGGCAAAGGCTCGGTGACGGTTCCCGACCTCGAGAACGCCGATCTCATCCTCATCGCCGGACAGAACCCCGGCACCAACCACCCTCGAATGCTCTCGACGCTGGAGAAGGCAAAGAGCAACGGCGCCAAGATCATTGCCATCAATCCTCTGCCCGAGGCGGGATTGCGCAGGTTCAAGGATCCACAGAAGGTGTCCGGCGTGATCGGGCACGGAGTCGACATCGCGGACGAGTTCCTGCAGATCCGGCTGGGCGGCGACATGGCGCTGTTCCAAGGCCTGGGGAAGCTGCTGCTCGAGCAGGAAGATCGCGCTCCCGGGACGGTCGTCGACCGCGCTTTCGTCGACCGGTACTGCGCCGGTTGGGACGAATACGAGAAGCACATCCGCGCGGTCGATCTCGACACGGTACTCGAGGCAACGGGTCTGTCGATGGCACAGCTCGAGGAAACGGCTGCCGCACTTGCCCGATCCGAGCGAACCGTCACCTGCTGGGCCATGGGGATCACTCAGCACACACACGGAGTCGCCACCATCGAAGAAGCAGTCAACCTGCTGCTCATGCGTGGAATGATGGGCAAACCCGGTGCCGGCGTTTGTCCGGTGCGAGGACACTCCAATGTCCAGGGTGACCGCACGATGGGCATCTGGGAAAAGATGCCGGAAGAGTTCCTGGCCGCGCTCGATACCGAGTTCTCGATCTCGAGTCCCCGCAAGCACGGATGGGACACCGTCGACGCGATCCGCGCCATGAACGCAGGCAAGGCAAGCTTCTTCATGGCGATGGGCGGCAACTTCATCCAGGCAAGCCCGGACACCGCAGCGACTGAAACAGCGTTGCGTCAATGCGAACTCACCGTGCAGGTGTCCACCAAGCTGAACCGCAGTCACGTGGTCCACGGGCAGACCGCGATCATCCTCCCCACCCTCGGACGCACCGACCTCGACGTCCAAGCCGGCGGAAAGCAGCTTGTCTCCGTGGAGGATTCGATGTCCATGGTGCACCTGTCGCGCGGACGCCTCACACCGGTCAGCCCCTACCTGCGTAGCGAAGTCGCCATCATCTGCCAACTCGCCCGCGAACTACTCGGCAACGATCACTCCGTCCGCTGGTCGGCCTTCGAGGGCAACTACGATCTGATCCGCGATTCCATCTCACGGGTAGTGCCAGGCTGCGAAAACTACAACTCCCGCGTTCGAGAGCCAGACGGATTCCAACTCCCCCACCCGCCGCGTGACTCGCGTGAGTTCCGCACGCACACCGGCAAAGCCAACTTCGGCGTGAACGACCTGCACTGGATACCCACTCCGAGTGGGCGCCTGATTCTGCAGACGATGCGCAGCCACGACCAGTACAACACCACGATCTACGGCCTCGACGACAGATACCGCGGCATCAAGGGCGGACGCAAAGTCATCCTCGTCAACGCCGAAGACATCACCGCGCTCGGATTCCGTGACGGCGATCTCGTCGACATCGTGTCCGAGTGGACAACACCCGACGGCACACTCGAAGAGCGTCGGGTCACGGAATTCCGCATCGTCTCCTACGACACCCCGCGCGGCAATGCTGCGGCGTACTACCCCGAGACAAATCCGCTCGTTCCCCTCGAACACGTTGCAGCCAAGTCGAACACGCCGGTGTCGAAGGCCGTCACCGTTCGACTCGAAGCATCGGGCGCCTGAGATGGGACGAGTCACCGCACGAACACCGGTCGTTCGAATCTCGGGTGATCGGGTCGTCACGCGCCCCGACACGCTGGCCGTCGAGGAACCACTCGAAATGAGAGTTGGCGGTCAGGTGCTGGCAGTGACGATGCGGACCCCCGGCAACGACGTCGATCTCGTGCACGGATTCCTTCTCAGCGAAGGTGTCATCGCCACCCGCGACGACGTGAGCGTCGTCCGCTACTGCGACGGCGTCGACGAATCCGGTGCGAACACGTACAACGTCCTCGACATCGCTCTCGCTCCCGGAGTGCCGTTGCCCGACCACACCACCGACCGCAACACCGTCGTCAGTTCCGCGTGCGGAGTGTGCGGCAAGACCTCGCTCGACGCCGTCCGAACCACGACGCGACATCCGCTGGTCGGTGACACGACTTCCGTCACCTCGACCATCCTGTCGGCCATGCCGGTCACACTGCGGGAGAGCCAACGGATCTTCGAGCGCACCGGTGGCCTGCACGCGGCCGGATTGTTCACCGCCACCGGCGAACTCCTTGCACTGCGCGAGGATGTCGGCCGTCACAACGCCGTCGACAAGGTGATCGGTTGGGCCATCACCGACGGCCGAGTGCCCCTCTACGACACGATCTTGATCGTCAGCGGGCGGGCGTCGTTCGAACTCGTCCAGAAGGCCGTCATGGCCGGCATTCCGATCCTCGGTGCTGTCTCCGCGCCGTCGTCGCTGGCCGTGGAACTAGCGCAGGAGTCCGGGCTGACTCTCGCCGGTTTCATCCGCGGCGATTCGATGAACGTCTACTCGCACCCGCACCGAGTCGAGGTCACGTCGAACTCGCACGCAACTGAGCCGACAGTCGCACAGCGGAGTTGACCTCCCCGTAGCCCTCGTATCCACCCACCCGCTGCACGACCTCGAAGAACAGGTCTCCCCCGACGGTCGGGGTGAACAGGTGGAAGAACTCGCCGTGAGCGTCCGCGTCGTAAAGAATTCCGGTGCTGCGCATCCGGTCGAGCAGTTCCGAATTCAGTCCGAAACGCGCGTCCAGATCGTCGTAGTAGTTCGGGGAAATGGGTAGCGGAGCAAATCCCCAGTCCTGCATGGACGCAGCGGCACCGAAGATGTTCTCACACGCGAAAGCGACGTGGCTGACGCCGCCGCGACGGACCGTCGGCAGCCCACTTCGACTTCCCTCCACCATGTTCAGCGAGATGCGCAGGGTATGTCCGTCACCGCCTTGAACGAGCGTGAGCGCCTGGCTTCGCATGAGGCCGACAGAATCGGTGACGTCCTGCCCCTCGTGTGGTTGCATCTCGAACACGGACCGCAGGAGCAGCATGATGCCGTCCCAGCTCTCGGCCGGAACCGCCAGTGCCACGTGGTCGATCCCGGTGAACACTGCGCCCTGTTCACGATTGCGCTCGGCGGGCAGCGGGTAGATCTCGAATGCCGATTCCCACGCTGCAGCGCTGCCGGGGCCACGAAGGTCGATCGATGTCGCATCGGTGACCTTCAGGCGTACGACGTCCGGTACCTCGGAGTTCTCGTCGCTCGACCCCGGCAACTGCACGCGCGTCGCCGGCACTTCGAGAGCCAGAGCGCGCTCTCCCCACACCTCGGGTTCGGTTGCCCGGATGCCGATCTGAGTGAGAACCGGTAGATCCGCAGGCAGCCCGGGCGCCGTCCACACCGTGCCCGCAGTCGCATCCACGGCAACGGTGAGCGGTCCGTGCCGCCACAACTGCAAATCGTGATCGTGGTGCCGTCCGACAAGATGAAAACCGACGCGGGAGAGCATCGAGTGCACCTGGTCCTGTTTCGCCGGACCCGCCGCGATTCGCAGAGACACGATTCCTTCGAGCGGTGTGCGCTCCGGGGCGGTGAACAGCGTGGGTCCACCGGCGGCAGGGTTCGCGGCGGCGACCTGTTCTTCCAGATGCAGGAGCGACCGATGAGCGTCGATTGCCGTCCGCTGGGTGTCGGCGCGGCGGAATACGTCGTTGAAGATCTCGAGCGACCACGGTCCGTCGTAACCGGTGGCGTAGACATGCTGAGCGAACGCATTGAGATCGAAGCTGCCCTGCCCCGGGAAGTTTCGGTGATGCCGGCTCCACTGGAGGATGTCCATCGCCAAGAACGGAGCGTCCGCCAACTGGAGGAAGAAGATCTTCTCGCCGGGAATCTCGCGAATTCCGGCGGGATCGTCACCGCGCGAGAGGATGTGAAAGCTGTCCAGACAGGTACCGAGCGAAGGATGGTCGACGCCCTCGACGATCTTCCACGCATGGCCGTACGTGTTGACGTGGGCACCCCACGCGAGCGCCTCATAGGCAACCTTCTTGCCGTGCTCGGACGCCAGTTCGGCGAGAGCTCCGAATTGCTCTGTCAACTGACCGTCATCGTGACTTGCGGTCGGCAGGGGCGAGGAGCACACCAGGAGCGTCTCGCACCCCAGTTGATCCATGAGCTCGAATTTGCGTTGCACTCGAACAAGATTCCGAGCAAATTGGGCCTCGTCCACCGTGTCGAAGTCACGGAACGGCTGATACAGATCGAGGGTCAAGCCCAGATCCGCAGCCCTCGTTCGTAATTCCTTCGGGGACCACGGCGAAGCAACAAAATCCGGCTCGAACACCTCGAAGCCGTCGAAGCCGGCAGCAGCGATGGCGTCGAGCTTCTCCTCGAGAGTGCCACTGAGCGATACCGTCGCGATCGACGTCCGGACCGGGGCACTCACAGCGCTGCCGCAGTCTGTTCGCCGTGTACAAGTTCCGTCATGTGCGCGAGCATGCGCTTACTGTCGGGCTCGATGCCCGTGAAGATCCGGAACGCGTCGACGGCCTGGAAGACAGTCATTCCGCCTCCGCTGAGCGTCGGGGCTCCGATCAACCTTGCCTGACGCAACAGTTCGGTTTCGAGTGGACGGTAGACGATTTCGGCCACCCACAGATCAGGGCGAAGCAGATCTGGCGAGAACGCCATTCCGGGATGAGCCGCCATTCCCATCGGCGTCGCGTGGATCAATCCGTTTGCCTTGCCGAGCACTTCGGCGAGGTCGCTCGTATGCCGCGCCTCGACAACCTGCGCCGGAAACTGCTGCGCGAAGGTTTGTGCAAGTTCCTGCGCGCGAGGCAGGCTCGAATCGACCAACGTCAGTGTCCCGACGCCACGGGTGAGCGCGGCATAGGCAACCGCCGCACCGGCTCCGCCGGCACCGAGCTGCACGACACGATCGAGCTGTGCTCCGGGAAGTCCGTCGTCGAAATTTCGGCCGAAGCCCGACCAATCGGTGTTGTGTCCGATCGCCTTGCCGGAGTCGAAGAGGACCGTGTTCACCGCGCCGAGCCGGCTCGCATCGGGCGAGAGCTCGTCGAGGTGCTCGATCACCAACTGCTTGCACGGGTGAGTGATGTTGAGGCCGCGGAACCCGAAACGTCGTGCATAGGTAAGAAGTTCACCGATGTCCGACGGCGCCATGCCCATCACGTCGAGATCGAGGATGCGGTAGACGTACGGAAGACCCTGTCTGCGCCCTTCTTCCTCGTGCATGATCGGAGTCAAAGAGGCTCCGATTCCGGTGCCGATCAGACCGCAGAGCATCGAATCGCTCATCAGTTCTTCCCTTCTCGGATGCAGACGAATTCGACTGCGGCGCTGTATCCGTCGATTCCCAATCCACAGATGACGGCGTCGGCGATGCCGGAGACATACGAGTGGTGACGGAATTCTTCGCGACTGTGGATGTTGCTGATGTGCACCTCCACGACGGGGGCATCGAGTGTGACCAGAGCGTCACGCAACGCAACGGAGGTATGCGAGTACCCACCGGGATTGATGACGATGCCCGCGACTCTTCCCCTGGCCTCGTGGATCCAATCGATCAGTTGGCCCTCGTGGTTCGACTGCCTTGCCTCGACCACCGCTCCGAACTTCGCGGCCGCCGCTTCACAGCGGGAAACGACGTCGTCCAGCGTGTCTCTCCCGTAGAACTCCGGTTGGCGCTGGCCCAACAAATTCAAGTTGGGCCCGTTGAGGACCAGGACCGGTAGAGATGAAGTCATCAGGGGCACCTCGGGGTTGACGCTCGAAACTAATGTACGAACTAGTGAGTTAGTTCACTGGACGTTACTCCCCCGACGCGGACTCGACAAGCAAAGTCGACAAACTGCTGACAGATAGAGTGAGCACATGGTTTCCGAGCAGTCAGTGAACTCCGTGGTGTCGAAGCCGGAGAAACGACGCCGAAACAGCGATCTGACCAGGGTGAACATCATCGCCGTCGCCACCGAGGAGTTTGCCGACAAAGGCTTTGCCGGCGCCCGAGTGGACGAGATCGCAACCAAGACTCACACCACCAAGCGCATGATCTACTACTACTTCACCGACAAGGAAGGGCTGTACAAGTCCGTCCTCGAACACGCGTACAGCGTCATTCGTGCGCAGGAACGTGAACTCGACCTCGAGGGATTGAAACCCACGGCAGCAGTCCGCGCCTTGGCCGAACTCACCTTCGACCACCACGAACAACACCCGAACTTCATTCGGCTGGTAGCCAACGAGAACATGCTCCGCGGTGAGCACATCGAGAAATCCGAGCTACTCAGCGGTCTCGGCGCCCCCGCCGCCGACCTGGTCTCGCAGATCCTCCACGACGGACAGCAGTCGGGAGCATTCCGCTCCGACGTAGATGCTCTCGATATTCACATGTTGATCAGCAGTTACTGCGTCTTTCGTATCGCCAATCGTTACACCTTCAAAGCGCTCTTCGACCGCGACCTGACCGACTCGACGCATCGTGAGCATCTTCGAACCATGCTCGGCGACATGGTTGTTGCCTTCCTGACCTCGAAGGCGCCGTCCTGACCCACCCCGAAGTCCGAAAAATCCCCCTACGGTGGTGAGTGGAACTCACAGCTGCCACCGGGAGGAATGACGTGACCGAGAATTACGTAGACGGGCTTTCACTCGAGGAGAAGGCGTCGTTGACGTCGGGCTCGGATTTCTGGCACAGCCAGTCCGTTCCCGGAATCGAATCGATACTCCTGACCGACGGTCCGCACGGAGTCCGGAAACAACCCGAGGGCGGCGACGCACTCGGACTCGGCCACAGCATTCCAGCGACATGTTTCCCACCGGCGGTCGGGTTGGGCTCGTCGTGGAACCTCGACCTCATCCGCCAGGTCGGTGAGGCTCTGGGCGACGAGGCCAAAGCCGAACAGGTCTCGGTCCTCCTCGGCCCAGGCATCAACATCAAACGATCACCCTTGTGTGGCAGGAATTTCGAATACGTCTCCGAGGACCCATTCCTCTCCGGCCGCGTCGCGGCAGCGCTGATCACCGGCATCCAGTCTCGCGGCGTCGGAACCTCGCTCAAGCACTTCGCTGCCAACAACCAAGAACACGACCGGATGAGAGTCAGTGCCGACGTCGACGAACGGACGCTGCGCGAGATCTATCTGGCCGGCTTCGAATACGCCGTCAAGACCGCGGCCCCGACGACGGTCATGTGCTCGTACAACAAGATCAACGGTGTGTACTCGAGCCAGAACCATTGGCTGCTCACCGAGGTACTCCGCGAACAGTGGGGCTTCGACGGCCTCGTCGTTTCGGACTGGGGAGCGGTCAACGACCGCGTGGCGGCACTCGCCGCGGGCCTCGACCTGGAAATGCCGCCGACCGGAACCGATACCCAGATCGTCGACGCCGTGCGCGGCGGCGACCTGGACGAATCAGTGCTCACCACTGCCGCCGAGCGCCTGGCGACGCTGGTGGCACGCACCGCCGCCGCGCGCACCGAAGGCCACACGTACGACGTCGAGCGTCACCACGAACTGGCACGGACCGCTGCAGCGGAGTCCGCTGTCTTGCTGGCCAACGACGGAGAACTACTGCCGCTGACCCCCGGCGGGCAAACCGTCGCGGTGATCGGCGAATTCGCGTGCAGCCCGCGGTACCAGGGAGCCGGCAGTTCACAGGTGGTCCCGACCAAGCTCGACAATGCCTTGGACGCGATCCTCGACCGCGAAGGCGCCGACCGCGTCACTTTCGCACCGGGCTTCACCTTCGACGGCATTCCGGACGACGACATGGTCACCGAGGCTGTCGACGCCGCACGCCGCGCCGACGTCGCGGTGCTGTTCCTCGGACTACCGTCCGCCACGGAATCCGAAGGATTCGACCGAACCGACATCGAACTGCCGGCTGACCAGATCGCCCTGCTGGAAGCGGTCCACGGCGCGAACCCGAACACGGTCGTCGTGCTCGCCAACGGCGGCGTGGTTTCGATCGAGCCTTGGAAGGATCATGCCGCCGCAATCCTCGAGGGCTGGCTACTCGGCCAGGCGGGCGGCTCGGCGATTGCCGATCTTCTGTTCGGCATCACGAATCCGTCCGGCCGCCTGACGGAGACCATTCCGCTTCGCCTCCAAGACAATCCGTCGTATCTGCATTTCCCGGGATCACAGCAGCACGTCCGCTACGGCGAAGGCCTGTACGTGGGATACCGCTACTACGACTCCGCGCTGCGCGAAGTGGCGTACCCGTTCGGGTTCGGGCTGAGCTACACCACCTTCGACATCACCGATACCTCCGTCGAGGCCGGTGAGAACTCCGCCGAAGTGACCGTCACCGTGCGCAACAGCGGCGACCGATCGGGCAGCACCGTCGTTCAGGTCTACGTCCACGACGCCTCGGCAAGCATCGATCGACCCGCGCAGGAATTGAAGGGCTTCGCCAAGGTCCACCTCGACCCCGACGAATCCGCGACTGTGACCATCACGCTCGACAGCAGGGCATTTGCCTATTGGTCTGTCACGGAAAAGGACTGGGCGATCGAGGCCGGCGACTACGAGATCCGCGTCGGCTTCTCGTCTCGGGACATCGCAACCACCGACACGATCACCCTGGCCGGGAACGTCGGCGTCGGCACGCTCGACGCCATGTCGACCATCGGCGAATGGCTCGCCCATCCCGTCGGCAGCGCAGTTCTCGGCGCCGCCATGGCTGCCGCAGCGGGCGACGGTGCACAGGCGGTCAGCCCCGAGATGATGGCACTCGCAGGCTCGATGCCGCTCGGAAAACTCGCCACCTTCGGCCTCGGGATCACCGAGGAACAGGTGGAGCAGTTGGTGGCGGCCGCAGCACAGCCGGCCTCCTAACTCTCTGAACTGCGGTTTCGACGAGCAGCGTGACCGCCAGTAGATTTTTATGAACTATTTGGTTAATAATCTTGTGTAGTTGCTGTGGCGTCGGTTACATTCCTTGTATCGCTCTCCGCACAGACGTTCTTTATACGAACACAATCGGCGGATGTAGAGCCTCCACGACGCTTCCACCCAGGAGATGAGCATGTCAGCTAGCACGGTTACACCGTCCGGGCCCGAGGCGGGATCCTTGGCAAGGCCGGATACGACCAAGGTCAAGCGCGCCGCAACGTCGTCGTTTCTCGGCAGCATGCTCGAGTACTACGACTTCTACATCTACGCCTCCGCCGCTGCGCTCATCTTCCCCACGGTGTTCTTCCCGGACAGCGGGCATGCGGCTCTACTTTCGCTGGCCACCTTCGGTGTCGCGTACGTCGCGCGTCCCCTCGGCGCTGTAGTCCTCGGCCATTTCGGTGACCGCGTCGGCCGCAAGAAGATCATGCTGCTCACGCTCATTCTGATGGGCGCAGCCACCTTCCTCATCGGATGTATTCCCAGCGCCGATTCGATCGGAGTTCTTGCACCGATCCTTCTCGTCCTGATGAGAATCGCCCAGGGCATCTCCGCTGCCGGTGAACAGAGCGGTGCCAGCTCACTGACGCTCGAACACGCCCCCGAAGGCCGACGCGCGTTCTTCTGCAGTTGGACCCTCAACGGCACCCAGGCCGGCTTCATCCTCGCCAGCCTCGTATTCCTGCCCATCGCCGCGCTCCCCGACGACATCCTTTACACGTGGGGCTGGCGAATCCCGTTCTGGGGCAGCCTGATCGTTCTGGTCGCGGCATACATCATGCGTCTCAAGCTCGAAGAGCCCGAAGAGTTCACCGAGCAGCAGGAATCCAAGACCGTCGCCAAATTGCCTGTTGCCGATCTTCTTCGCACCCACAGCGCAAATCTGATTCGCGTGATCTGCTGCGCTTTCATCGCCGTCGTCTCGACCATCTTCTCCGTCTTCGGTCTCGCTTTCGCCACCACCGAAGAAGTGGGGATTCCGAAGTCGACCATGCTCTGGGTTGCCATCGCAGCCAACGCCGTAGCCCTGCTCAGTCAGCCCGCCTGGGCGATGCTCTCCGACCGGATCGGTCGCAGGCCGCTGTTCATCGGTGGCGCCCTCGGTAGCGCGGTGTTCATCTACGTGTACTTCGGCGCAATCGCCAGCGGCAACGTTCCCCTGATCTTCCTCGCCGCAATCGGATTGATGTCCGTCTTCTACGCTGCCCCGAATGCCATCTGGCCGTCGTTCTACTCCGAGATGTTCAACACCAAGGTCCGCTACTCGGGCATTGCGATCGGCACCCAGGTCGGCTTCGCCCTCGCAGGCTTTGCCCCCGCCATCGGCAACGCCCTCATGGGCGGCGACAAGACACACTGGATGCCCGTTGCCATTCTGACTTCGGTGGCCTGCGTCATCTGCGCGCTCTCGGCGTTCACCGCCAAGGAGACGTTCCGCACTCCCCTCAAGGAACTCGGCAACCCGATCTAGCCGAATACCCGACAGACATCCTGCACGAACCACTGTGTTGCACGAACCACTGTGTTGCACGAACCACTGTGGCCCGGCATCTCGCGAGAGATACCGGGCCACAGTCGTTTTGAAGTTCTACGCCGTCTTGTCGCGACGCTCGCCACGTTCCGGCTTACGCGGAACGATGGTCGGAAGTACGTTGTCGTTGACGGTCTCCGCGGTGACGACCACCTTTTCGACGTCGTCACGGCTGGGAATGTCGTACATCACGGGAAGAAGAACCTCTTCCATGATGGCGCGCAGGCCACGAGCGCCGGTTCCACGCAAGATCGCCTGATCGGCGATAGCGTCGAGCGCTTCTTCGGTGAACTCGAGCTCGACGCCGTCCATGTCGAACAGGCGACGGTACTGCTTGACGAGAGCGTTCTTGGGCTCCGACAAGATCTGAACGAGCGATTCCTTGTCGAGGTTGGTCACCGACGCGATCATCGGCAAACGGCCGATGAACTCGGGAATCAGACCGAACTTGATCAAATCCTCCGGCATGACCTCGGCGAAACGATCGACCGTATCCAGTTCGGCCTTCGACCGAACCTCGGCACCGAATCCGATACCGCGCTTGCCGACACGATCGGAGACGATCCGCTCGAGACCTGCGAAAGCGCCCGCGACGATGAACAGCACGTTCGTGGTGTCGATCTGAATGAATTCCTGGTGCGGATGCTTACGGCCACCCTGCGGCGGGACGCTCGCCTGCGTACCTTCGAGGATCTTCAGCAACGCCTGCTGAACGCCTTCGCCGGAGACGTCACGCGTGATCGACGGGTTCTCGCTCTTACGGGCGATCTTGTCGACCTCGTCGATGTAGATGATTCCGGTCTCGGCGCGCTTGACGTCGTAGTCGGCAGCCTGAATCAGTTTGAGCAGAATGTTCTCGACGTCCTCACCGACGTAACCGGCCTCGGTCAACGCCGTCGCGTCAGCGATGGCGAACGGGACGTTGAGCATCTTCGCGAGAGTCTGAGCGAGATACGTCTTGCCACAGCCGGTGGGGCCGAGCATCAATATGTTGGATTTCGCGAGCTCAACCGTCTCACCCCGCGCGTCACGGCCCTTGTCGCCGGCCTGAATGCGCTTGTAGTGGTTGTAGACGGCCACGGCCAACGTCCGCTTGGCGGAGTCCTGACCGATGACGTAGTTCTCGAGGAATTCTCGGATCTCCGCAGGCTTGGGAAGCTCGTCGAGCTTGACCTCGCTCGATTCGGCCAATTCCTCTTCGATGATCTCGTTGCAGAGGTCGATGCACTCGTCGCAGATGTACACCCCGGGTCCTGCAATGAGCTTTTTGACCTGCTTCTGACTCTTACCGCAGAAAGAGCACTTGAGCAGATCCCCGCCGTCGCCGATGCGTGCCATCTCGTGAGGTCCCTACTTTCCATCATGTACGTGCACTCGCCGCCACTCGATCGGTCGAGACGCTCCGCAGTACTTCGGTAGTTGTCAGATCAGACAAACTGATCGAACAAATCTGGTCGAACAATCGCAGAACGCCGGTCGAGAACCAGCCCGTGAAGTGACGGTACCCGCAGATCCCGAACGGGGTCGACCTGTTCTCGGCGTTTCGTCTGCGGATAAAAAAGAAAAGAGTCGAGATTTCAGCCTGGCAAGCGCTCCACCAGGCACTTCTCGACGTGTCCGCCTCGTGTCGGGAATCGGGTAACAGATCCTCGACACGAGGCGGAAATCGACTACTTCTGTGCGCTGAGCTTCCGGTAAGCCAGCACGTCGTCGATGATGCCGTACTCCTTGGCCTGCTCGGCCGTGAGGATCTTGTCGCGATCGGTGTCGACGCGGATGGTCTCCGGATCCTTACCCGTGTGCAGCGACAGCGTGCTCTCCATGAGCCGACGCATACGCTCGATCTCCGCAGCCTGGATCTCCAGATCGGAAACCTGACCCTGGATGCCGCCCGTAGCCGGCTGGTGGATCAGAATGCGCGAGTTGGGGAGCGCGAAGCGCTTGCCCGGCGTACCGCCGGCCAGAAGCACGGCAGCTGCCGAAGCAGCCTGACCGAGGCAGACGGTGGAAATGTCGGCACGGACGTACTGCATCGTGTCGTAGATCGCCATCAGCGCGGTGAAAGAACCACCGGGCGAGTTGATGTACATCGTGATGTCGCGGTCCGGATCCTGCGATTCGAGAACGAGCAACTGCGCCATGAGGTCGTTGGCGGACACGTCGTCGACCTGCGAGCCGAGGAAGATGATGCGCTCCTCGAACAGCTTGTTGTACGGGTCGGACGTCTTGACGCCGTAGCTGGTCTGCTCCGTGAACTGGGGCAGGATGTAACGCGATTGGGGGCCCGACGGCGCCTGGCCGCCCAGCGAGTTAGCTCCGAAAAGATTGGTCATCAGTTCTCCAAAGTATGAATTGGGCAGCGAAAGGACGGGCGAACCGGCTCAGTTGCCGGTGCCGCCGGCCTGATTCGCACGGGAGACGACGTGGTCGACGAAGCCGTACTCGAGAGCTTCCTTCGCCGTGAACCAACGGTCACGATCGGAGTCCGCGGTGATCTGCTCGACCGTCTGGCCGGTGTGCTGAGCAATCAGCTCGGCCATTTCGCGCTTGGTGTGCTTGAACTGCTCGGCCATGATCGCGATGTCACTGGCGGAACCACCGATGCCGGCGGACGGCTGGTGCATCATGATGCGGGCGTGAGGCAGTGCGTAGCGCTTGCCCTTGGTGCCTGCCGAGAGCAGGAACTGACCCATCGACGCCGCAAGGCCCATGCCGAAGGTGGCGATGTCGCACTCGGCGAACTGCATCGTGTCGAAGATCGCCATACCTGCGGTCACGGATCCACCGGGCGAGTTGATGTAGAGCGAGATGTCTCGCGTCGGGTCCTCGGCCGAGAGCAGCAGGATCTGTGCGCACAGCTTGTTGGCGATGTCGTCGTCGACCTGGGTACCGAGGAAAATGATGCGCTCTCGCAGCAAGCGCTCGTACACCGAGTCGCTGAGGTTCAACCCAGCGGTCGCTGAAGTCATGGCGGGACTCTGCAAAGTCTCCAGGTGATTGGAAGTCACGGTACCTGCCTTCTATGTGGATCTACTTGTGCGGTGGATCGTCTATGCGAAACACTTCTACTGACACAGACAGTAACGAAGTAGGGCGGCACCGGAGTCCCGGTGCCGCCCTACTTCGCTCAAAGCGGAAAACTCAGTGCAGTCGATCGTGGTGAAAACACCCGTCCGCCTGCGTTTTTACTTGTCTTCGCTCTCGGCGGAATCAGACTCGTCCGCTTCGGTTTCGGCCTCACTGCTGCCGAACAGCTCTGCGGTGTCGACAACTGCGCCGGAGGTGTCCTTGACACCGGCCGACTCGACGACGGACGCGAGAGCCTTGCCACGACGGACGTCTGCGAAGACGGCGCCGAGCTGGTTGGCCTGCTGGATCTGCTGGATGAACTGCTCAGGAGCCATGCCGTAACGCTGCGCCTGGAACAGGATGCGCTCGGTGAGCTCGTCCTGACCGACGGTGACGTTGCCCGCATCGGCAATCGAGTCGAGCAAGAGCTGCGTCTTGACGGAGCGCTCAGCGGCTTCCTGTGCATCCTTGTCGAACTCTTCGCGGCTGCTGCCCTGCTCTTCGAGGAGCTTGTTCAGTGCCTCTTCGTCGTGATCGAGACCGTGAACGGCGTCGTGCAAAGCAGCGTCGACCTCAGCCTTGACGACGGCCTCCGGCAGCGGAACCTCGACGGTCTCGAGCAGCTGCTCGAGAACCTTGTCGCGGATCTGACCGGCCTGCTCGACCTTGCGGACGCGTGCGACGCGCTCACGGAGGTCAGCCTTCAGTTCTTCCAGGGTGTCGAACTCGCTGGCGAGCTGAGCGAACTCGTCGTCCTCAGCCGGAAGCTCGCGCTCCTTGACCGTCTGCACGGTCACGGTGACAACAGCTTCCTTGCCTGCGTACTCGCCGGCGACCAGCGTCGACGTGAAGTCCTTGGACTCCCCCGCCTTGAGGCCGATGATGGCTTCGTCGAGGCCCTCGATGAGCTGGCCCGAACCGACCTCGTGCGACAGTCCGCTCGCGGTTGCCTCGGCAACGTTCTCGCCGTCGACGGTGGCCGACAGATCGATGGAGACGAAGTCGCCGTCCTCGACTGCGCGGTCGACGCCGGTGAGGGTGCCGAAACGCTGACGCAGCGAAAGCAGCTGCTCTTCGATGGCTTCGTCGGTGATCTCGATCGGATCGACCTCGACGTTGATGGAGCTGAAGTCAGGGAGCTCGATCTCGGGGCGCACGTCGACCTCGGCGGTGAACTCGAGGAGCTCGCCGTCTTCGATCTTGGTGACCTCGATCTCGGGCTGGCCGATGGCCTTCACGCCGGCGCTGGTGACAGCCTCGGAGTAACGCGACGGCAGAGCGTCGTTGACGACCTGCTCGAGCACAGCGCCGCGACCGACACGCGCTTCGAGGAGGCGGGCCGGAGCCTTGCCGGGACGGAAGCCGGGGAGACGAATCTGCTGCGCGAGGGCCTTGTAGGCCTTGTCGAAATCAGACTTGAGTTCCGCGAAGGGCACCTCAACGTTGATACGGACTCGCGTCGGGCTGAGCTGCTCGACGGTGCTCTTCACGAAACTTCGCTCCTTCGTCTGGTCTTGCTCACAACTTGTGTTGAATCGGTACTGCTGTCTGGCGCGGCACTTCACTCCCGGACTTACTGGAGGTGAAGTGCCATGTACGTACTTGTCGGGATGACAGGATTTGAACCTGCGACCCTCCGCTCCCAAAGCGGATGCGCTACCAAGCTGCGCTACATCCCGTTTCCGATCACATGAAACACACGATACGGCCATCCGAGGCCACTAAGACAGCGGGCCACAAAGGCAGCCACCATCGGTGACCGCGCACAACCCTATCGCGCTCACTACTCTCTCACGAACCCGACCGCCATTTGTACACGGCCCGGCTGTCGACCCCGTCAGTATGTCATCCGACGGCAGCCACATACGGCAGCCACATACAGCCTTGCCTCAACTGCCATTCAGAGCCGGAATCAGAAGTCGCGCCTGCGGCCGAGACACCCCGACTCGCCGAGCAATTCGCCAATTCCCCAGGTGAACGACGGTCTCGAACTTCTCCGACCCCCCGATTATGAAATCCGGTGGGGCATTGGGTACAGTTTCGTATCGCAGACGACGAACACGGCGATCCCGAGTTGTCGTATGCACGGGGATGTAGCTCAATGGTAGAGCCTCAGTCTTCCAAACTGATCACGCGGGTTCGATTCCCGTCATCCCCTCCATCAGGAGGGAAACTCCACAAAAGATCCGCATCGGCCCAGCCGGTGCGGATTTTTTGTATTCCGACTTTGTCCACTCAGACCACTCCCCTGCGGTCCGTATCCTGGAGTTGTCCGGATCGATTCTGCTCGGGAGGCCACGTGACCACGATTCTTCTCATACTCGTCGTTCTGGCCGTAGTCGTATTCCTGGTCATGAAAAGCCAGCAACGCGGTTCCGGCCACAGCGCAACACAACTCGACGATGCGAAAGCCGATGCCCGGCAGTCGATCGAACGCCTCGGCGGTCAGGTCTACAACCTGACCGGCAGTGACGACGCGTCGCGCCAAGCCCTCGCCGACGCGGCCGAACGGTACAACGCCGCAGGCTCGCAGATCGATCAGGCCGCAACGCCGGTCCAAGCACGTCTCGCGAAACAGACTGCACTGGAAGGGCTTTACTACATCCGCGCGGCACGGGTGGCGATGGGCATGGATCCGGGACCGGAAGTTCCTTCCATCGACGGACAGAAGGCTGCCGGTTCGGTCACCGAAGACCGTGAGGTCGAATTCGAGGGCCGCAAGGTCGCCGCATCACCCAATCCGTCGTCGCACACACCCAACTACTACCCCGGCGGCCGAGTCGCCGGACGCCCGGTCCCGGCCGGCTGGTACTCCGAACCCTGGTGGAAGCCTGCACTCGTCGCCGGCGCCTGGGGTCTGGGTTCGATGATGCTGTTCTCGACCATGTTCTCCGGCATGGCCGGGGTTCCTTACGGCGCAGAGGCTTTCGCCCAGGGTGGCGATCCCGGCGCCGACACAGGCTCCGGTGACTCGGGAGATCAGGGTATGGACGCCGGTGATCCCGGCGCCGACCAAGGAAGTATCGACAACACGGACTACACCGCTGACGGCGGAAGCGACTGGTCTGGTGGCGACGGAGGCGGAATGGATTTCGGGGGCGGCGGGGACTTCGGCGGCTTCGACTTCTAAGCCGACTGACACACCGGGCACCAGAACAGGTTTCGTGCCTTCATGACGGAATGCAGGATCGGTGTGCCGCACACGCGGCACGGCGATCCTGCTCTTCTGTAGACATAGGTACGCGGACGATCCTTCGCGTACGCCGGATCTCCGTTGTCGTGCTCGGCGCGAACGACGTGCATCTTCCCCCGTCTGACGCCGACTTTCATCAATTCGACTAGGTCTGCCCACATGGCGGTCCACTCGCCGTGAGAGACGAGATTTCCCGGTCGTTCAGGGTTGATTCCGTGACGAAAGAGAAGTTCGGCGCGATAGACGTTGCCGACACCCGCCAGGACCGCCTGGTCCATCAGCAGGGCGCCGATTGCCGTCTTGGACTTGGAGATTCGCAACCAGGCCTTCTCTGGATCCGCGTCGCGGCGCAGTGGGTCCGGCCCGAGTCTGGCCTCGATCGCGGCGACCTGAGGAGGTAGCAGGACTTCGCAGGCGGTGGGACCACGAAGGTCGGTGCCGAAATCGGCACCGACCATACGCATCCGGACCTGACCTACCGGTTCTTCCATCGGCAGGGCGGCGTCGGTGAACTTTCCGTACAACCCGAGGTGTACGTGAACTGTCAGACCGTTGTCGTACGTGTGCCAGAGGTGCTTTCCCCAGGCATCCGAGGACGTGAGTACGTGTCCGTCCACCAGGCGCGCATCCTCGGCGAATCTGCCTTGCGGACTGAGGACGCGGACCGGTGAACCGACGAACTTGCGGGCATGCAACCGTGCCAGCCGGTGCAGGGTATGACCTTCAGGCACGGAACAACTTTCGGATCAGGCTTGCGGCAGAGCCGGTGCGACGCCGGTCTTCTCGTACTCGGACAGGATGTCGATACGACGCTGGTGGCGCTCTTCACCCGACCATGCGGTGGCGAGGAAAGCGTCGACGATGGCAAGCGATTCCTCGAGGGAATGCATACGTCCGCCGATGCCGATCAGCTGAGCGTTGTTGTGCTCACGTGCCAGCTTCGCCGTTTCGACGCTCCAAGCGAGGGCGCACCGTGCGCCGGGAACCTTGTTCGCGGCGATCTGCTCGCCGTTGCCACTGCCACCCAGGACGATTCCCAGGCTGCCCTCGTCGGCGACGACGCGCTTTGCGGCTTCGATGCAGAAAGCCGGGTAGTCGTCCACGGCGTCGTACTCGTGAGCACCACAGTCGATGGCCTCGTGGCCGTTCGCTTTCAGGTGTTCGATGATCTCGTTCTTACGTTCGAATCCGGCATGGTCGGCACCCAGGTATACGCGCATGGCGACAATTCTCTCAGGCCCGACCAGCCGGGCGCACCCGGGTCGACGTCACACTTTCAGGAACACGCATCGCCGCGCGAGCACACCTATCGTGGTGCCCATGTACCCCGTCAACGGCCAGGCCGCTGCACCCGCCGTTCGTGTGTCACCGGGCAGTGACGCCGTTCGCCACCCGTGGGAAATCCCGCTACTCGTGCTCGCGGTGCTGACGACGGTCGTCACTTATGTGGTGGCGATCGTTCTGATCGCTGCGGGTGATCTGTCGACGTGGATCCTCGTGGTGCTCGCGGCTCCGATCCTGCTGTTCCTCGCGCGAGGTCAGCTGTACGGATCGCAACAGGTCAACGGAATCAAGATGACGCCTTCACAGTTTCCGGAGGGGTATCAGCTGGTTGCCGAGGCTGCGGCACGGTTCGGCATGAAAACTCCGCCGGATGCCTACGTCGTGCTGGGGAACGGACGGATCAACGCGTTCGCGTCGGGGCACGGATTTCGCCGTTTCGTCGTCGTCTACAGCGACCTGTTCGAAGTCGGTGGGCAGGCACGCGAGCCCGATGCGCTCGCATTCATCATCGGCCACGAGGTCGGCCACATCGCTGCCGGGCATGCGTCGTACTGGCGCCAGTGGGGACAGTTCGCGTCGAACTACATTCCGGTGATCGGGTCTTCGCTGTCGCGTTCCATGGAGTACACGGCGGACAACTTCGGCTTTCACATGCGTCCGCAGGGTGCACCGGGCGCGATGGGCGTCCTCGGCGCGGGAAAGTATCTGGTGGGTCTGGTCGGGTTCGACGAACTGGCCGATCGGGCGACACTCGAATCCGGGTTCTTCCCGTGGTTCGTCAACATCTTGTCGTCGCATCCGGTGCTGACCTGGCGTGCGGCTGCGCTTCGCAACCGCACGCACTCAGGGCATCTGTTCTTCCGGCCGGGTCAGCTCTACCGAAATCCGGCGCTCACTGCCGCTCAGTCGAACTGAGGATCCTCGTTGCGGGTCCGCTTGAGCTCGAAGAAGTGGGGGTAGCCGGCCAGCGCGACTGCGCCGTCCCACACCTTGCCTGCGTCCTCGCCGCGCGGGATGCGTGAGAGCACGGGGCCGAAGAACGCCACACCGTTGACATGGATCGTCGGGGTTCCGACGTCGGGTCCGACGGCGTCCATGCCCTTGTGGTGGCTCTCGCGCAGAGCCTCGTCGTACTTGTCGGTGTCGGCGGCCTCGGCCAGTTCAGGTGGCAGGCCGACCTCGGCGAGGGACGACTTGATGACGTCGGCGAAGTCCTTGTTGCCCTCGTTGTGAATCTTCGTCCCCATAGCCGTGTACAGCGGCAGCAGGATCTCGTCACCCTTCAGCTGCGCTGCAGCGATGGCGACACGGACCGGGCCCCAGGCCTTGGTCATCATCTCCCGGTACTCGTCGGGAAGGTCACGGCCCTCGTTGAGAACCGCAAGGCTCATCACGTGGAACTTGGCCTCGATGTCGCGTACCTGCTGGGCCTCGAGAATCCAGCGTGAGGTGATCCAGCACCACGGGCAGAGCGGATCGAACCAGAAGTCAGCAGTGTCCGTGGTCTTGCTCGAGGTTGCGCTCACGAAGAAACTCCCTATCAGTTCATGTCGGTCAGGTCATATCAGTTCGGGGACATACTCCCGTTCTGCCAACAATCATGAACCCGCAATCCTTCCCGCGCTTTCCCCCGAACCACCTCCCGATCGCAGTAGTGTCGAAAAGAAACGAGTACGAAGGAGTGGTTCAGTAATGAGCACCAACCGGAGATTCGTGATCGTCGGCGGCGGGCTCGCGGGCGCAAAGATCGCAGAAGCCCTGCGTGACAGAGATTTCGACGGTGAGATCACCGTATTGAGTGAAGAAGACCACCTCCCGTACGAGCGTCCGCCGCTGTCGAAAGAGTTCTTCGCAGGCAAGAAGACACTCCCCGAATTCACCGTCCACGACGGCGAGTGGTTTCGCGACCATCGCGTCGATCTTCGCCCGGGAACGACGGCAACGGCCATCGACCCCGCTGCGCACACCGTGTCACTTCCGGACGGTTCAACGATCAGCTACGACAAGCTCGCCTTGGCCACCGGTTCGCGGTCGCGGCGCCTCGACATCCCGGGGTCCGACGCCGAGGGTGTTCACTACGTGCGAACAGTCGATCAGGCCGCCGCGCTGCTGCGCACCCTGGCCGCCGACAAGAAGCTCGTCGTGGTCGGTGCCGGCTGGATCGGCCTCGAAATTGCCGCGTCGGCTCGCGGTTTCGACGTCGACGTCACCGTGCTCGAGCATGCCGGACTTCCGCTCGAATCGACCCTCGGCCCGGAAATGGGTGAGGTCTTCGCCGCACTGCACCGCCAGAACGGGGTGGACTTACGCACCGGCACGGACGTCACCGCAATCTCTGTCGACGGCGGTCACGCCTCGGGCGTCACTTTGAGCGATGGAACCGTGATTCCGGCCGACGCCGTGTTGATCGCTGTCGGCGCATTGCCGAACACCGAGTTGGCATCGGAGGCGGGTATCGACGTCGAGAACGGGGTTCTCGTCGACGCCGGTCTGCAGAGCAGCGACCCCGACGTGGTCGCAGTGGGTGACATCGCGGCCGCACAGCATCCGATTCTGAATGCACGAATTCGGGTGGAGCACTGGGCAAACGCACTCAACCAACCCGAGACGGCCGCAGAGACCATGTTGGGACGGCCCGCCGAGTACGTCCGCATGCCGTATTTCTTCACCGATCAGTACGACCTCGGAATGGAATACGTAGGTCACGCACCGCACGGCGGCTACTCGAGTGTCGTCACTCGCGGCGACGTCGACAAGCGCGAGTTTCTGGCATTCTGGCTCGATTCCGCGAACAAGGTGCTCGCCGGCATGAACGTGAATATCTGGGATGCCGGTGACGCCATCAAGGAATTGGTCGCGTCTTCGCGTCCCGTCGATCCGGAGCGGTTGGCCGATCCGGAGATTCCGCTGGCAGAAGTGTCCGCTTGAGTGAAGTCGTTCTCTTCGTGATGGGATGGACGTAATAGATCCGCACCATCTACGAGGAGATCTTTGTGGTCGCACCGAACCTGACACGCGAAACCGCAGCGCAACGGTCAGCAATCCTGACCGTCGAGAACTACCTGATCGAACTCGATCTCACCGACGGCAAAGACGCACCCGGCGAGGAGACGTTCTCCTCGAAGACCACCGTCACGTTCACCGCCACGGCCGGAGCAAGCAGCTTCATCGACATCGTCGCGGCCAGAGTCCATTCCGCGGTCCTCAACGGCACCGCGCTCGACGTCTCCGGCTACGACGAGTCGACTGGCATCAGCCTGCCCGACCTCGCTGCCGACAACGAGTTGGTCATCGAGGCCGATTGCATCTACTCCCACACCGGCGAGGGGCTGCACCGATTCGTCGACCCGACCGATGACGCCGTCTACCTTTACTCACAGTTCGAGACGGCTGACGCCAAGCGCATGTTCGCGTGCTTCGATCAGCCTGATCTCAAGGCCACGTTCGACGTCCGCGTCACCGCTCCCACGTCGTGGAAGGTCATCTCCAACTCCGCGGTCGTCGAGACCCTCGCCGCCGATCCCGGCAAGCACGTTTTCCGGACCACCCCGAAGATGAGCACGTACCTGGTGGCGCTCATCGCCGGTCCCTACGCGCAGTGGACCGACAACTACTCCGACGAGCACGGCGACATCCCGCTCGGAATCTTCTGCCGCGCTTCACTGGCCGAGTTCATGGACGAGGAGCGGCTCTTCACCGAGACCAAGCAGGGATTCGACTTCTACCACCGCAACTTCGGTGTTCCCTATGCCTTCGGTAAGTACGACCAGCTCTTCGTCCCCGAATTCAATGCCGGCGCGATGGAGAATGCCGGCGCCGTGACATTCCTCGAGGACTACGTCTTCCGCTCCAAGGTGACCCGCTACTCGTACGAGCGTCGTGCCGAAACGGTCCTGCATGAAATGGCGCACATGTGGTTCGGCGACCTCGTCACGATGGCGTGGTGGGACGACCTATGGCTCAACGAGTCGTTCGCGACCTTCGCTTCGGTCCTGTGCCAGACCGAGGCCACGGAGTACACGAACGCCTGGACGACGTTCGCCAACGTCGAGAAGTCGTGGGCGTACCGCCAGGACCAGTTGCCGTCGACGCACCCGATTGCCGCGGACATTCCGGACCTGGCCGCCGTCGAGGTGAACTTCGACGGCATCACCTACGCGAAGGGCGCCAGCGTCCTCAAGCAGTTGGTGGCATACGTCGGACTCGAGCCGTTCCTCGCCGGACTGCGTGAGTACTTCCGTGAGCACGCATTCGGAAACGCAACCTTCGACGATCTGCTGGGCTCACTCGAAAAGTCCTCGGGCCGTGACCTTTCCGACTGGGGTCGGCAGTGGCTCAAGACCACCGGTTTGAACATCCTGCGCCCCGACTTCGATGTCGACGCAGACGGAAAGTTCACCCGCTTCGCCGTCCTGCAGGACGGTGCTGCACCAGGCGCCGGCGAGCGGCGAATCCACCGGATCGCCATCGGCATCTACGACGACGTCGACGGCAAGTTGGTACGAAGCCATCGCGTCGAACTCGACCTCGATGCTGTGGAAAGCACGGATGTCCCCGAACTTGTCGGCGTCGCCCGCGGTGCACTCGTGTTGGTCAACGACGACGATCTCACCTACGGCTCCGTGCGACTCGATCCCGAATCGTTGGCGACGGCGATCGAGCGGGTCGGCGACATCACCGACTCACTCCCCCGCACCCTGGTCTGGTCGGCGGCGTGGGAAATGACCCGTCAAGCCGAACTGAAGGCACGCGACTTCGTCGCGCTGGTCGAGCGCGGCATCAGTTCGGAGACCGAAGTCGGTGTGGTGCAACGTCTCTTGCTCCAAGCCCAAACCGCCATCGGCTCCTACGCAGATCCGGCCTGGGCCGAGGCCGAAGGCGCGGCGAGCTTCGCCAATCGGTTGCTCGAGCTCGCACGTGAGGCAGAGGCCGGGTCCGACCACCAGCTGGCATTCGTCAACGCACTCACCGGCGCAGCACTCTCCCCGTGGCACACCGAGGTACTGCGCGAATTGCTCGACGCCGATCCCTCCACCGTTGGGCTCGACGGCCTGATCGTCGACACGGACCTGCGCTGGCGCATCGTCGGGGCACTCGCGGCCGCCGGTGAGATCGACGCCGAAGGAACCGCAACTCCATTCATCGACGCCGAAGCTCAGCGTGACCCGACCGCTGCGGGCGCTCGTCAAGCCGCGGCGGCCGCGGCCGGACGTCCGCAGGTCGCTGTCAAGGAAGAGGTCTGGGCGAAGGTCGTCGGCGACGACTCCGTGCCCAACATCACCGCGCGATCGATCATCGGCGGGTTCGCTCGCGAAGGCCAGGACGAATTGCTCGAGCCCTTCGTCTCCCGCTACTTCGCCGATATCGCGGAGGTGTGGGAACGACGCTCGAGCGAAGTGGCACAGACGGTCGTCATCGGGCTGTACCCGTCGTGGTCGATCTCGGACGAATCCGTAGCGGCAGCAGACCGGTTCCTCGAAGGCGACATCCCTCCCGCGTTGCGTCGCCTGGTCGTCGAAGGCCAGGCCGGCGTGGTTCGTTCACTCGCAGCACGAAAGTTCGACGCGAGCTGACATGCGAAAGGCCGGTGCCCGCGTCGATTCTCACGAATCGACGCGGGCACCGGCCTGTGTCTGACAAACAGTTACGGCGCTGAAATTGCGGCTGCCATAACGCGGATGGCACTGATCAGTCCGTCGATCAGGTTGCCTTCACTGAAGGATGCAACAGCCGCCGTTGCTCCGAGCTGGGTAACACGATCGGTGACCCGATCGGCGATTGCCCGACCGCTGCGAACCTCGACGGTGCGCTGGTTGGGCGAAACGGCGATCAGGACGGAACGCTCGGCTTCGGGCGTGGTCGGGAACAATGCGTCGGCACCCGCTGCCGGATCAGAACCGAGATCACCGACGTACGCGTTGAACCGCACCTTGGTGGCCCGCGTCGCTTCGGTCATCGCGACGTCGAGCGCGACCAGATCCATGGTCTCGAACGGAAGATCGTCGGTGAACGGCTCGCCGATGCGATGCACACCGGATACGCGTCCACTGGACGTGACGACGCTGCCGACGGGCAGGTCCTCGGGCGCTACTGCGAGCGCGGTCGAATGATCACCACTTGCCACTTGCGGACCCTCCGATCAGATCAGCCGAACCGGCTTCGATTGCGTGTGCACTGCCGTGATGGCCACCGCGAACGGTGACCTCGTCGACAGCACTCCACAGCACGGGAGCGTGATCCCACGACTCACCGAGATGGAACGCCGGCGGAACCGGTCCCGGCGTCTTCTTCCCGAGGAAGGACGCAGCCGCGAAGAACGCGGTGATCAAGGCCGGAATCCCAACGTATATCAGTACTACCTCGAGAATGCTCACACCAGATAACGTAGCCCAGAACGCCAGGAAGGAAAGCGTCAGGGCCACAAATTCTCGGGCAATTTCGTTTCGGTGACGCTAGAACTCAATTCAGGCTGCGCCCACGCCGACACATTGCTCAGGCTGCGCCCACGCCGACACATAGCTCAGGCTGCGCCCACGCCGAGATACGGCATCCACGCCGGATGCAATTCCTTGGTCGCCGCGAGCAGACGCCAGTGAGGTCCGGACGGCGGGACCAATTCCGCACGGAGGGTCCATCCGAGTTCGCTGAGCATCTTGTCGGCCTTGCGGTGATTGCAGGGGGCACAGCACGCGACGCAGTTCTCCCACGAATGCCCGCCACCTCTGCTGCGAGGAACGACGTGGTCGATGGTTTCGGCTTTGGCTCCGCAGTACGCACATCGGAAGTGGTCACGATGCATCAGCGCGGCACGAGTCATGGGGATGCGGGCGCGATATGGAACGCGCACGTAGGTGCGCAATCGAATGACCGAGGGAACCTGCACCGACCAGTCCGCGGAATGGACTACCGGGCCCTGTTCGTCCTCGTGGACGGTATCGGCCTTGCCGCAGGCCATCAGTACGACCGCGCGCCTGGCAGGAAGGGCGGTCAGCGGTTCGTACGTGACGTTGAGCAGTAGCACCCGACGTTTCACCCACTCGGGGACGACGCGATCGGGAGGGAACATCTCGAGGTGAGAATGCTCGTCGGAAAAGAGTGGGTCGGTAGTGTGCGCGAACCCGTCAGGAACAACTTCCAGAACAGCCCCTAACGCGTGGTCGTTCCGCGCGCTAGTGGGCTGGAGTTGTCGGTGATTGCGTGCAGCATGTCGGTTCTTCATACGACCTCCGGGAGACTGCCCCCAAGTTGACCACGGATGATCGCGTTACGCACTCCCATTTCGAACAAAATTGCCAGGACGGCCGGTGAATTTCCGGTGAATGGGTACGCACTCCGACTCGATACAACCGTCGTCGACCCGGAAACCGACCACTACGGCCGTCAGGCACAATGGAACTTGCCATGAATGACGTACAGCACGACGTGCAGCAGACCTTCTACGACGCCGTCGGCGGAGCCGAGACGTTTCACAAGCTCACCGCGCGATTTTACGAAGAGGTCGCGAAGGACGAGGTTGTGCGCCCGCTCTACCCCGAGGCCGATCTCGGCCCGGCCGAGCGGCGGATGCGGATGTTCCTCGAGCAGTACTGGGGCGGACCGCACACGTACTCGGAGGAGCGTGGACACCCGCGTCTGCGGATGCGCCACAATCCATTCGTGATCGGCCCGATCGAGCGTGATGCGTGGCTGCGGTGCATGCACGTCGCCATCGCGTCCATCGACGAGAAGACTCTGAGCCCGGTGCACCGCAAGCAGTTGATCGACTACATGGAGATGGCTGCCGCGTCCATGGTGAACTCCGCTATCTGACCGTCTACCTAGCCTTCGGCCTGAACACGCGCGCGACCCGGCGGACTGCTCGTACCCCGAACGACACCGTGGGATGCAGGGGCGAACTCAAGATTGCATGCTTGCGCACGTACTCTTCGACCTCCCACTCCGACCAACTGCCCGCACGGAAGAGTGCGGCATCGCCGACACTCAGGGTTCGCTCGGCGATTCCGTCGGCCTGAACGGTGACCGACCCTTCGATGATGTGCACGATTTCGTCCGCGTGGAAGTACCAACGGAAGCGCCCCTTCGTGCAATCCCAGACGTGTGTAGTCGTGGTCCCGTCTTTACTCGCCGACCATTGCGCCGACCGTGCAACCGGTGTGCCGAAGATTATCCAGTCGCGGTTGATCGGATCATCTTCGAGCAGTACATGATCCAAACTGACCGCTTCGATTGCCGACAAAGTCAAGGCCAAGCCCCCTTGGTTGAATTCCCGAATACTTCTCCCCCGGCAGTAACACCAAAGTTGCCACATGGTGTCACCGCGTGAATGCAAAGTACACCAAGGCTAGGTAAAGAGTCACGCTTTTGCCGTGTCCAAGTCGTGAGAGTGCCAGACGTTTGGCACTATGAACTGCTGTGAGCACCCCCGCGGATTCGTCCTCTGTAAGCCGGCCCGAAGCCCCGTGGTGGAACGAGGCGGTCTTCTATCAGATCTATCCGCGTTCTTTTGCCGATTCGGGCAGCGACGGTATCGGCGACCTCGGCGGAGTCGAGGAGAAACTCGGCTACCTCGAACTGCTCGGCATCGATGCAATCTGGTTGAGCCCGGTGATGAAGTCACCGATGGCAGACCACGGCTACGACGTCTCGGATCCTCGCGACATCGATCCCCTGTTCGGCGATCTGGCGACGATGGATTCGCTGATCACGTCAGCCCACGAGCGCGGAATCAAGGTCACGATGGACCTGGTCCCGAACCACACGAGTGATCAGCACGAGTGGTTCAAGGCAGCCCTGGCGTCAGCGCCCGGTTCTGCGGAGCGATCCCGCTACATCTTCCGAGACGGCAAAGGTGAGAACGGCAACGAACCGCCGAACAACTGGCCGAGCATCTTCGGCGGCCCGGCATGGACCCGCGTCACCGAAGCCGACGGAACACCCGGCCAGTGGTACCTGCACATCTTCGCCAAGGAACAGCCCGACCTGAACTGGGACAACCCCGAGGTCTTCGACGACCTCGCCAAGACTCTGCGGTTCTGGCTCGAGCGCGGAATCGACGGATTCCGCATCGACGTGGCCCACGGAATGGCCAAGCCCGACGGTTTGCCGGACCACGACTGGGAGCTCAACGAGCTCATGCGCAATTCCGACGACGACCCGCGGTTCAACAACCCGGCAGTTCACGAAATCCACCGCGGCATCCGCAAGGTCATGGACGAGTTCCCGGAGGCGATGACCGTCGGCGAGATCTGGGTGAAGGACAACCAGAAGTTCGGCGAATACATCCGGCCAGACGAACTGCATCTCGGATTCAACTTCCGACTTGCAGAAACCGAATTCTCCGCCGAGTCCGTCCGGGAGGCCGTGGAGAACTCTCTTGCGGCCGTCGCCGAGGTCGGGGGTGTGCCCACGTGGACGCTGTCGAATCACGACGTCGAACGTGAAGTCACGCGCTACGGCGGGGGTGAGATCGGAACCCAACGCGCACGGGCGATGATCCTCGTCGAACTGGCGCTTCCGGGCGCGAGCTTCATCTACAACGGAGCCGAACTCGGCCTGCCGAACGTCGACCTGCCCGACGAGGCACTACAGGACCCGGTCTGGGAACGATCCGGACATGCCGAGCGAGGACGCGACGGCTGCCGAGTGCCCCTTCCGTGGGAAGGAAGCGAACCCCCGTTCGGATTCACCACCGGTGCGAGCACCTGGTTGCCGATGCCACGCGAGTGGTCGACACTCACGGTGGAGGCGCAGATCGAGGACGTCGACTCGATGCTCTCGCTTTATCGCGCCGCCCTCGAACTTCGTAGCGCCAGGCCGGAGTTCTCCGGCGCCGACATCGATTGGTACGGCAGTCCCCCCGGCTGCCTCGCTTTCCGTCGACGCGGTGGTCTGATCTGTGCTCTCAACACCACGGAGGTGCCGATCGCACTGCCGAACGGGCAGCTGCTGTTGAGCAGCGCACCACTCGTCGACGGTCAACTACCCGTCAACGCTGCGGCGTGGCTGATCTGAGAGAACACGCACCCGCCACCTGAACTCCTATCGTGCGACCATCAGCGGTATCGAACCACCGCGGTGACGGTAGATCGAACCGAACCGTGCATCGAGCCGCACCCAGGATTTGCTCGCCCGCACCCGAACCAGTTCCGAGGCGTCGATCTGCTCGAGGTCGATGTCGGCGGTCATCGCCTCGGACCCGGCGTGCGGAACGAATCCCATTGCGGTCAAGGCAAAAACAACCCGCATCGAGATCCCGACCGTGCCGGACGGACCACTGACCTCGAGCACGTCCTGATCGAGCAACGACGCCGGCGGACCGTGACTACTTCCATGCTCCAGTGCCAAGGCGTTGCCCCGCTGCGCCAGTTCGATCAGCACCCGGGCGGGTACGTCGTCCAGGTGCTCGAAGCCGTCCATCGGCGGCAACGCCCCACGCCACGCCGAATCCATGGCGAACCCCGGATCGATCAGCTCACTTGTCGCCTGCTCCACCGCCGAGAGCAACTGATCGCCGGCAGCCGAGGTGTCGTCAGGGTTGATGGTGCCCGCCACGGTTCGCGTAGCGAGAGCGTCGAAACCCGTTGACGCCCAAACGCTCAGGTGAGCATCTCCGCGTCGACGCATCCGGATCACCGTGGACTCGTCCAAACGCAAGGCATGACCGATGAAGCCGGCCAAGTTCTTTCGCTCGGCCTCCTCGGGCACGGTCAGTACACGTTCATGCACGTTGCCAGCTCTCCAAGTACTCGCGCTCGGGCCCGCTGAGGCGACGCAAACGTTGAGTGTCGATATCGAAGGCCGCGATCTGAGTCGACGCCACGATGGACGGCGGGACACTGAGATCCGCACCGCGGGGGCGAACCTCGTACGCGATGGTGAAGTCCACCGCGCGCACCTTTTCCACCCACATGAAGACGTCGAGCGGCGAATCGTCGTGCCGCAGTTGGCCGCGGTACCGCACATGGAGATCGGCAATCACGGCCCCGTCACGCAGGGTGACCGTCGGGCGCGAGTCTTCGAACAACCAAGGAATCCGCGCCTCTTCGAGCAACGTCACCATCCGTGCGTGGTTGATGTGCTGGAAGGCATCCATGTCGGACCACCGAACCACAACTTCGGCGTGGAATCCTTCGCTCAACGTCCTACCTCCGATCGGGTGCCCATGCTGCGCACCATGCTACGAACCTGACGCGCCGCCACCGAGAGCGTCGCGAGGTCAAGCGTCCCAGACTCGAAGATCTCGACGAGAGCTGCCCTCGCCCGGCTCAGACGCGAGGCATTGGTCGACTCCCATTCGTCGATCTTCTCCTGCGGCGACTCCCCCGGTTCGCCGCCGGCCAGAACCTCCATCGTCAGCTGCCGAAGCGAACTGTAGAGGTCGTCTCGCAACGCGAGCCTCGCGAGCGAGTGCCATCGATCGCCGCGCTCGAGTCCCGAGACCGCGCTCAGCAACCAGTCGATTCCCAGATGCGCGTCCAAGGCGTAGTACAGCTCCGCGACTTCGGCGATGTCGTGATCTGCGATGTCGGCGATATCCGCGATGTCGAGCAGGCAGTAGACATCCAGCAGTCGGAACACGTCCAGCGCCAACGCTTCCGGAGCCCCGCGATCGATCACCGATTGAGCCCGCACCAGCAGATCGTCGAGTTGATGGCCCGCAAGCAGCCCCGGGACCAGAGGTGCCGTAGCCCGATACGCCGCCGAGTAACGCGCAACCTCGGCACCGACGGCGATCGGCTGGGGCCGATTGGCCAGGAACCACCGCGACGCGCGGTCGAGCAAGCGGCACGACTCAACGATCAACTCGTTTTCGATCTCTGCACTGACGCCCGCCGAGCGGATTCGCGACCACACCTCGTCGAGCGCAAACACCTCTCGCACAGCGGCGTAGGCACGGATCGAGTCCGTACTGCTCGCTCCGGTCTCCTCGGCCAAGCGGTAGGCGTACGTGATTCCGCCGTTGTCGATCACTTCGTTCACGAGCATCGTCGCGACGATCTGCCGCCGCAACGGGTGTGCCTTGATCTCCGTTTCGAACCGATCGCGAACAGCGGTCGGGAAGTACTGCGGGATCTGCTGGGCGAAGAAATCGTTGTCCGGCAACTCGGTTGCGAGCAGATCGTCCTTGAGTGAAAGCTTCACGTGCGCCGTCAGCGTCGCCAATTCCGGCGACGTCAGACCCACACCGGCCTCGAGTCGACGCTCGATCTCCTTGTCGGTCGGCAACGCCTCGAGTTTGCGGTCAAGGCCACGTGCCTTGGTCAGATCCGTCAACTGACGGCGGTGAACACCGAGCATCTGAGAAGCGGTCACGCGGGAGATTCCGAGCAGCGCGTTCTGAGCAATGTTGTCCGCCAACACCAGCGCCGCCACGTCGTCGGTCATCGACGCCAGCAACGGATTCCGTTCCTGCGTGGGCAGTAACTGCGAACGCACGAGCGAATCGAGAAGAATCTTGATGTTCACTTCGTGATCGGAGCAGTCGACGCCGGCCGAGTTGTCGATGGCGTCGGTGTTGATGTGACCGCCGCTGGCGCTGAACTCGATTCTTCCCAGAGCAGTGACGCCGAGGTTGCCGCCCTCCCCGATCACCTTGACCCGCAGATCTTGACCGTCGACACGCACGGCGTCGTTGCTCTTGTCGCCAACCTGCGCATTGGTCTCGGTCGACGCTTTGACGTATGTACCGATTCCGCCGTTCCACAGCAGATCCACCGGTGCCGACAGAATCGCCTGCATCAATTCCGGCGGCGAGAGCTTCGTGACCCCCTCGGCTAGACCCAGTGCGATCCGGACGCTTTCGGCGATCGGAACCGACTTGACCGTGCGGTCCCAGACGCCGCCACCTTCACTGATCAGGCTCTTGTCGTAGTCGGCCCATGACGACCGTGGCAACTCGAAAAGTCGTTGACGTTCGACGAACGAGCTCGCTGCATCCGGGTTCGGATCGAGGAAGATGTGTCGATGGTCGAACGCGCCCACCAGACGGATGTGCCGACTGAGGAGCATTCCGTTGCCGAACACGTCTCCGCTCATGTCGCCGACGCCTACCGTCGTGAAATCCTGCGTCTGCGTGTCGACCCCGAGTTCGCGGAAGTGCCGCTTGACGCTTTCCCAGGCGCCGCGAGCGGTGATACCCATGCCCTTGTGGTCGTATCCCACGGAGCCACCGGAGGCAAACGCGTCGCCGAGCCAGAAGTCGTACTTGGCGGCAACCGAATTGGCGAGATCCGAGAACGTCGCCGTGCCCTTGTCCGCGGCGACCACCAGGTAGCGATCCTGATCGTCCTTGCGCACCACTCGATCCGGCGTCACAACTTCGCCGGTAGCCGCGTGCACGTTGTCGGTGATGTCGAGCAATCCGGAGATGAAGGTGGTGTAGCAGGCCTTGCCGGTTTCCAGCGTCGCCATTCGATCAACGGCCGGATCACCCGTCGGCAGAGGCGGATTCTTCACGACGAAGCCGCCCTTGGCGCCGACCGGCACGATCACCGCGTTCTTGACGGCCTGAGCCTTCACCAAGCCGAGCACCTCGGTGCGGAAATCCTCGCGCCGGTCGGACCAGCGGAGCCCGCCGCGCGCGACTGCGCCGAATCGCAGGTGGACGCCTTCGACCTCGGGTGAGTACACGTAGATCTCGAAAGCCGGCCGCGGCTTGGGCAACTCGCTGATCCGTGAGGGATCGAGCTTGACCGACAGGTAGTCGCGAGAGCGGCCATCGGCGTCGACGACGTAGAAATTGGTACGCAAGGTCGCCTTCACCAAGGAGAACATTCCACGCAGAATGCGATCGGCATCCAAGCTGAGTACCTCGTCGATGGACGCACGCAACTGCTCGTCCAATTCGGCGACGCGAATGTCGTCCTGCTTCTCGGGGTCGAACATCGCCTCGAACAACTGCACCAATGCAAACGCGGTCTGCGGGTGTGTAAGCGCGATTCCTTCGATGTGGAACTGACTGTACGGAAATGTGGCCTGGCGCAGATACTTTGCGTAAGCACGCAGCACCACGGCTTGCCGCCAGGACATTCCGGCCCGCAGCACCAACTCGTTGAATCGGTCAGCTTCTGCCCGGCCGAACCAGACTGCACCGAATGCAGCCGTGAATCGCTTCTGGACCTCGGTCAGCGGGGCGGTACTGGTCTCGAGCGGCACCTGCGCATCGAGGTCGATCTCGACCGACGCCCGAAGATCCGCCGGTACCGACAATCCGAAATCGTAGATCCAGCACTGAACGCCGTCGAGTCGCTGCACGACGTGCGGCCGCTCGTCGAGAACTTCGACGCCGAGTGACTGCAGCACCGGTAGCACCTGGCTCAACGAGATACCGTCGCCGCCGACGAAGAGCGTGAAGCGCCAGGCACCGGGCGCGGAGTCCACAGCACGATAGAGCAGTACGTCGATCGCGCCTGGCGCCAACGCCTCGAGTCTGGCGATGTCGGCCAACGCGCGTGACGGTTCGAAGTCCTCCTTGTATCCATCGGGAAGCACCCGCGAATACCGCTGCACCAGTTCCGGATCCACACCTGGACTTTCACGAACAAGGTCGTTGATGCGGTCGTCCCAGCTACGACTGACTTCGGTCAACAGAGCCTGAACTCGCTCGCGGTTGGCCTCGGAGACATCCAGATGAACCGGCTCACTGTCCGGATCGCGCCGGATCGTCACGTGCAACAGCGCAAGATCGTTCTCGGTAACCCGGGCGGTGTAATCGACTGTGCCTGGTCCGAATTCGCGCCACAACAGGTTTTGCATCGCCAGTCGCACCCGCGTCGTGTACCGGTCGCGGGGTAGATACACCAAGCAGGATACGAAGCGTCCGAACGTGTCCTCGCGGACAAAGAGTCGCACCTGTCGACGCAGCCCGATGCTGTGCACGGCGTGCACAGTCTCGAACAAGGTCTCGGCATCGCTCGAGAACAACTCGGTGCGCGGGAACGACTGGATGACCTCGAGCATCGCCTGACCGGAGTACGAATGCAGGTCGACACCGGCACGCGCGATGACTTCGCGGACGCGGCGCTCGATCAGGGGAATCGCGAGGACGTTCTCGTGGAGGGCGACAACGGTGAACACTCCCAGGAACCTGTGCTCCCCCACAATGTTTCCGTTGTCGTCGAGGATCGAGACGCCCACGAAGTACGGGTAGACAGCGCGGTGCACCGTGGCGGGGAACGATCCCTGAGTCAGGACCAGAAGCGGTCGATCCGGGAGATCTGCGACGGGAGGCAAGCTCATCGGGCCCTCGGTGACCGCGTCGGAGCGCAGCACACCGAGTCCACTACCCGCGACCGTACGTGAACCGTCCTTCGTGCCCTCGAATCGCCGGTATCCGAGCACGGCATAGTTTCCGTCCGCCATCCACCGCAGCAGCCGGGCGGTGTCGGAGAATTCTTCGGGGGTGATCCTCCCGGAGGCAGTTTCTGCGGCACTCGCCAACTCGTCGGCAACGCGCAGTTGCAATGCCTTCATGTCCGGGGTGTCACCAACCACCTGGCGGACGTCCGCGAGCACCTTGCCGAGGTGTGCTTCGATCGCGTCGAGAGCGGAATCCTCGACTTCGGAGTCCAACTGGACGTGCATCCAGGATTCTTGGATACCGCTGTCGCCCAAGGACATCAGATTGCCCGAGTCATCGCGTTCAACCGTCAGGATCGGATGGGCGAATTGACTGATTCCCACACCTTGTCGGTTGAGCATCGCGGTAACGGACTCGACGAGCAACGACATGTCGTCGGTGACGATCTGGACGGCAGCGCCGAGACCCTCGGATCCTGACGGGCGGTACACACGCCATACGGCCGTGCCCGGGGTCCGCTGCCTCCCGAGCGCAAGATGCGCGAGCAGGACTCGATCCGATCGACCGTTGATGACGTCGTCGCTGTCACCCTCGTCGATATGCGTGAAAAAGGCCTCGCGAAGACGCGTCAACAACGTCGCTTCGTCGAGGCCTGTGCCCTGCTGCCGTACACGGTCTGTCATTCCTGGCTCACATCCTTGTGGGTTCTGATCGCCGCGACCAATCTCTGACTCGAGACTAGCCGCGGCAACCAGTACCTAGGGTGAACTGAGAAACGAAATCTACGATGTCGTCATCTGAACAAGCGATGCTTCGAGCACCGCGCGTTCGCTGTCCGCCAGCTGTCTGGACTTTTCGGACACCGTGTCGAATCCGACCATCAACGCGTCGCCGAAAGCGCATTCGACACCCGCGTTGTCACGGATGACGTGCCGAACCGTGAACGAGGAAGTCCCGACGTGAGTCGTGAAGATCTCCACATTCAAGGGACCGGACCGATCGGTGACCGGCTTGAGGAACTCGACGGTCATCTTTCGAACCACGAGGTATCCCGGCCGGCCGCCGAGCGGCGCCAGTTTCGCTTCCAGGAACTGGATGCGCGCTTCCTGCATGTACTCGACGTAACGCGTGTTGTTGACGTGACCCAACCGGTCGGAATCGCCCCACCGGACCTGGATCTGCGCTGTGTACACGTCGGACACCGGATCAGTCCCTGGTGAGCTTGCGGTGAGTCACGCGGTGCGGGCGTGCGGCGTCGGGGCCGAGTCGCTCGACCTTGTTCGCCTCGTAGCCCTCGAAGTTGCCCTCGTACCAGTACCAAGCTGCCTCGTTGTCGCCGAAGCCACCTTCCCACGCGAGGATGTGGGTACAAGTCCGGTCCAGGAACCAGCGATCGTGCGAGATCACGACGGCGCAGCCGGGGAACTCTTCGAGAGCGTTCTCCAGCGAGCCGAGGGTTTCGACGTCGAGGTCGTTGGTGGGCTCATCGAGCAGGATCAGGTTGCCGCCCTGCTTGAGCGTCATCGCCAGGTTTAGGCGGTTGCGCTCACCACCGGAGAGGACGCCGGCCGGCTTCTGCTGATCGTGGCCCTTGAAACCGAACGAGCTGATGTACGCGCGCGAGGGGAACTCGGTCTGGCCGACGACGATGAAATCGAGCCCGTCGGACACGGTCTCCCAGACCGTCTTCTTGGGGTCGATTCCGGAACGGTTCTGGTCGACGTAGCTCAGCTTGACCGTCTGACCGATCTTGACCTCACCGGCGTCAGGCTCCTCGAGACCGACGATGGTCTTGAACAGCGTCGTCTTACCGACGCCGTTGGGGCCGATGACGCCGACAATTCCGTTGCGCGGCAACGTGAACGAGAGATCCTTGATCAGAACGCGGCCGTCGAAGCCCTTGTCGAGGTTCGAGACCTCCACGACCACGTCACCCAGGCGCGGCGGTGCCGGGATCTGGATCTCGTCGAAGTCGAGCTTGCGCGTCTTCTCTGCTTCGTTCGCCATTTCCTCGTAGCGATCGAGACGAGCCTTGTTCTTGGCCTGGCGGGCCTTGGCGCCGGAACGAACCCATGCGAGCTCGTCCTTGAGGCGCTTCTGCAGCTTCTGATCCTTCTTGCCGGCAACTTCGAGGCGTGCAGCCTTCTGCTCCAGGTAGGTGGAGTAGTTGCCCTCGTACGGGTACAGGCGTCCGCGGTCGACTTCACAGATCCACTGCGCGACGTGATCGAGGAAGTAGCGATCGTGAGTCACGGCGAGGATTGCGCCGGGGTAAGCAGCGAGATGCTGCTCGAGCCACAGGACAGATTCGGCGTCGAGGTGGTTGGTGGGCTCATCGAGGAGCAGGAGGTCGGGCTTGCTCAGCAGCAGCTTGCAGAGCGCAACGCGTCGCTTCTCACCACCGGAGAGGTGGGTGACCATCTCTTCCGGCGGGGGGCAGCGCAGGGCGTCCATAGCCTGCTCGAGCTGCGAGTCGATCTCCCACGCATCTGCGTGATCGAGCTTCTCCTGCAGCTCGCCCATCTCTTCCATGAGCTCGTCGGAGTAATCCGTAGCCATCAGCTCGGCGATCTCGTTGTACCGCTTGAGCTGGACCATCGTCTCTCCGAGACCGTCCTCGACGTTCTCGCGAACAGTCTTGGTCTCGTCGAGCTCCGGCTCCTGCATGAGGATGCCGACGGTCGCGCCCGGGGCCAGGAATGCCTCGCCGTTGCCCGGCTGGTCCAGTCCGGCCATGATCTTGAGGATGCTGGATTTACCAGCGCCGTTCGGTCCGACGACACCGATCTTCGCGCCGGGGTAAAAGCTCATCGTGACGTCATCGAGGATGACCTTGTCACCGTGCGCCTTGCGCACCTTCTTCATCGTGTAAATGAACTCAGCCATGACCGCCAGCCTATCGGTGTTTGTCCTATAACCCACATTGCGCGTTGGCGCTCACTCCGATGCGGGTTCTGCGGACAGTCCGAGGTCATCGACCAGATTCGTCGACATGCTCATCGACCCCCACGAAAACCGCGATGGGGACACCTCCGGGTGTCCCCAGGACGGCTCAGATCATTGCCCTGTGGATGCCCTTCGGCTCGCCACCGAGCTGCGAGAGCGTCGACGCATGGAAAATGGAACCGGGTACGTGGATCGCGTGCGCGAGACCGGCATGAGCGTCACGCCAGAACCGCTGCATCGGCGTGTTCAACTGCAAAGCGCCACCACCGGAACGAGCAAAGATCTCGTCCACCGCCCGCACCGCCCGCCACGCCGCAGCAGTCTGCGTACGGCGACCGATCGCACGAAGCTCGAACGAAACTTCCTGCCCCTTCTCCGTCATGTCCCAGAAACGATCCACCGTCTCCAAGATCGCAGCCCGAGAAGCAGCGATCTCGGCCGCCGCCTCACCGATCGCGAACAGCACGTACGGATCTTCCTTGATCGGAACACCACTGACCGTCACACGCTCACGCTGCGCCGCCATGTTGCACGCCAACGCACCCTCAGCGATACCGATCAACGACGAAGTGATCCCCAACGGGAAAATGCACGAGAACGGGAACTTGTACAACGTCTCCGTACGGCCCGCTTCCTTCCACGCCGTCCCGTCGAAAACCTTTCCCGCATCAAGAGTCCGATACGTCGGCAAGAACGCATCCTTGACGATCAGATCCTTCGACCCGGTTCCGCGCAGGCCCACGACATTCCAGCTGTCCTGGTCGATGTCGTAATCCGAACGCGGCAACAACACGTGCAGAATCTTCGGCGGCATCAACGGCTTGCCGGACTCGTCACCGACCATCGCACCGATCATGATCCAGTCACAATGATCGGTACCCGAGGAGAACGACCAACGACCGTTGAGGATGTACCCACCCTCGACCGGCCTCGCCACACCCATCGGCGCATACGGCGACGCCATCCACGTATCAGGATCGGTTCCCCACACCTCTTCCTGAGCCTTGCGGTCGAAGAACGCAAGCTCCCACGGATGCACACCGACGATGCCGCTGACCCAGCCCGTGGCACCATCCATCGCACCGATAGCCATTGCCGTCTCGGCGAATTCACGCGGATGCGCCTCGAGGCCTCCGAACTCCTTCGGCTGCAACATCCGGATGACGCCGGCGTCGCGCAAACGCTTCGCGCTGCCGTCCGTCAAGCGCATCAGCTTGTCGCCCTCGACCCCGTCGGCGCGGATCTCGTCGGCGAACTGTGAGATGTTGTCCAGAACCTGACCCATGATCTTCCGCCTCCATTGATAGTCGATCAACGACCATTAAAGTAGAACACGTTCTAGAAACTTGCGGAAGTGAAATGGCCGACATTTCTTACACTCACACGGTCTGCAGTTCCGACGGGAGTTCGACGGCGTCGCTACCCGAGGCCGCAAGCAACTGTGCGTATCGCCCACCTTGTTGCACAAGTTCGTCGTGGGTGCCCTTTTCCACAACCACGCCCTGGTCGAGGACCGCGATGAGATCCGCATCTCGAACCGTGGAGAGTCGGTGCGCTACAACAAGAGTGGTGCGTCCGACCATCAGCTCGTCGAGCGCGTCCTGCAACGCACGTTCAGTGCGATTGTCCAAGGCGCTCGTCGCCTCGTCGAGGACGAGGATCGGCGGATTCCGCAGGACTGTGCGCGCGATCGCTATGCGCTGTTTCTCACCGCCGGAGAATCGGTAGCCGCGCTCGCCGACCATGGTGTCGTACCCGTCGTCGAGACCGGAAATGAACTCGTGGATCTGCGCGATGCGCGCTGCCTGCTCGATCTCGGCGTCCGTGGCGTCGGGTTTCGCGAACCGAAGGTTCTCACGAATCGTCGTGTGGAAGAGATACGTCTCCTGCGACACCACACCTACCAGGTCGGAGACCGTCGCCAGATCGAGGTCCCGCAGATCGACGTCGTCGATTCTCACCGATCCCGCAGTCGGGTCGTACAGACGTGCGGCCAAGTATCCGAGAGTGGTCTTGCCCGAACCCGTGGAGCCGACAAGCGCCAAGGTTCCGCCGGCCGGGACCGTGAGGTCGATGTTGTCGAGGGTCTTGCTGTCGGTTCCTGGATACGAGAAGTCGACGTGGTCGAACCGAAGTTCGCCGGACATCTTGGTGCGGTCGAAGCTCTTCGACTCTTCCGGATCCGCGATGTCGATCGGCAGATCCAGGTACTCGAACACGCGACTGAACAGTGCCATCGAGCTCTGCACCTCGACGCCCGTGTTGAGCAGCATCATGGTGGGGCGGAACAATTGTGTTTGCAGCGTGGTGAATGCGACGAGGGTGCCGACGGTGATGGTGTTGCCGTGATCGAGAGTGAATCCGGCAAACCAGTAGACCAGTGCAGGCATGGCTGCGAAGGTGATCGACATGGTCGCCATGCGCCACTTGCCGGCCATCATGGCCCGGAGTTCGACGTCTGCGACTTCCGCTGAACGCTCGGTGAATCGATCCGTCAGAGCCGACTTCGCGCCGGTCGTCTTGCCGAGGAGAATGCCACTGACGGAGAGAGATTCCTCCACCTGGACCGACAGATCACTGAGTAGCTTCTGCCGCTTACCCGAGATCTTGCGGCGCTCGTCACCGATCTTGCGTGCGATACGGATGAACACCGGCAAGATCGCCAGCGAGAAGATGGCAAGCCGCCAATCCAGAAGGAACAGAGCAACAATGGTGGCTGCCACGGTCGTTGCATTCTGCGCGATGGACGTTGCCGTGTTGGTGACCACCGACTGCATACCGCCGATGTCGTTGGCAATACGCGACTGAACTTCTCCGGTTCGGGTTCGAGCGAAGAATCCGAGCGACTGATTCTGCAGATGCGAGTAGACCCGCACGCGCAGTTGGTGCATCAGTTTCTGGCCGATGCTGTTGGACATCCAGGTCTGCGCCACGCCGAGACAGCTCGTGATCACGGCAATAGCGATCATGCCGATGGCCAGAACGCTCACGAGTCCGAGGTTCTTGTCCGGGATCGCCTTGTCGAGCATTTCGCGTAGGAGCAGCGGGCTGCCCAGCGCCACGATCGCGCTGAGTGTGATGACCGCGGTGACGATGGCGATCTGAGTTCGATACGGCGCAAACAGTCCGAGTACGCGCTTTGCCGGTACGGATTCCGCCGGAGTGATCTCGACAGCGGATCGTTCGATGTTTCGCATGTGATCTGGTTTCACGTTCTACCTCCTGGAGGCTTTCTCACCCTAGTTTCATATTGATGAGGTTACCTCACTATGAGGCTGACACCAACAACGCTAGACTGACGCCATGCATTCCCGAGAGCGCGAACTCACCGACGTCGTGATGTCCGTGGCACGGCTCATCCGCCGACGTCAGGTGGCAGCGCTGGAACCATTCGGTCTCTCGCCGTCGCAAAGCCGAGCGCTGCGAGTACTGACCCGAGTGGGCGAGCCGGTTCGACTCGGGTTTCTTGCCGAGCGATTGCGCATCGTTCCGCGGTCGGCGACCGACGTCGTGGATTCCCTCGAAGAGGCCGGATGGGTGCGCCGCACTCCCGATCCGAACGATCGGCGAGCTGTATTACTCGAGCTCACCGACGCCGGCGCTACCCTCGCTGCCGACGTCGCGAAAGCTCAACGACGCGAATCCTCGGATGTGTTCGACGACCTCGACGAATCGGAGCGAGCAACTCTCACCGAACTTCTCGAGCGAGTGGACGCGGGGCACGACTCGCGGCCCCGCGACTGCCCGAAACCTTCGGTCTGAGTCCTCACGCAGCGACGGTGTCGATTGCGTCCTCGACATTCTCCGCCGACGTCGGCTTGCTCTGACGCTCGATCTTCGAGATGCAACGAGCAAGGTCCGCGCCTACCGCAGTCGCCCGTAGCTCGAGATCGGAACGAGGCACACCCTCTTTGGTCGTGTACTCGTTGGTGCGCAACTCCCCCGCCACCATGACCGGATCACCCTTCATGATGGATGCGCCGACGCCGGTGACCAACCGCCGCCAGCAGCTGACCGTGAGATAGAGGGTCGCTCCGTCCGTCCACTCTCCGGTCACCGCGTCTTTGCGACGCGTGTTGCTCGCCATCCGAAAGCTCAGCACCTCTTCGCCATTGGTGGTCTGCCGCTTCACCGGATTGGTGATGACGGTTCCGACAACCGTTGCATGCGTTTCGTACATGTCCGATCCCCCTTCGAACTCCAGAACCCGCCAACTGCCGCGGGGCCGATCATTGCGTCGGCAGTTTCGATTGTGGAACGACAAACGCGTGGCTCGGGATCTTCGATTTCCACCTGTGCATCGGTGGAACAGCTGTGGAGAAACAGCACTGCCCGAGCCAAACAGCCCGGGCAGTGTCGGAGCTAGGTGCTAGTGGAGGATTCGTCGGATTTCTTCTCGCTGGGTGTCTCGTCCGCAGAGTCCTCGCTTGCAGTCTCCGCGTCAGCAGCCTCACGCGGTTTCCACCCCTCGCGGTCCCGCCTGGCCAATTCGGCGAACATGGCGTTGTGAGCAGCGAGGTCGGCGTCGTGGTCACGCTCGGCCGCACGGTCAGTTCGGCGCGCTGTCCTGCCATCGCTGCGCGACCACTGAACCAGTAGCGCGAGCATGACCACCATGAGCGGGATCTCGCCGGTCGCCCACGCGATGCTGCCGCCCAGCTGCTGATCGCCGATCAGGTCGTTGTTCCACCCGAGGCCGAGCGAACGGAAGTACGCGCCGCCCATGACGGCGGTGGTGCTCATCAATGCCACGCCGAAGAAGGCGTGGAACGGAAGTGAGCCGAAGACCATTGCCAGCTTGGTCACTGGCTGCAATTGACGTGGTGACGGGTCGATTCCGATCGCCACCCAGTAGAAGAGATAGCCGCTGAGGATGAAGTGCAGGTTCATCAGCAGGTGAGCGCTGTGCGAGTCGACCGTCGCACCGTAGATTCCGCCGAGATACAGCGCGTAGAAACCGCCGACAAAGAGAACTGCAGCCACGATCGGGTGGGTGATGAATCGCGAGAACGGGCTGTGCAGAGCGGTCAGAATCCACTCGCGAATGCCGGGCACGCCGTCCTTGCCTGCCGGATCCAGGGCCCGCAGAGCCAAAGTGATCGGCGCACCCAGAACCAGCAGGACTGGTCCCAACATCGACAGCGCCATGTGCGCACCCATGTGAACGCTGAAGACTGCCGGTGCGTATTTGCCGACGCCCGACGACGTGGCGATCAGGAGCACCGCACAACCGCTCATCCAGGCGATGGTTCGGCCGACAGGCCAGGAATCCCCACGCTTGGCCAGCTTGCGAAGGCCGATGCCGTACAGAATCGCCGCAGCAACGGCGGCGGTGCCGAACATGAGGTCGAATCGCCAGTCCGTCACGAAGGCCATGAACGACGGCGGGTCCGGAAGGTTGTAACCGAGTTCGACCTCGGGAATCGAGGGAATCGACAGCGGCGGGGGCGGCGGGGTACGACCGAGGCCGATCGCGAGGCCGATGGTTGCCGCCATCACGATGCCTTCAGCGCCGGCAAATCGAATCAGGGCAGAGCGACTCTTCGGATTCTCCGCCAGCGCCGGTAGCGCCCGACTCCGCTGAGCCCAACCGAAGAACCCGAGGATGATCAGTGCAACTGTTTTCGCGACGATCAATCGTCCATACGTCGTGGTGAATACGTCGTCGAGAGGCAGACGGACAATCGCGTTGATGACGCCGCTGAATCCCATGACGACGAAGCAGATGGATGCGACCGTCGAAAAGCGTCGGGCTGCTACGTCGGTGTAATCGCCGCCGCGCCGCGCGTGTGCCAGTAGCGCGAACAAGCCGCCGGCCCAGAGCGAAGCCGCCACGAGGTGCAGGATCAGGCTGTTGGTGGCGATGTCATGCGACCCGCCCGAAGACGAGTGACCGGTGAGAGCGAGCGGCATCAGTCCGAGAAGACCGACCAGCAGCAGTAGCGGGGTCCACCACCAGCGCAGTGTCAGTCGGGCCAAGATCGCCAGAACAACCGCGATGATCGCAGTCCAACGCCAAGCGCCGGCGATCTCGACCTGATCGAGTCCCGACCACAGGTTCGCCGGTTTGATCGCTTCGGCAAACGGCTGACCCGACGTGTCAGAGAGCGTCAGAGGCACCATCATGAACGAACAGATCGCCCACACGATCGCGGCGTGCGATGCAGTTCGGACTGCCCGATAGCCGTCGACGTCGAGGACACCCGACTTCTGCGGCGGCACGAAGAACGCGGCCAGAAGCAGTGACCCGATCGCGATGACTGCGGCGATCTCCCCCAGTGCGCGCATCGCGGGCAGGCCGTATGTGGTGATCGGGCCTGGATCCGGGATGCCCAGAAGAGTCAGTGCCTGCGACGCGGAGAATCCCACCACGATGGCTGCGGTGAGCCCTGCGATGAGTCCACTGACCACGAATATCGCGGTCGAAGAAGCGGGTGCACCGCTGTGCGGAGTGGACTCCGGTGGGGAATCTGTCGGCGCGAGGTCGGGTGTAGCCATACCTCAAGGGTAGGACCTTCGCGAACCGACTACGACAACGCGTCGGAGTTGGGCGGCGCGCGTCACATCCCGAACCCTCGAGTATGATGTTCCACGCGCCTCCGTAGCTCAGGGGATAGAGCAAGAGCCTTCTAATCTCTTGGTCGCAGGTTCGAATCCTGCCGGGGGCACCACAAGATTTGATTCACGGATAGTCACACTGCGTGGACGAGCGGCCACTGGGCAGAGCAGTCCGATACGGACCGAAACCTAGCCCACAAATTACGTGCCGTCCGCAGTAATCTGCCACGCATGAAGAAGGCACTTCCGAAGACCCTGAAGTCACTCGCCCGGACCGTTGGAATCCTGGCACTCGCGATCGTCGTGGTATCCGTCGTCGAGAGGTTCACCGGCGCACACCAACCGACTACCGGTCCCGCCTCGTTGACCGGGCCAGACCAATCGTTGTAGCCCTTCCCTGCGACTGCGACAAGGTCGTCTCACGAAGTTCTACGACAACGAGCCGGTAGCCAAGAATGCACCAATGCCAGCCGAGTCGCATGCAACACGCTCAGCAGAGCCGCCGCACAGTGTCACAGAATCTCTGGGCTCCGGATCCCAGGGCGTATAACAGCAGCCGGAGTAGTCGGACCTTGCTGGCGGCCGTGGGCGTAGCACCAATGACACAAGCTGCGTCAGAATGGTTGAGCGAGAACTCGATTCGAAGTTCTAATTTCGCGAAGTTTCCAGGGAGCCGTGAGAGGCGCCGGCTCTGGGACCTCGCAGCTACTCGGTGCGGTTGCTCGGATGTGGCGACTGCGCACCGATCGAACCCGCCGCATCCGCCGTCAGCGACTACGCAACGACCGTCACCATTTGACTCCGGGCATCGAAAGCGCTTGAAAAGTAAGCCATTTCATCGTGCCGAGATGCGCGAGAACGACCTGAACTTGCGAGGTCTCGAGATCTTCGAAGAAGCCTCCGACGTGGCATTTTCCGAGATCCACACACATCCCAGGCAGTGCCTCATCCGTGCGCACAAGAGCGTCGCCCAAAGTCGCTGCGGCGCGTGATCAGATGGACTGACGTAACCGTACCGAAGGCCTTCTACAAAAAGCTGGGCGATTCTTCGTCTCGAAATGCCCTGTCGGCCCCCGAAGCATTATCGACAGTTAACTGAGGCCGGAATCCAATCTGCTAAGAAAAACGAATCTAATGTGACCCCTATCTCTGGATCATTTCAGAACAGGGGTTTCGATGACCCGCGACTGAATTCACCCCCTAATTCACCCTCCTCCTATACACAGAAAAATGATTTGCATTTATGTCGAGCGTGTGTACACAGATAATTCGCTCCACACCTTGTCGTTCCGACAGCAAATAAGGGGCAGTGAACTGCATAAAGGCTCATTCGGTACAGCAGCGCCGACTCGGCTCGGCCGCTCACCGATTGTCGACAAGTGCCAAGGCAGGCATGCAACTGATGGTCGAGATCGGATTGTGATGAACCAGCCAGTTAACTTGAAAGAAATCAACGGAAGATAGATATACCCAGGTAAGCGCAGTTTTTCTTGCATGGACGCACGTCCATGGCGTGTCCAGCTATGCGATTTGCTCGTGTTAGATTCCTGATTGCGCATCGCCCGGTTTGCGCCTTCTGCGTTGTTTGCGCGGAATTTGCATCTTCTCGCGAACGGCCCCGCGCACATTTCTTTACGTTGTGCCAAAGAAAGGAATTTCATGAAAACCGTCACGGCAGCGAAGCACGTAGCACGAAGACTCCCCCCTCGGAGCCATCGCACTGTTGCTTTTGCTATCCGGGATGGTGCTCATGCTCGAACTGCAATGAATCGCGCAGGAAAGATCCTCGGCCGCAGCCTTTAGTACCTCGAAGGTCGTCGCGTTAGGTAATACCGGCGGTCGATTTTTCTTGGAATTTCCTGGCCTACCCAGAGCCGGCCGTCGGTCTGCGCTGGCGCCAACCAGGTCCGATTACCAACTGTTCGGCTCCGCAGTAGGTCGCCTGAGAATCACCAACGCTCGCAACCAGGCTCCAGAGCGGCTCAAAGGTCCCGTTTCCCTATTCGACGGCCCCGGAAACGGGGCCTAAATCATGTGTTCTGAACGAAAGGTGTTCGTCATGCGTAACCGTGTCTTCCCACGCCGTGCCGGGGAGGGGGTGGTGTCTCGGTGGGCAGCTTTGGGGATGATCGTTGCGGTCCTGGCGCTGGTCGTATCGTCGTTCTCTTTCGTCCAGGTTGCCTCGGCCGATGACGTCGGGACCTCGACCACCATAGTTCCGACCACAACAGTTCCTACCACACCGAAGCCGCCCGCGACTACGACGGAGGCGCCACTGAAGACGACGGCACCGCCTACTTCCACGTCGGAGTCACCCACTTCTGCGAAACCGCCGATCACGACGGCGTCCTCGTCGACGACTCCTGTGGCGGCGCAGCGACTGGCCGCACGCGGAGTCAATCCCGGCATCGATGTGAAAATCACCGACGTCCAGGTCGAAGGAAAGAACGACCAGCAGATCACGGTCGGGGACTCCGTCACGGTGAAGGGCATTTGGGACGCGTCAAGCGCGAGTCCGCAGCCGGGCGACCAGTTCACCATTGAATTCCCTGGCGAGCTGAAGCTTCAGTCCAACCCGACGATCGCGCTGGAGGGCGACGATGGGACGGTTTGGGGCACATGCGATCTGGCTGCTTCCACCAATCACATGACCTGCGTGCTCTCCGACGCTGTGGCGGATCGGCCGGACGAGGTGAAGGGCGATTTCTTCGTCTACACGAAGGCAGTCGAGTACACCACGTCAGAGACTGTGGATTTCACGATCAACAACAAGGTCACGCAGGTCGACCTGCCCGGCACGGGCGGCATCACCGACGGCCGCGTAATCGGCGAGTCGACGAAGTCCGGCAAACTCCAGGACAACAAGCAGTCAGTGCGGTGGACCATCGACATCCCCGGCGCAGATCTGGCCAAGTTGGACACAGGCAACACCGGTTCGGTGACCCTGAGCGACGAGCTCTCCGACAACATGAAGGTGTGTGCGGGCAGCCTGCTCAACGCGAAGCTGTGGTCCGGTCGCCCGGGCGATCTCAAAGAGACCCCTGGCGGCGTCACCGTCACCCAACCCGACGCGGGTGATCAGGTCACGATCAACATCAACAACGGCGGGCCCTTCGAGGGCAGCAAGCTCTACCGCATCGAGTACACCTCATGCACGACCAGCGGCGTTGTGGATCTCAAGGGGACTCAGTACACCAACTCCGTGACGATCGGTGACAACACGGTGGCTTCGGATGGCGTGGGACAGGACTACGCGCCGCAGACCGAGCCCTGGAAGGGCGGCTACCTCGACGGCGGTAAGCGCAATATGGAAGCCGTCTGGACGATTGTGGTTCCGGGCACCGACATTGCCGCCAACAACCACAAGATCGACATCACCGACACCTTCGGCGGCCCCCATGCGGTCTGTGCCTCGGGCGTGCAGGTAGTCATCGAGAAGTCTGACTACCTCCCAGGGCGGGAGAACGAACCCAACTACCGCACTCCTGCCGCAGGATTCACCATTGCTCCCATCGGCGCAGTAGCCGGCGCGAGTACCTTCACCGCGGCGATCACTGTGGATAACCCGGACACATTCAACGAAGAACAGTATTACTACTTCACGTACCGGACCTGCCTGACCACCACCGAGGTGCCGGACTCCGAGGACCATCTCACCAACTCGGCGGTCGTCAACAAGACGTCGATCACGGGAAAGACTGAGGGACCTGGGTTCACGAGCGGCAAGAACGGCGCGATCAACACCACGTCGCAGACGATCGGCGGTGTGGAGCAGCCGGCAGGCACCACCCTCAATTGGACCGTGGAAATCTCCGGACACGATCTCGAGGGCCTTACGGAACCGGCGGTCATCAACGACAGGTTCTCACCGAACATGACGGTGTGTGAAATCGGCGGCGATCTCAAGAGCAACCTCAATCTCAAGGTCGTCGCGCAAGACTTCTTCGACGGCAACAAGAAACGCGATATAACCGACGCCACCTCGGTGGCGCGCGCCGACGGCGGTTTCGATCTCACCCTCCCTCGGGACGCGGACGGTTACAGCCGTCAGACGAAGTACCTCGTCAGCTACACCCTGTGCACCAGCAGCGGCGGACTGGACCAGCGCGACACGGAATACTCCAACACCCTCACCTATGCCGGCAAGCAGACGCTGTCGAAGAGCGTCAAGCAGGAATGGGGCGGCGGCGGCACCGGCCAAGGTGTGTCGCGGGGCTCGTTCTCGCTTCTGAAGGAGATCGCTCCCTTCTCCGAGAAATTCCCGGAAGACACCGAGTTCACTGTGAAAGTCGAGGAGTTCGCCCCCGGGCAAGATCCAGCGACCGACGCCCCGGTGAGCTCCTACGAGATCAAGGTGAAGGCTGACGGGACACCCGTCAGTGGGATCAACCCCCGCGGAACCGGCTGGCAGATCCGCCTGTCCGAGATCAACCTCCCGACCGTTGACGGTGTGTACTTCGAGAGAGGGACGTTCCGCCCGTCGGAGGGTGTGACGCTCAACGGGGACCGCACCGAGGCGCTGGTGACCATCACGCCGAAGAGCAATGTCGGTGTCACACTGCTCAACAAAGCGAGCCTGGGATCGGCGAGGATCACCAAATCCGTCATCGGTGACGGAGCGCGCACGGGGCTCGAGGCTTTCGTCGTCAACGCAGAGATCGCCTTCGGTGACGACGCCGCCGGCAACGAGCTGCGTCAATTCACCCTGAAGGACGGTCAGCACTACGACCTGGGCAAATTGCCCATCGGAGCGAAAGTCACCTTCACCGAGGTTCAACCGACGAACACCGACCTCGTGACGTGGTCGCTGCCGGTGATCAGCCCGAAGACGCTCACCATCGGCACCGACGCGTCGGCGAACACGGTCTCCGTCACCAACGAGGCCACGATCACGCAAGGCACCTTCGAAGTGAGCAAAAAGCTCACGGGCCCGAAGGCTTCCGACAAGGCCGTACCGGCCAGCTTCGACGTGATTGCCACCTGGCTCGATACGGACGACAACCCGCAGAGCAAGACGCTGTCACTTCCGTCCGACGGCACCCCGGTTCCGTTCGGCGAGAACCTGCCGGGCGGCACCGAAGTCACACTGACAGAGCTGGTTCCGGCAAACGGTGATGGTCTCGCCTATGGCGTGCCCGCATACTCCGGGAATGTCAGGATCAGTCCGGACAACGAGGCCGTGGTGACCATCGGCAAGGATCTGCGCAAGATCGAGGTGTCGAACTTCGTCGACGTCAACGACGGCACTCTGCGCATTGCAAAGCAGGTCGGCGGTGAGGCCGCCGAGGCCGTCGGCGACGACGTGGAGTTCACGGTCGAGGCGCGTTGGCGCGACGGTGTGGAGTACCGCACCCAGGTGCTGAGCGTCAAGCAGGGACAGACCACACCGCTCGGCGTCGACCTCCCTGTCGGCACCGAGGTGACCTTCACCGAGACCGGCCGTCCCGATGTCGACGGAGTCGAGTGGGGCACGATCTCCTGGGGCACCAGCCCGGAAGGCGAATCGTGGCTGCACTCGAACCTCGACGGCACCGCGACGGGCATAGTCTCCGACGACCCGACCGACGGTCGGCTGATCACGCTGTCGAACGAGGCGCTGTGGAAATTCGGATCGGTCGAATTCACGAAGTTCATCCTCGACGCTGACGGCAAGCCCGTCCGCGCACCCGAGGCCGACCTGCCTGACAGCGCGACGTTCGAGGTCCGTATCGACGGGATCGATCCGGCACTCCCCGCTGGAACTGATTTCCCGGCAGTGGGCCAGACCATCACCCTCGATGCCGCAAACGACTGGAGCTGGACGTCCGACGAGGTTGTGCCGCGGAACACCGTGATCACCTTCTCCGAGGTCGACCCCAAGCCACTGGCCGGTATCGACTGGGCGCGGCCGTACTACTACGTCTCCGCGGATGCCGGTGACGCCGATTACCGCGACACCGTCAAGGCGGTGGCCGGTGAGAAGGCTGTGGTGGAGATCCACAACCGCCCGATCCCGACCACCGAGGTGGATATCGACAAGATCGTGACCGGCCCCAAGGGCAGCCAGGTAGCCAAAGACGGATCCACGATCTTCCAGGTCACGGCTACGTGGACGGACATCGACAATGAGGCGCGGTCTTGTGTTCTCGATGTCAAGCCGGGCGCTTCGGTCACTCCGACCGCCCAGTGCGACGCAGCCGTCATCGACGGCCGGGTCCAGTTCCCGCTGAACACCGACATCACTTTCACAGAAACCGGTGCTCACACCGACGTCACCAACGTCAAGTGGGGTGAAGTGATCTGGGGCGTCAAGGAAGGCAAGGCGGATGTCTCGAAGATCGACGGCGAACCGACCGCAACTTCCGTCAAGCTCACCGGCGAAGCAAACAAGTCGGTGGTCCTGGGACTCGAGAACAAAACCAGCAGCAATGGGCTGATCATCATCCCGATCCCGATCCCGCTGCCGCCGTGGGAAATCCCGACATGGCCGGGCTCTGAAGTACCCGGAGGATCAGGCACTGACGTGTCGACTCCCGGCAACAACGCTCCCGGCAATAACGGTGGTGGACACAACGGTGCTCCGGGCACACCTGCTCCGGGAAATCCTGCTCAGGCCAAACCGGACCAGTCATCGTCCCTGCCGGTAACCGGCGCGAACGTCATCTGGCTCGCCGGTCTAGCGCTGACACTGATCGGCGGTGGCGCATGGCTCACCCTGCGTAACCGCAAGCGTGCACCCGGCCAGGAGTAACTCCCAACCAGAAATACCGAAACAGGGCGGGTGCGACATACACCTGGTCGCACCCGCCCTGTTTCACCGTCACGACGCATCTATCTCGCGGCCGCCGCCGCGGCCCACCCCTCGAAGGAGAAACACCATGTCATTCCTCCCGTTCCCGATCGTCATCGAAGGCATCGAGACCACTGGTTCTGCCGTGATCGACGGCCTCGGTCGCCTGTCCGTACTCCTTTACGATCTCCTCGGCGGTACCGGGAGCGCCACGATCGACGCGGGCAGCTAGTTCGATACGGCACCAATGCGACACATCAGCTAGCTCGGTAGATCTGTGAAGAGGAGACCCCGGTTCGTGAGCGATACCAAAGTTCCAGGGCGTCGGCGGCCGGGCGCAGGCCAGGTAATCGGCGAACTGCTCCTCACGGCCGGGGTCGTCATCTTGCTGTTCGTCATCTATGAGGCGTTCTGGACCAATATGGTCTCAGGGCGGCTGCAGGACGAGCTCAACAACAGTCTGGAGGAATCCTGGGCCGAAGTCCCCGAAGCCTCAGGAGCGATCGATGGTCAGCCGGTGTCCCCGCTGATCCCTGTGCTCGGCGAGGGATTCGCGCGCGTGCATTTCCCCACACTCGGCGCCGCGTACGCAATCGTCGAGGGCACACGCAACGAGGACCTGCGGGCCGGCCCCGGCCACTACCCGGACTCGCAGATGCCCGGCGAAGCCGGCAACTTCGCGCTCGCCGGGCACCGCAATGGTTCCGGCGCAGTCTTCCAGCACCTGGATCGACTCGATGCATGCGATGCCGTCGTCGTGGAGACCGAGTTCCAATGGATGACGTACCGGTTGCTCCCACTCGACCAGGCCTCGCCCGAACGTCGCGCTGCGGCGAAAGCCTGCTTGAATCCCGAGCAAGCCGATCGTGTTTCCGAAGGCGACTACGTCCATCTCCTCGGGCGGCGCATCACCGTGCCCGGGGATGTTGCGGTCGTCACCCCGCTGCCCGGAAGCCCTTGGGCCGAGCCCGACGCCACGCTGGAAAGTATGTTGACACTGACCACGTGCCATCCGCTCTACTCGAACAGCGAACGCTTGATCGTCCACGCGGTTCTCGTCGAAACAATCTCGAAGACTTCGGGCACCATTCCCGCGGCATTCCAGGAGCAATGAATGTACGGATACCTCTGGGGAGCGCTCCCCGGCCCCCGACCAGTGAAGGCCCTGCTGGCGATCGTTCTCGTGGTCGCGGTGGTGCTGCTACTCATGGAATTCGTATTTCCTTGGATGTCAGAGCATATGCCCTACTCCGACGTCACCGTATAGAGCGCCCGTGCAGGTCGGCCGACACCGGCACGAGGCCCGGCTGGCGCCCGAAGGCGCTGTCCTACAGCGGACTCGACGGACCTACGATGATTCTGGCGTGTCGATGCAAACCAGTTTCCGCGTGTGTCGGAACGGGTCGCCTAGTTGACACTCGAGGCTCTCCGGAATGTTCATTCGACGCCTGAGCGAGCACTGAGACCTGACTCCGCCGCTACAGAACCTTCGTGAAGATCTGCGCCGGCGCTGCCGTCTCGAGCTTGGCCAGCGCCTCAACCAACCTGACGAAGTGCTCGGTATGGGTGTGGGCGTCGAGGTGCTCCTGAGATTCCCATTCCTCCACCAACACGAGCTCGCAGGGATTGTCGGTGCGCTGCAGTAACTCGTAATTGATGCAGCCGTCCTCTTTTCGGGTCTCGGTGACAAGTTCGTCGTACAACCGAAGCACTTCCGCGAGATCGCCCTGCTCCACTGTGGTTGGCACCAAAACCCTGATCACAAAGACTCTCCGATTCGTCTGACCCGCGTTGACCCCTCCGCTCGAAGTCTGCCGTAGACCTCCGACAGATCGACATTTCCGTTGTGACTCGAAGTTTGCGGACAGGCGCAATACCTACGAAACACCCCCGATACCGGAGGTTCGTAGGGTTTGCCGAAGTCGGGCTCGCAATCAGCAGCGCAGCCCTGGGCCCGGGCGAGGGGTAAGCACATGAGTGGAAATGCAGTTCGCTTGCAAGCGATCAAGGACGTCGAGGCCTACACACCTCCGGTGGTCAGTTTCACGACCGACGAGACACCCGGAGAGGTGTTCGGAGCCAACGTCTTCAACAAGGTGGTCATGCAGAAGCGACTGCCCAAGCTCGTCTACAAATCGGTGATGTCGACGATCGAGCAAGGCAAACCGCTCGATCCCATGGTCGCCGATGCGGTCGCGTCGGCGATGAAGGACTGGGCGTTGGAGAAAGGCGCAACCCACTACGCCCACGTCTTCTATCCACTGACCGGGTTGACGGCCGAGAAGCACGACAGCTTCCTCGAGCCGGTCGGCGACGGCAGTGCACTGGCGGAGTTCGCCGGCAAGACCTTGATCCAAGGTGAACCCGACGCTTCGAGTTTCCCGAACGGCGGGCTGCGCAATACATTCGAGGCTCGCGGATACACCGGCTGGGATGTCACGAGCCCGGCCTACGTTCTCGAAAACCCCAACGGCAACACACTGTGTATCCCGACCGTGTTCGTTTCGATGACCGGCGAAGCGCTCGACCACAAGACTCCCCTGCTGCGTTCACAACAGGCAATGGGTTTCCACGCCGAACGAATCCTTAAGTTGTTCGGCCATACCGATCCCGAGCACATCGTGTCGTTCTGCGGACCCGAGCAGGAGTACTTCCTGATCGATCGACACTTCTTCCTCGCCCGCCCCGACCTCCTCAACGCCGGCCGAACACTCTTCGGCGCAAAGCCGCCCAAGGGCCAGGAGTTCGACGACCACTACTTCGGGGCGATCCCGGAACGTGTGCTCGGATTCATGATGGACACCGAGCGGGAACTTTTCAAACTCGGTATCCCCGCCAAGACGCGGCACAACGAGGTTGCGCCCGGCCAGTTCGAAATCGCCCCGATGTTCGAGCGAGGCAACATCGCCGCGGACCACCAGCAGTTGCTGATGACCACTTTCAAGACAATCGCCAAGAAGCACGGCATGGAATGTCTGTTCCACGAGAAGCCGTTCGACGGTGTCAACGGCTCCGGCAAGCACGTCAACTTCTCGCTGGGCAACTCCGAACTCGGCAGTTTGCTTGTCCCCGGCGACAATCCGCATGACAATGCCCAGTTCCTCGTATTCTGCGCCGCAGTCATCCGGGCCGTCCACAAATACGCGGGCCTCCTGCGCGCGTCGGTCGCATCGGCAACCAACGATCACCGCCTCGGCGCCAACGAGGCTCCCCCGGCCATCATTTCGATCTTCCTCGGCGATCAACTGGCCGACGTCTTCGAGCAGATCGCCAAGGGCGCCGCGACATCGTCGAAGGACAAGGGCACCATGATGATCGGCGCCGATACCCTTCCCGTCCTACCGACCGACCCGGGCGATCGCAACCGTACGAGCCCATTTGCCTTCACCGGCAACCGTTTCGAGTTCCGCGCGCCAGGATCGCTGCAAACAGTCAACGGCCCGATGGTCACCATCAACACGATCATGGCCGAGGCCTTGGACTACATGGCCACCGAACTGGAGGCCGCGGTCGCCGACGGCGCCGATTTCGACACCGCCGTCCAGAATCTGCTCACCGAGATCATCACCAACCACGGTGCGGTTGTCTTCAACGGCGACGGTTACTCGGAGAACTGGCAGATCGAGGCCGAGTCTCGCGGCCTGCCGAACCTTCGCACGACGCTGGACGCCCTTCCTGAACTGATCACCGAATCCTCGATGGAACTCTTCGAGAAGTACAAGGTCTTCAACCACCGGGAGATGCACAGCCGCTACGAGGTCGGACTCGAACAGTACGCACTGAGCATCGGCGTCGAGGCACGCCTGGCCGCCGAAATCGGTACGACGCTGATTCTTCCGGCTGCAGTGCGCCACCAGACGGAAGTTGCGCAGAACTTCGTCGCACTGAAGTCTGCCGGCCTCGAACCGGATTCAGCACCGCTCGAAGAAGTGTCGGCGCCCGTTGCGGCTCTGCGCACAGCGCTCGCGGCCCTGCGCGCAGCAATCGACACCGACGCCGGCGAGACGCCATTCGATCAGGCCAAGCACGCACAGGACGCACTCCTGCCCGCCATGGCAGAGGTACGTGCAGCGGCCGACTTCCTCGAAACCATCGTCGCCGACGATCACTGGCCACTCCCGACGTATCAGGAAATGCTCTTCATTCTCTGAGTATCACCCGAATATCACTACCCACAGAACTATGGCCTGCAACTCGATCGAGTTGCAGGCCATAGTTGTCGAATCTTGCTCGGCTAGCGGTCTTCCGGCATCGTGACTTCGAGTACGCGAGCCTCACCGGTGGTCGCGGGGTCAGGACGATCGCGCGAATCCGACGACGCCATCTGGAGTCCGTTCAAATCGGTCCGCATGTAGATGACGTTGTAACGGTCCCACGTGGTGGCGACGAATTCGAGGAACTGTCCGCTCGCCCACGGGTGCATGAATCCGCCGTACAACGCGGGCAACGTGATTCCACTCAACAGGGTCTGCGTACCACTCCACGGGCCTTGCGGTTGGTCGGCCTGACGGATCACCAGGTTGCCCTCGGCACTGGTGTACATGGCAACGTACTTGTTCAGGTAGTCGTTCCACTGCACTGCGAGTTCACTGACCGGTGCCTTGATGACCTGAACGGCATCGGTATCTCGCGGACTCCAACCGGAGCCGTCCCAGTATTCGTAGGCACCGAGATTTCTGATGTCGGCGCCGGCCACTCGCGCCAGGATCGCCTTACCGAAACGACCTGAGGGAGTTCCGTATTCGTAAATGTAGCCGTCCCGACCGTCGAGGAAGGCGCTCTGCTGGAAGTTGGAATTGATCGGCGATACTGCCGGAATCCCCGGAATGCCAAGTCCTTCGGTATTGGCGCGAACTGTCCCCGGATCGAGTTCCCAGTTCTCACCGTTGTCCGTGGAGAAAGCCAGAGCCGAGTAGTTGGTGGTCCAGGCTCCAGGTTCGTCCCACGACCGAACGGACATGAATCTGATGTACTGCACACCACCGTAAGAGATTCCAGCGGTCGGGATGGTGGTGAACTCACCCGGAATGCCGAATCCCGGAATGATCTCCTTGGAATGATTGGGGCCGTCCAAAGGAGAACTGTCGATCTTCATCCCGTCGGCAATGGCGGTGTCGTTGCTGCGGAACAATACGTTGCTGCGCCAGTCGTCACCCGGGGTGTCGCAGTCGCCCACCGTGTCGCCGAATGCCATCAGCACGTCGTGATCCGGCCCCGAAAGACCGTTGTCCCACATGATTCCGAGGTCGGTACCCGACACGTTGAACCGCTCGATGGTGTTGTTGGGACTGCCTGGGCCAGTGACCATTTCGATCGCCTTGGTGCGGCCGGTCAGCACCGGCAGAGCACCGTTGGGGGCGCCGGTGATCCAAGGCAGCGCGTTGGCGAGGGAGCCGGTACCGGCGGATCCACTGCCGAGCGATCCGGTCAGCGAGCCGAGCGAACCCGTCATCGATCCGGCGGAACCACTTCCTCCCGAACCGCACGGTCCACCGATCGCCGACGCAGACGGTGCTGCGGCAATCGTCGCGGCAATCGTGACGACGCCTATCGACAACATCGCCGACATGGAGTGTTTATTACGCACGTGCAGCCCCTCTGATCATTTCGACTCGTTCGGACCACAGGCACAGTGATCCCCGACCGCAGAAGCAAACCATTTGGACTGTGTTAAGAGAGTGAAAGCTGAGCAAATTGTTATAAATCGCCCGTTCAACTGACACAAGTGACAGCTGTGTCCGATTTCACCTTCACAGGACAGTTGTCCGATACAGCAATAAAGGCGCCTAGTATGTAACGGAAATGTAAAAGAGTTCTCACAACGAGGTAGGTGAGCGGTGTCCGTACGTGACCGCGTAGCGCAGATTTACGATCAGGTTTTGGTTCGCAATGCAGGAGAGCCCGAGTTCCATCAGGCCGCCGCAGAGGTCTTCGAGTCTCTTCACGTAGTGCTCGAACGCCACCCCCGCTACGCCGACGCCGGACTCATCGAGCGGCTCTGCGAGCCGGAACGCCAGATCATCTTCCGCGTGCCGTGGACCGACGACCAGGGCAACGTTCACGTCAACCGTGGCTTCCGCGTTCAGTACAACAGTGCACTCGGCCCCTACAAGGGCGGCCTGCGCTTCCACCCCAGCGTCAACCTGGGCATCGTGAAGTTCCTCGGCTTCGAGCAGATCTTCAAGAACTCACTGACCGGCCTGCCCATCGGCGGCGGCAAGGGTGGCTCGGACTTCGATCCCAAGGGCCGCTCCGACGCAGAGGTCATGCGCTTCTGTCAGTCCTTCATGACCGAACTGCAGCGTCACATCGGTGAATACACCGACGTTCCGGCCGGCGACATCGGCGTCGGCGGTCGCGAGATCGGCTACCTGTTCGGTCAGTACAAGCGGCTGACCAACACGTACGAGTCGGGCGTCCTCACCGGCAAGGGCATCACCTGGGGCGGATCGCAGGTTCGCACCGAGGCCACCGGCTACGGCGTCGCGTACTTCGTCGCCGAAATGCTCAAGGCGAAGGGTGAAGGCCTCGAAGGCAAGAACGTCGTGATCTCCGGATCCGGCAATGTCGCCATCTACGCAATCCAGAAGATCCACCAGCTCGGCGGCGTCGCGATCGCCTGCTCGGATTCCTCGGGATACATCGTGGACAAGAAGGGCATCGATCTCGACCTCCTCAAGGAGATCAAGGAAGTTCGCCGCGGCCGCATCAGCGAGTACGCCGACGCAGTTCCGCATGCCGAGTTCATCGCCGACGGTTCCATCTGGGACGTGCCGTGCGACGTCGCACTCCCCTGCGCGACTCAGAACGAGCTCGACGAAGATGCCGCAAAGACCTTGATCGCCAACGGCGTTCAGGCCGTTGCCGAAGGCGCGAACATGCCCACCACCCCCGGTGGCATCCAGCTCTTCCGTGACGCGAACGTAGCCTTCGCACCCGGCAAGGCGGCCAACGCCGGTGGCGTTGCAACCTCCGCTCTCGAAATGCAGCAGAATGCTTCGCGTGATTCCTGGAGCTTCGAGTACACCGACGAGCGTCTCGCCGGAATCATGCGCGGCATCCACAAGCGCACCATCAACACCGCTGCCGAGTACGGAAAGCCCGGCGACTACGTGCACGGCGCGAACATTGCCGGCTTCGTGAAGGTGGCCGACGCCATGATTTCACTGGGCGTCATCTAGAGATTTCCGCACCACAGACAGCAGTACAAAAAGGGTGATTTCACCCTGAACCGGTTCCCGTACATCGGACTGGTCGAATCAATACCTAGGCCTCGAGGGCCCTGGGTCCGCGAGGACCCAGGGCCCTCGAGCTTGCTCCGAGCAAATCGCCCGCGACGAGCACCGTAGGCGCGGCAATGATCCCAGACGGAACTCGTGGTGTCCTCCGAAACCGTTTTCCGCTCTGACGTCGAAAAACACCGTAAGTGGACGATTGTTTAGGTCCGCAGCGCGTGGGGCATATGGACTTATCTTCACATTTGTCCATTTCACAGTTGGACGATCGTTCATGTGGTAGAAATCACAACGCCTGGCGCAATTCGATCCGCAAATTTCAGCGGCGAGTATGCCCCCGAACAAGGCCTCAGCGTGTACCCCGCTTCGTAACGCGCCGAGCCTCCGGGTGCCTGTGCCAGGCGACGCACCTGTCTAGAGGAGGCCACCCATGTCCCCAGCGCTGCTGAACAACCCGGGACCGCTCATGTTGGGAGGCAAGCCCGCCTCCACAGCGGTCAACGACGTCATCCCACTGGCAAGCGATCTCGTAGATCACCTGTCCCGTGCCAACCCGACGTTGACTTCCCTCCAAACGGAGGCAGTACGTCGGGAACTGATTGCGGTGATCGTGCAGGGGCTCCAAGTGGGGATCCAGCTATTGGATCACCGCAAACTTCCCACCGACCAAGAGTTGGACGGCATTCACACGATGACCGTCCAACAAGCATTGAAAGGCGTGCCACTCAGCGCGATCCTCAACTTGACCAACGAGGGCATCAGCACTTTTCGCACCCTCATCCTCAGCCGGGCCGACGCCGAGGACTCCGCCAATCTCGGGGATCTCAACGAGTTCTTGTTCGCACTTGCGCAGCGGCTTCACTCGTTCATCTCGATCAGCTATCTTTCGGCTCTTCCTGCCGGTTCCCAACTCGGGGAATACTCCGCCGGCGCTCTCGTGAAAGCCATGCTGGACGGCGACGATCCCACCCAGCTTGCGTTGCAGATGGGCGTTGAACTCGCACCCCGCTATCTCGTCCTGCGGCTCCTGGTGAACCTGCCGCCCATCCGCCCGGGAGCACGCAACGGCAACCACCAGCGCATACAGGCCTACCGTGACCTCTCCGTCGCTCAATCGAAAATCGCGGCCCACTTCGGGTCGGCGCTGCTCGAAGCTCCTGCACCGCAACGTGGTCTGGTCCTGATCGAGGGCACACCCGACTGGGGAACAGTGTGCGAGGTCATCCAACGCGCACGCGCAACGGTCGGGGTGGAGATCACAGCAATCGCCGAGAACGCCGCGGTACGAGATATCGCCGCCGCCCAAGCAACCACTCACGAATTGGCGCAACTCGTGCGGCGCCTGAGACTGCCGGCGCGGTCCTACCGAATGGAAGACCTCGCGCTCGAGTATCAACTCACTCGGGGTGGCGCAGGCCGCGACAGCTTGATCAATCTTCTCAAGCCACTCGACGGCAATCCGGAACTGCTGCAGACATTGTCCATACATCTCGCCAACGGCCAGCATCGTCAGCGCACCGCGTCGGCGCTCGGCCTGCACACCAACACCGTCGACAATCGAATCAAGCGCATCGCAACCCTGACCGGATTGGATCCGGCCCTGCCCTCTGAACTGCTCAAACTGCGCGCTGCCATGATCTCGCTGACCTTCGCAAGCACTGATGTGGACAATCGTCCAGCGAAAATGTGAACACTCACATCCTCGCTATTAGCTGTCCACGTGTGGCGCCTGGACCCCACTTTTCCGCTCCGAACCGGGCTATAAAAGTGTGGTGCGAATCACCGCGCAAACCAGTAACAATTAAGGGGAAACACATGATCAACGGCCAGGATAACGCTCTCCTCGGTGCCTTCTTCGACACCATCCTGCAGCTCTTCAACGCGGGCAGCACCGGCACGGGCTCGACGGATGGCGGCGGCGTCTCCTAGGACGAATCTCGGGCCCTGTGCGAGAGAATCTCTCGCACAGGGCCCGCTCCAAGCCGCCTGACACTGTGATGGCGGTGACCACGGTGACCACCACGTCGCCACCGCTGAAACCAGGAGCAAGCACATGATCGCCGCACCAACCACAGGCGCTTTGGCCGTCGTTTTGAACACCGTCCTACAGATGTTCAACGCCGGCAGCAGTTTCCTCTACACCGACAACTCTCCGATTGGCGGCGGCGGCGAAACTCCCACGACGCCTGCTCCCTGATCGACTTACCCGCTCGCATCACACAGTCGCGGCACAGACAGGAACCACCGTGATAAACCAGCACACCCTGGGCAGCCTGGTCATCGACTTCGGCTCACTCTCCCGAGCACTCGGCTTCGGCAACGGCTCCATCGTGTCGCTCGGCAGCACCGGAAGTGGCTGAAACAGCCCGCCTGACCACGTCGACGATCCCGTCGCCGCTCACCTTCTCACCACATCTCGAAACAGAAAGCAGGTCCCCCTGTGCCTACAATTCCGCTCACCGGCGACCCCATCGTCATCAACATCATCGTCCAGCTACTGAGCGCGGGCAGCAGCAATGCACTCGCACTGGGCGGAGTCGGTAGCAGCGGTCTCGGTAGCACCGGGCTCGGCAGCTTCGACTCGGCGAGCCTCGGCAGCGCTGCTTAGGACCTCACTTGTGATCGGCGTTCGATCCGCGTCTTCGGCCGCCGAGGCAGTCCACGAAACCCGCGTTGCCCTCCGTCATCTGTGACGGAGGGCAACGCGGTCGTTCAGGCGAGACGGCTCGCGGTTACGCGATCAGGCCGTCCGCCGCGGTGAATCAACGCCAGTCTTCAGGTGGATCGCTGTCGTCGTGCTCGATGGTCACGGACTCCGAACGATCGTCAGCTGCAGCCTTTTTCGCTGCTTCACGCATCTCGATTCCGTCGGACACCCAGTCGCCGATCTCGCGCGTCACGTCTCGAACGGCCCCGGCGATGATCATCGCGATCGAGCCCACGTGGTTGGCTGCACTTTCGGTCAGTTCCTGGACCGTGTCCTTGCGGCGTTCGAATTTCCCGACCATCAGTGTGTGCCTCTCAGGCTGCAGTTCGCTGGCGCTCGACGATAACACCGGGAGGGGTCGTCGACTTGACCAAACCGGGCGGAAGAGCGAGCTTGAAGATCTTGCCCCATACCGAACCGATCTGCTTGAAGAACCCACCGGTGTTGTACGGCAAACCGTACTTCCCGCACAATTCTTTCACCTGGGGAGCGAGTTCCGGATAACGATGCGCAGGCAGGTCCGGGAACAGGTGGTGCTCGATCTGGTGCGAGAGGTTGCCGGACATGATGTGGAAGAGCGGGCTTCCCTCGATGTTGGCGCTGCCGAGCATCTGACGCACGTACCACTGCCCGCGAGTCTCGTCGGCCGTCTCGTCCTCGGTGAAACTCTGGACACCGGTGGGGAAATGGCCACAGAAGATGATCGAGTACGTCCACACGTTCCGGACCAGGTTGGCGGTGACATTCCCCGCGAGAGTGGTCACGAACAGCGGCCCCGTGAGAACCGGGAAGATGACGTAGTCCTTGAGGACTTGCTTGCCCGCCTTGTTCCACCAGCCCTTCAGGAGCGGCTTGACGTCGTGCCACTTGCGTTTGCCCTGGATGACGTTCTCGATCTCGAGATCGTGCATCATCACGCCCCACTCGAAGAGCACCATCAAGGCGAAGGCCCAGACCGGATTACCGAGGTAATAGGGGTTCCACTTCTGCGCGTCGTCGATACGCAGGATGCCGTATCCGATGTCACGGTCTTTGCCGAGAATATTGGTGTACGTGTGATGCATGTAGTTGTGCGAGTGACGCCACTGGTCGGCCGGGCACACCGTATCCCATTCGAAGACTTCGGAATTGAGCCCTGGTTCACGCATCCAGTCGTACTGACCGTGCATGACGTTGTGGCCGATCTCCATGTTGTCGAGGATCTTGGACACGCTCAATGCACCGACTGCCGCGAGCCACACCGGAGGCAGGAAGCCGAGGTACATCAAGCCGCGACCTGCGACCTCGAACCCGCGCTGAGCCTTGATGATCTTGTAGATGTACTCCCGATCCTCCGCCCCGAGCGAGGCGACGGTGCGATCGCGCAATGCGTCCAACTCGCGGCCGATCTCCTCGACCTGCTCGTACGTCAGGACGACGGGAGCGTCGTCCTTCGCATCGGAACCGTTGCCGAGGAACGGGAGGGTGAGAAGTGAAAGTCCAAACATGTCGGTCTCCAGACAGTCGTGTGGAAAATGGGACTTCAGATGTCGACGGTGACGTCGCCGACGGGAGCACTGACGCACAGCTGGATCTTCTTGTCCGGCTCGTCGTCTGTCTCACCGGTGCGCACGTTTCGGGTACGGCCCGCCTTCTTGACGGAGGTGCAGGAGAAGCAGATTCCCATCCGGCATCCGTACTCGGGATTGAGGCCCGCAGCTTCTGCTTGTTCGAGAAGTGTTTCGCCGGAGTTCTCGGCCGCCACCCCACTTTTGGTGAATGACACCTCGCCGCCGGCCTCCCCCGGCTCGGCCACCGCCGGCGCGAACTCCTCGGTGTTGAGCAAGTGCTCGACGTCGACCTCACGGAACACCTCACGCACTCCCCGCATCAGTCCGGGAGGTCCGCAGAGATAAGCCTGGGCGTCGATCGTGTCCGGATCGGCGATCCAAGGAGCCACCGCGTTGAGGTGCCCGCGATCGAAGAAACCTTCGAGGTCACCTCCACCGCTTTCGGTGTACACGAGTACCAGTTTCACGTTCGGGTTCTGCTCGGCGATGGTCTTCAGCGCGCGCGTGTACGCCACGTCGGCATCGGTGTTCGCGTAATGCACGAACACGATCTCGCCCGAGTGCTGCTCCTCCACCAGCGTCCGAAGCATCGACATGACCGGGGTGATTCCACTGCCGCCACTGATCAACAACACCCGACGCGGGCGGTCGACGGGAAGGGAGAACACACCGTCTGCCTGCGAGAGGCTGACAACGAGTCCGGGTGCCGCATTGGCGTACAGATACTGCGACACCAGGCCACCCGGATGCGCTTTCACGGTGAGCTCGATCAGCCCACTGCGCGTAGACGCACCCCCGGCCGGCGAGTAGCAGCGAGTGTGACGAACACCGTCGATCACCACGCCCAACTGCACGAACTGGCCCGCCTGAAAACCGCGCCACTGGCGAGTCGGGCGCAGCGTGAGAGTGACTGAGTCAGCCGTCGGATGGTCGACGGCGACAACCTGCGCGCGGATGTCACGAACCGTCGCCATCGGGTTGACCAGCTCGAGGTACCGATCGATCTGATGTGGAGCAGCCATGGCTTCGATCAGTCCCACCAAGGACAGTCCGCGCCGAGGTGCGGACTTCGGTGTCGTGTTCTCAGGAGCAGATGCGATTGTCATGACCCTCCTCGTACTTCGATTGCCGGGTGTATCGATTGCTGGGCTAGCTTCCCCCGACTGCGTGAATTCAGTGTACAAATGTTCACCGAAGATAGTGTGACAGGTGCACACAAGTACATGTCAACAAGAATGTGATCCGAGTTACACGAGTTGCCGAAAGGAGCCGGAATGCCTGTACCTACACTCGACGTCGTGACGAAGGCCGGACCGGTGAACCCAGAGCGCAGGGAGCCCGGCAACAGGGAACCGGAAAGTCGTGCCGCCAAGAAGGAACGCACACGCCAAGCGCTCCTGGACACTGCCATGGACCTCTCGGCCGATCGCGGCTTCGCCGGAATCAGCCTGCGAGAGGTAGCCAGGGAAGCCGGGATCGTTCCGACGGCGTTCTACCGCCACTTCGCTTCACTGGAGGACGTCGGTGTCGTCCTCGTCGAAGAGAGCATGCGTATGTTGCGCCAGATGCTGCGCGACGCAAGGCGTAATCCCAGCACCAAGGACGCCGCTACGTCCCTGGGCATCCTTGTGCGACAAGTGCATACACACGAGCGACAGTTTCGGTTCCTCTGCCGCGAACGCTACAGCGGCGTCAGTGAGGTACGACGTGCGATAGCCACTGAAATGCGGTTGTTCGTCAGCGAACTGACCATCGACCTCTCCAGAATTGCCGGACTGGAAAGCTGGTCGTCGGACGATCTGGAAATGGCTGCCGACCTGATCGTCTCGACGATGTTCAGTGCTGTCGTCGAACTGCTGGACGCCGGGACCGCCGGGTATCGCGACGAAGCCGCCGTCATCACACGAGCCGAGAAGCAACTGCGAGTCATCATGCTCGGAATGGCCACCTGGAATCCACCTCGAAACTGACCTCGGGTTCACCTTTTCGACGTACGGTGAGAGTCATGTCTTCCACGAGTACATACGAAATCCCCGTTGGCGACCTCACCTTCGACGTACTGATCTCGGGCCCGGACGACGGCATTCCGCTGGTAGCGCTGCATGGCTTCCCGGAGAGCGCCGCATCCTGGGGCAAGGTCACACCACTGCTCACCGCAGCGGGCTACCGCGTAATCGCACCGAATCAGCGCGGTTACTCCGCCGGCGCACGCCCCGAAGGGGTGGATGCCTACAAGATCGAGCACCTGGTAGCCGACGTCGTCGGATTGCTCGACGCGCTCGGCCTGTCCGACGCGCATCTTGTCGGTCACGACTGGGGTTCGGCGGTCGCCTGGCAGGTCGTCGGTCGCCATCCGAACCGGATCCGCAGCCTGACGGCGATCTCGGTCCCCCACCCCACCGCCTTCGGTTGGGCACTCCGCGAGGACGAGGACCAGAAGCAACGCTCGTCCTACATCGGACTTCTCCGACAGGAGGGAAAAGCCGAGGAAGTGTTGTCGGAGGACAACTTTCGCCGGCTGCGTGCCATGTTCGACGGCCAGATCGATCCTGAATTCGCCGACGAGCACATTCGTGTCCTGAGCGGGGAGGGCGCGCTGACCGGCGCCTTGAACTGGTACCGCGCGATGACCCGCGACTTCGGCGACATCGATCGCACCACTGTGCCGACTACGTACGTCTGGAGCACCGGCGACACAGCGCTCGGCCGCGCAGGCGCAGAACGCTGTGGCGAATTCGTGGACGCCCCCTACGAGTTCGTCGTGCTCGACGGCGGAAGTCACTGGATTCCGGAAGAGCGAGCCGAAGAGTTGGCCGAGACGATCCTCGCACGTGCAGGATCCTGATCGCCGCGACGAATTCGGCTCTATGTATGTTGTCATACATAGAGCCGAGTTGATTCCATCACCAGGAGTTCTGCGATGACCGAGACCGTTGCACCACCCCATCCTTTCGACGCTGCTGTCGGATTGACGCCACTCACCGCCGGCCTGTCGACCGGCGAGACCAATCCGGCGTACAACAACATGGTCGGGCCGTTCGGCGGCGTCACCGCTGCCACGTTGCTCGAATCTGTACTGAAGCACCCCGAACGCCTCGGCGATCCGCTGTCGTTGACCGTCAACTTTGCCGGTCCGATCACCGAGGGCGCCTTCGAGATCTCCGCCCGGCCGGTGCGCACCAACCGCTCGACGCAACACTGGTCCATCGAACTTTCTCAGGACGGAACCGTCGCCACTACCGCGACGGCAGTGTTCGGTACCAGGCGTGAAACCTGGTCGTCGACCGAAATCACGATGCCGGAGGTTCCGTCGGCCGAAGACGTTGCGCTGCTGCCGTTCCCCGAGTTCATCGCCTGGGCACAGAACTACGAGATGCGCTTTGTCGAAGGTGCAATCCCCGACCTGGAGTCGGGCGAGCATCCCGACTCGACAACGACGCTCTGGGTGCGCGATCGGCCGGCTCGCGCTCTCGACTTCACGTCGCTGACTGCACTGTGCGATGTCTTCTTCCCACGAGTTTTCTTGCGCCGAGGCAAGATGGCACCGGCTGGGACGGTCTCGATGACCATCTACTTCCACGCCGACGCTCAGACGCTGACCGAACAGGCAGACAATTCCGTGCTGGGAACCGCGCGGACCCAACGGTTCGGCAACGGGTACTTCGATCAGTCGGCCGAAATTTGGGGCAGTGACGGCGCATTGCTCGCTACGACACACCAGTTGGTCTACTTCAAGGATTGACGGGAAGCGCACTGTCCCCTTCCGGCGCCTTCACCATCGACAATGCGGCAAGACCGACGCCGAGAACCACCAGCAGTCCGATGATGCCGGCACGGTCTGCACCGAAGAGCCATGCGAACAGGCCGAACAGTGTCGGTGCCAAAAACGACACTGCTCGGCCTGTGGTCGCATACAGGCCGAACATCTGACCTTCACGCCCAGGCGGGGTGATGCGCGCCAGGAAGGTTCGTGCCGACGACTGAGCGGGCCCGACGAAGAGGCAGAGCGCGAGACCGAAGATCCAGAACATCACCGGCCCTGACACCGCGATCAGGATCGCGCCGACCACGATCATCGACGCCAGCGAGACGGTGATGACCTGTTTCGGTCCGATCCGATCGTCGAAGCGTCCGGCCACCAATGCACCGATTGCGGAAATCACGTTGGCCGCGACACCGAACAGTAGGACGTCGGCAGCGCTGATTCCGTAGACGTTGACAGCCAGCACGGCCCCGAAGGTGAACACGCCCGCCAGACCGTCACGAAAGAGTGCGCTCGCGATCAGGTACCAGATCGTGCGCCTGTCGACGTTCCAGAGTTCGCGCAGATCGCGCCACAACACCCGATAGGAGTCGAGGAACCCGGCCTTGGACGCTCCCGGATCGACCGCGGGGCTGGGCAACTCTGGAACCTTGAAGAACACCGGAATTGCGAAGACCGCGAACCACACTGCAGCCAGCAGTGCCACCATCCGGATGTTCATGCCGCCGTCGGTGGTCAATCCCAGGAATCCCCGAGTGTCACCGTCGCCGACGATGAACCCGAAGTAGCACAGCAACAGCAGCACGATTCCGCCGAAATATCCCATGGCCCAGCCGAAGCCGGAGACTCTACCCAGATTCTCCGGTGTCGACACCTGCCGCATCATGGCGTTGTAGGGAACGCCGGCAAGCTCGAAGATCACCGAACCGATTGCGAGCAGAACCAATCCGAGCCACAGATAGCGGTAGTTGTCTTCGACGAAGTAGAGGCCCGCCATCGAGAGCACGGTGATGCCGGTCAGTATCGCGAGCGAGAGTTTACGTTTACCCGACGCATCGAAACGTTGTCCGGTGATCGGAGCGAGAATCGCGATGAAGAAGCCGGCGATTCCGAGTGCCCAGCTGAGCCACGTAGTTGCCGAAATCGTGCCGGGAAGGTCGTCACCGACCGCGTCGGTGAGATAAACCGAGAAGACGAACGTGAGGATCACTGCGTTGAATGCGGCCGATCCCCAATCCCACAGCCCCCATGCGAACACTTGACTCTTCGTGGCCGCACCGCCGATGCCTGCGGGTGGCTCTGCCTGCGTGCTCGTGGACTCGGCGCTCATACGGCGAAGCCTAACTGCGCGCGGGCGACTCGGCGCCTCTCTCCGAAGTCGACATACAAGACGCTCTATGCACCCGAGTTAGTACGCACTTAGTTGCATACGCACCTGAGTGCATAGATACTTTTTCCATGGCACTCGAACATGCGTTGCTCGTCTCCCTTTCCGAACAGGATGCGTCGGGATACGACCTCACACGCCGGTTCGACAAGTCGATCGGCTTCTTCCACAGCGCGACGCACCAGCAGATCTACCGAGTCCTCAAGCGAATGGACGAGGCAGGCTGGGTGGAGGTGGAGGCCATCGCGCAGGACGGCCGACCGGACAAGAAGATGTACCGCGTCAGCGATGCCGGCCGCGCCGAACTGACCCGATGGATCGCAGAGCCGTCCGAACCGAACCACCTGCGCAACGAGTTGGCCATCAAGATCAGGGCCGCTGCGCACGCCGATCTCCCCGCTCTACGACGCGAAGTCGCTCGCCACCGCGACGGCCACGCCGCCCGCCTCGACGTCTACCGACTCATCGAAAAGCGTGACTTCCCCAATCCAGCAGCGCTTTCCGGCTCTTCACTGCACCAGTACCTCGTACTTCGCGGCGGCATCCGCGTCGAAGAAGGATTCACCGACTGGTGCCAGGAAGTTCTGGACGCATTGCCCACTGGCGAGTACGCCATCGAAGACACCGGCGAGTACGCCACCGAAGACACTGGCGAGCCCGCCACCGAAGACACTGGCGAGTACGCCACGGAAGGACATCTTCAGTCATGACGGATACACAGTTCCCCCGCCTGCTCGAACCGCTCGACCTCGGATTCACGACGCTGAAGAACCGCGTCGTCATGGGATCGATCCACACCGGCCTCGAAGATCGCGCGAAGGACACCGACCGCTTGGCCGAGTACTTCGCCGAACGTGCCCGTGGCGGAGTCGGCTTGATCATCACCGGCGGCTACGCGCCCAACCGCACCGGTTGGCTCTTACCCTTCGGTGCCAAGCTGACCAACCGCATCGAAGCGCGCCGTCACCGCCGGATCACCAAGGCGGTTCACGACGCGGGTGGAAAGATCGCCATGCAGATCCTGCACGCCGGCCGCTACAGCTACCAGCCGTTCAGTGTCTCCGCGTCGTCGATCAAGGCGCCTATCAATCCGTTCCGTCCGCGCAAGCTGACCGGCCGTGGGGTGCGTTGGCAGATCCGGAACTATGTTCGCTGCGCGCGTCTGGCCAAGTCCGCGGGTTACGACGGCGTCGAAATCATGGGCGGTGAGGGCTACTTCATCAACCAGTTCCTCTGCGAGCGCACGAACAAGCGCACCGACCAGTGGGGCGGCAGTTCCGAGAACCGTCGACGCATGGCAGTCGAAATCGTGCGACGCACACGCAAGGCCGTCGGCCCGAACTTCATCATCGTGTTCCGGTTGTCGATGGCAGACCTGGTCGAGGGCGGTCAGACCTGGGATGAAATCGTCTCATTGGCAAAGGAAGTCGAAGCTGCCGGCGCCACGATCATCAACACCGACATCGGATGGCACGAGTCACGGGTGCCCACCATCGTCACCTCGGTTCCCCGAGCAGCCTTCGTGGACATCACGAGCAAGCTCGAGAAGCACGTCGACATTCCGGTAGCCGCCTCGAATCGGATCAACATGCCCGAGACTGCCGAAGAGATCCTCAACCGCGGTGACGCGCAGTTGATTTCGATGGCCAGGCCGATGCTCGCCGATCCCGACTGGGTGAACAAGGCCGAGCGCGGAGCGTCCGACGAGATCAACACGTGCATCGCCTGCAACCAAGCCTGCCTCGACCACGCCTTCGTTCACAAGCAGGTCTCCTGCCTGCTCAATCCGCGCGCGGGCCGTGAGACCACGCTGATCCTCTCCCCCACTCGGCGGACCAAGAATCTCGCCGTCGTCGGCGCCGGTCCTGCCGGACTTTCCGCAGCACTCAATCTTGCTCAGCGTGGTCATTCGGTCACGTTGTTCGAGGCCTCGGACAAGATCGGCGGACAGTTCGGGATCGCACAGCTCATTCCGGGTAAGGAAGAGTTCGCCGAAACCATTCGCTACTACACCCGCATGCTGGACGTGGCCGGAGTGACAGTCAAGCTCGAAACCCGCGTCGCACCGGCAGATCTCATCGGATCCTTCGACGAAGTGGTGGTTGCCACCGGCGTGACGCCGCGCGTTCCCAAGATCCCCGGCATCGAGAACTCGAAGGTGCTGACCTACGCCGAGGTCGTCCGAGAGGGCAAACACGTCGGCAAGTCCGTCGCCGTCATCGGTGCCGGCGGCATCGGCGTCGACGTGAGCGAATTCCTCACGCACCCCACTTCCCCCACTCTTCATCTCAAGGAGTGGAAGCAGGAATGGGGCGTCACCGAACCCGAAATGGCCCCGGGCGCTCTCACCACTCCGGTACCAGAGCTCTCCGAGCGGGAGGTCTACCTCCTCCAACGCAAGCCAGGACGCATCGGCGCCGGCCTCGCGAAGACCACCGGCTGGGTCCACCGGGCGGCCCTCAAGAACAAGGGCGTCCACGAGCTCTCGGGCGTCAACTACGAGCGCATCGACGACGCCGGCCTGCACATCACCTTCGGTGAGAAGCACGAGAAGCCCCGACTTCTCGAGGTCGACACCATCGTCATCTGCGCCGGGCAGGAGTCGGTTCGCGATCTAGTGGACGAACTGACCGTCGCGGGCGTGGTGACCCACATCATCGGCGGCGCGGATGTCGCTGGAGAACTCGACGCCAAGCGTGCCATCGAACAGGGCACACGACTGGCCGCGAAGATCTGACCGGCTACGCTGACTGATCGTGAGCCTGCCGACACCCACAACCACAGCCCGCGCCGTAGTGACCGGCGCCTCCTCCGGCATCGGAGAGGCCCTGGCCGCTGATCTGGCATCACGCGGACACTCCCTGATCCTCGTTGCCCGTCGTGGCGAGGTCATGGAGGTCCTCGCCGAGAAGCTTCGCGCCGCGCACGGCGTCGAGGTGGAGGTCCGTGCATCGGACCTCTCCGACAGCGCGGCGCGTGCCGTTCTGGTCGAGGAACTCGGTGGCCGCGACATCAGCATCCTGTGCAACAACGCCGGTATCGCCACCTTCGGGCCGATCGCCGAGCTGGACCCGGCATACGAGCGCGACCAGGTCGAGCTCAACGCCGTTGCAGTGCACGATCTCACGCTGGCCGTGCTGCCGGGCATGCTCGCGCGCAAGTCCGGAGCCATCCTGATGGTCGGGTCCGCGGCCGGAAACATGCCGATCCCCAACAACGCGACGTACGCCGCCACCAAGGCGTTCGTGAACACCTTCGCGGAATCGTTGCGAGGTGAACTCAAGGGCACCGGAGTGAACGTCACCCTGCTCGCCCCAGGCCCCGTACGCACCGAAACCCCGGACCCGGCCGAAGCGTCGATCGTCGACAAGCTCGTCCCGGACTTCTTCTGGATCTCGAGCGAGTACACCGCCAAGGTCTCGCTCGACGGCCTGGCCGAGAACAAGATGCGCGTCGTACCGGGCATCTTGAGCAAGGCGATGTCCGTCGCGGGCGGTTACAGCCCGCGTGCCGTCGTTGCGCCGATCGTGGGCACGTTCTACAAGAAGCTCGGCGGCTGATTCACTCAAACTTCTCAGAGCAGGCCATAGCAGACCATATAGTCGGTTAATGGCGATGCGAAGAACACTGGCAGTCGGGGCAATCCTTCTTTTGACCGGAGGGTTGCCCTTACTGCTGCCCTCGGCAGCGAATGCATGTTCGTGCGCATCATCGGCTACCCCGGAAGAAGCCGTGAGCGTCTCCAGCACCGTTTTCCTCGGGACTCCGACGGAGAAAACTTCGGACGGGTTCGAGGACACCTACCTGTTCGACGTCAGCCGGGTCTACAAAGGCGATCTGGCATCGGTGACGTCGGTGGGGACACTCGCGAACGGGAACGGTTGTGGCACAAGCTACGTGCTCGGCACCGAGCAGCTGATGTTCGTTTCTGCGCCGTACGACGTCGACGCCGAGCACGAGGGGCACAGCTGCGGGCCGGCTACCGAAACCGGGTTCGACATCCAAGCGGCGGTCGAGTCCGTGTACGGCGCCGGTTACGCCCCGAGTGCCGGCGAAACTCCGTCCGTTGGTGTGTCCGCCGACCGATCGACGATCATCGGCGGAGGCGCCGCGGTGGCATTGCTCGCGGTGCTCGGTTGGTTCGGATGGAGGCGGCGACGGGCACAGTGAGTCCACGGGCACAGTGCCGAGGCCGTCAGAGCCGCGTCAACCTCGTTCGGCGGCGCGTCAAGTAAGCGTCAAGATCCGCCCCACCGGTGATCTTCGGGAGTAGATCTGAAAGTAGCCCGCAACACGGCGGGTCACCTTCAGGAGATCGACGTGACGCTACTCGAAATCTTCCCCTCCCTACGCGGCGCAATGACACCGCGTATGGATCCTGCGTTGTGGCCCATCAGTACTCGCCACGACCACAGCGGGCGTGTCTGCATCGGCGACGTCTCCCTCGAAGAGATCGCGGACCAGTACGGCACACCGACGTACGTCGTCGACGAGGCGGACGTGCGGCACCGCTGCCGCACGTATCGAGAGATCTTCCCCGACTCGGAGATCGTGTACGCCGGCAAGGCACTGATGATTCGAGCGATGGCTACCTGGGTCTCCGACGAGGGACTCGGGGTGGATGTCTGTTCCGCCGGTGAACTCGCCGTCGCGCTTGCCGCGGGCGTGGACCCCAACCGAATCATCCTGCACGGCAATGCCAAATCGGTTTCCGAACTGAGGGCGGCGGTCAACGCGGGTGTCGGCCGGATCGTCCTCGACTCCCCCAGCGAAGCGGTACGGCTCGCGTCGGTGTGCACCCACCGACAGAAGGTGTTGGTCAGAGTCACACCCGGCATCGACATACACGGACACAAGGCAGTGTCCACGGGCATCGTGGACCAAAAGTTCGGCCTACCAGCGTTTTCCGAAGAACTGGAACATACGGTATCCGTCGTCGCCAACGCGACGCACCTGCAGCTCATCGGCCTGCATTGCCATCTCGGCTCCCAGATCACCGATCCCGAACTCTTCCGCCCCGCGATCGAGACGATGATCGCACAGATGGACGACATACGACGCACGCATCGAATCATCCTCACCGAACTCGATCTCGGCGGTGGCCATGGGATCGCCTACGTGCCGGGAGATGCCCAATTGGATCTGACCCGCCTCGCTCACGTCATCGACGAAACTCTCGACGACGCGTGCACCCGAAACCGCTTCCCTCGCCCCGAAATCGTGCTCGAGCCTGGCCGAGCGATCGCTGCGCGGGCCGGAGTCACGCTCTATCGCGTACAGAACATCAAGTCGATCAGCGGGGGACGAACCTTCGTCTCCGTCGACGGCGGGATGAGCGACAACCCTCGGGTGTCGTTGTACGACAGCCACTACGACGTCGAACTGGTGAACCGACATTCGCGCGCACCGCTCCAGGAAGTCACCGTCGCCGGGCGACACTGCGAATCGGGCGACGAAATTGCCGTCGGAGCAAGGCTTCCCGCCGACCTACATGAAGGTGACCTGTTGGCAGTGCCGTGTACGGGTGCATACCACCACAGCATGGCCTCCACCTACAACAGCGTCGGCCGGCCGCCGGTCGTCGCCGTGCTGGGCGGGATTGCGCGGCCGTTGATCAGGCGCGAATCGATCAACGACCTGCTGGCCCGCGAGGTCGGCATCTGACCTCGCGGGCGCCTGAGCCTCAGCGCCTGCGGCGACTACCGGTGCCGAAGATGTTTCGCGAAATCTCGCGTCCCGCAGCCGAAGCCGCCGAGCGCAGGAAACTCTTGACAGCCGAGTTGCCCAAGATCTGCTCGGCGATGTTGGGGCCCTCCGGCTCGGCCGGCGACGGTGGCGGCAGATCGGGCAGCGACGGAAGATCCAGGGACTGATCCGCTGTCGGAGCACCGGCCACCTTGGCCGTCAGCTTCTCGTACGCCGACTCGCGGTCGATGGTCTGGCCGTACTTCTGATTCAGGGGACTCGACAACGCGGCCGCCTTGATCGCGTCGTTGCCGATGGTGTCCATCAGCGACCTCGGCGGACGAATCTTGGTCCAGGCCACCGGCGTCGGCGCACCCTTTTCCGAGAGTACGGTCACGATGGCTTCACCGATGCCGAGTGAAGTCAGTGCCTTTTCCAGGTCGTAGTGCTCGGTTTTCGGGTACGTGCGGACGGTCTTGTTGAGGGCTTTCTGATCGTCGGGCGTGAAGGCACGCAGGGCGTGCTGAACCCGCGCACCCAACTGTGACAGCACCGAATTCGGAATGTCGGTCGGAAGTTGCGTGCAGAAGAACACGCCGACGCCCTTGGAACGAATGAGCTTGACCGTCTGTTCCACCTGCTGCAGGAAGGCCTTCGACGCGTCCGCGAACAGAAGGTGCGCCTCGTCGAAGATGAACACGAGCTTCGGCTTGTCCAGATCTCCCTCTTCGGGCAGCGTCTGGAACAGGTCCGCGAGCACCCACATCAGGAAGGTGGAGAACATTGCCGGGCGCGCCGCCTGGGCACCGAGTTCGAACAGCGTGATCACACCGGCACCGCCGACGACACGCAGCAGATCCTCGGTTTCGAGTTCCGGTTCACCGAAGAAGGTGTCACCACCATCTGCTTCGAGGTTGACCAACGCGCGCAGAATCACTCCCGCCGTCGCCGAGGAAACTCCGCCGATACCCTTCAGATCGGCCTTGCCCTCAGCGCTCGTCAGGTGCGCGATGACCGAACGCAGATCCTTGAGGTCCAGCAGGGCGAGGCCCTGAGTGTCGGCCCAGTGGAAGATCAGCCCGAGTGTCGATTCCTGGGTCTCGTTGAGGCCCAACACTTTACTGAGCAGGATCGGCCCGAAACTGGTGATGGTCGCGCGCACCGGGATACCGATTCCGTCCGTTCCCAACGACAAGAACTCGACTGGCATCCCAGCGGGAGTCCACGAATCGTCGCCCGTCTCGACTGCGCGAGACTTCATCTTCTCGCTCGGATCCCCCGCCTTCGACAGACCCGAGAGATCGCCCTTGACGTCGGCCATCACAACCGGCACACCCGCGGCGGACAGCTGCTCGGCGATGCCCTGCAACGTCTTGGTCTTGCCGGTACCCGTCGCACCGGCGATCAGACCGTGACGGTTGATCGTCGCCAACGGAATCCGCACCCGTGCGGTGGGATCTGCCACACCGTCGATCACCACCGAGCCGAGCTCGAGTGCCCGCCCCTCGGATGAATAGCCCGCCGCGATTTCAGCGGCAGCACCCGAGGGCACCTGAGCAGCGGGGGTGGCTCCGGCCGATGCTTCGGCCTCAGCGGCAGCCGCTTCCTTCTCGGCTTCCTCAGCTGCTGCAGCGGCTTCAGCTGCAATCCGAGCGGCTTCGGCAGCGGCAGCCTTGGCAGCTTTCGCCTTCTCCGCCGGCGTCAGCGGCGCTGCTCCGTCCTTCGGATCCACGGTCATCGAAAAGCCCTCCTCGTTGCAATGCGGCGAAGTTCTTGTCATCACCCGAACGCCGTCTTACACACGTCGAGTTTCCACCGCAGACCTTATCCCGCGCCCGCGCGCACTACTGTGTTCCTGGTGCAGGACAAATTGGTATGGATCGATTGTGAAATGACCGGGCTGCGACTCGAGTCGGACAAACTCATCGAGATTGCGGCTCTGGTGACCGACAGCGACTTGAACATCTTGGGCGAAGGTGTGGACATCGTCATCCACGCCGACGACGACGCGTTGGCTGCAATGCCCGACGTCGTGAAGAAGATGCACGCAAAGTCGGGACTGACCGAAGAGGTTCGTAAGTCGACGGTCACCCTCGCCGAGGCGGAGAAAGAGGTGCTCGCGTACATCCGCAAGCACGTTCCCGTCGCCGGTACGGCTCCCTTGGCAGGCAATTCAATCGCCACCGACCGCGGATTCATCTCACGGGACATGACGGCACTGGACACATACCTGCACTACCGGATGATCGACGTCAGCTCCATCAAAGAACTCTCCCGCCGCTGGTACCCGCGAATCTACTTCGGCCAGCCCGAAAAAGGTCTCGCCCACCGGGCACTCGCCGACATCAAGGAATCCATCCGCGAACTCAAGTACTACCGCGGCACTGCATTCGTCGCGGCGCCCGGACCGTCGAGCGCGGAGATCGCAGCCGTCGTAGAGGGCTTGGGTCCCGCCTGACCTGCCGATTGGCTTCCTGACCGACTTTCGCGCTAGTATCTCTTTCGTCAAAGCAGCCGGGTCAAACCGGTGGCCGAGGCAATGGTGGGCGTAGTTCAGTTGGTAGAGCACCAGGTTGTGATCCTGGCTGTCGCGGGTTCGAGTCCCGTCGCTCACCCAAGCGGAACCCCCGAAGATGTCGAAAGACATCTTCGGGGGTTCTTTTGGTTTGTGCGCCAGCCCCAATCTCCCCTTCCACAGCCGGGTGGGGTGGCGACCGCGACAAATCGCGCGCTCCCGAGCAACCCGTGCCCGAGCCGAGCGAACGTACCTCTGGTCGCTTCAGATAGACCGAAAGCCACTTTCGCTCACATCGGGGTAGCTGGAATTCGCCGCAAATAGCCCCAGCCGTCGATCACTCGGGCGACGGTTGCGGCTCCCAGACACCTGCGACGGTCCCCTCGCGAACATGTCGCTCGTACGCCGAAACCTTGTCGTGGATGACGTTCAGGTTTTCCTGCATCGCAGCGATCCTGGATCGAATCAACTCCTCATGCGACTGCAAAAGTGAAAGCCGCTCTTTCTCGTTTCCCGGCCCTGACCTGACGAGTGCGGCGAATTCGCGGATCGTTGCGATCGGCATACCCGAGTCTCGGAATCGATTGCACAGCTTCAACCAAGAGACATCGCTTTCGGAGTACACCCGACGCCCACCTGCCGAGCGCGCCACCTCGTGAACGAGCAATTCCTCACGTTCGAAGTATCGAAGGGAATCGATACTGATTCCGGTCTGGACAGCGACGTCACCGATTGACAGTTCGCGCATTACCTGGCGACCTTTCCTTGACCTGGAGTGCACTCCAGATTTTACGGTCGCAGTCATGAATTCCATCCAGCGCAAAATCAGCACCGGATACTCCCGAGTCTCCACTGCCGACGACGTACTTGCCGGACAAGATTTAACAGGCACTACGGCTTTGGTCACCGGCGGGTACTCCGGACTCGGATATGAGATTTCGCAGTCACTTTCTTCGGTCGGCGCGCGAGTTGTAGTTCTTGCCCGCCGACCAGAACAGGCACGGAGGGCGGTGGCCGACCTTCCGGGTATCGAAGTGCGAGCGTGCGACCTGTCGGACCCGAGCAGTGTCAGATCGTGTGCGCGAGAAATTCTCGAATCCCGGATCACTCCGGACATCATCATCTGCAATGCGGGGGTCATGGCCTGCCCGGAACTCCGTGTCGGCTCCGGCTGGGAATCACAATTCGCGATCAATCACCTCGGGCACTTTGTACTGGTGAACCTGCTTGTGCCAGCCATGCCCGCAAACGGTTCTCGCGTAGTCGCTGTCTCGTCGGCGGGACATTTTCTGTCGGGAGTGCGTTGGAATGACATACATTTCCGCAACGGTTACGACCGCTGGCTTGCGTACGGTCAAGCCAAGACTGCAAATGCTCTATTCGCTGTACAGCTGGCGAACTCCGGTGCTTCACGCGGTATCAGTGCGTTCTCCGTTCTTCCCGGGAGCATCCTCACTCCCCTTCAACGTCACTTCTCGGCATCGGAGAAACACGATCTCGGATGGACGACGTCGAATGGCGACGCCGTGCCGGGGTTCAAGACTCCCTCCCAGGGCGCCGCTACAACGGTGTGGGCAGCGACGGCACCGATACTCGCCGATCACGCCGGCGCGTATCTCCAGGACTGCAACATCGCGGACGTCGCGCAGACTGATGACATGAGCGTCGGCGGCGTGAAGCCTTGGGCTACCGATCCTGCCGACGCACGCAGATTGTGGGCACTGTCCGCTGAGATGACCGGAGTGGACGCGTTCGGTCGACGCTGACACCGAGCGAACGTACCTCCCGTCGCCTCAGATAGACCGAGAGGCACTTTCGCTCACAAAAGGTGTACAGATGCAGAATGCCCCCAACCGGACGGTCGGGGGCATTCTGCCGTTCAAGGCTTCAGGGACGCACTCAGACGTCCGCGTTGCCGGTCTTCCAGACGCTCCAGGGGATGTTCCAGTCACCGAGGCCGTCGGTGCCGGAGAGAGTGCCGCCGACGGTGTTCTTGACGACGACGATGTCCCCACGCTTGGTGTTGTCGTAGACCCACTTGGCGTTGGACGGGCTCAGGTTGAGGCAGCCGTGACTGGTGTTGGAGTAGCCCTGCTGCCCGACCGACCACGGCGCCGAGTGGAAGAAGATGCCGCTGTAGGACATTCGGGTCGCCCAGTCGACGGGGGTCTTGTAACCCTGCGCCGAGGTGACCGGGACGCCGTACGTGGACGAGTCCATGATCATGTTCGCGAAGCGGTCACCGATGATGTAGACGCCGTTGTCGGTAGGAGTGCTGTCCTTGCCCATGGAGGTGGGCATGGTCATGACAGTCTCACCGTTGACCTGGAAAGTGACCTGCTTGGTGTTGTCGTCCGCCGTGGCGATGACGGCATCACCGATGGTGAAGGAACTCTTCGCGTCTTCCTGCCCGAAGACTCCCTTGCCGAGATTGCGCCCGTACACGTTGACGCTCACGTCGACCTTGGTGCCCGGTGCCCAGTAGTTCTCCGGACGCCAACGGACCTCACGATTGTTGACCCAGTAGAACGCACCTTCGACGGCCGGAGTCGTGGTGACGGTGATCGCAGCTTCGGCAGCCTTGCGATCGGGGATGTTCTCGTCGAACTGCACCGCGATGGGCTGACCGATGCCGACCACGTCACCCTCGTTGGGCAAGACATACGGCTTGGTGACGTTGCCGGGCGCGCTGGTGGTGAAGGACGTGACCGTCGTACTGGCGCCACCCAATCCGAATGCGCGGGCCTCGATTTTGTACTTGCGGTTGTAGCCGAGTGGCTCGGTGGTGGTCCACGACGCACCGTCGGCAGCAATCGCGCCGGCAACTGCCTTGCCGTCCTGATTGACCATCGTCACGTCGGACAGAGCGCCGTCAGCGACGTTGATCTTGACCGGGTCGCCCGGCGAGAAGCCGACAGCGCCGTCGGCAGCGGTCGAGGTGAGCTTCGGCTTGATGAGTTCGGTGAGCGGATTGGAATCGATCGGCGCCGACCCTTCGGTACTGACGTCCTTGCCGCCCGACGTGCACGCGGTCATCAGAACGAGAGCACCGAGAGACGCCGCGATCATCGCCGCGCCCTTCGACGCTCGACCGTTCCCCCCGCGCACGGACAGACCCCACCTTTGACGACTCATCGTTCGACTCCGCTTCACAATTTCTCCGACTAACTTCCGCGTCACATGCGAATCCCACTTACCGGAAGGCAAGTGGGACTTGCGGTATGACTGCGCTGCACCAATGATGCCAGGCGCGCTCGTTACCAACGGTCATGAAAGGCCACGCCGTCAGTAACGTTCAAGTATCAATCGCTCCGAACCGTCCGTTTTGTTACCGCTTTCAGCGGATTTCCTCCGATCGGACTACAGCGGTGACGCCTCCACCTGGCGATTTGCTCCCGAACCGGCGATTCGGCTAATGTTCTGTCTCGCAAGAGCGAGCGCCTATAGCTCAGTTGGTAGAGCAAGTGACTCTTAATCACTGGGTCCGGGGTTCGAGTCCCTGTGGGCGCACTTGCAAAGGTCCCCACCTTCTTCGGAAGGTGGGGATTTTTCTTTGTGTCGTGGTGGACAGGTTGTGGTGAATAGACTTCACAGTTATCGGAACCACGGCCTGGAGGATTGATGACCGAGCGCGAAACCACGCCGGGCAGCGAGCTGGCATTTGCCGGGGTTGCGGGTCAGGCCGCTCTGATCCGGTCCGGAGAATTATCGGCCCGCGAGCTCACCGAGAACACACTTCGCCGTATCGAACGCCTCGATTCGACGCTCAATGCTTTTGTGCGAGTTCTCGCAGACGAAGCGCTCGACGAAGCGACACGTCTCGATCAGCGCCAGGCCGACGGCCACAGCCTGGGCCCACTGCACGGAGTCCCGATCGCGATCAAAGACGAGAACGACGTCGCCGGAACGCCCACGACGTACGGCGGTGCGGCAGCAACGCGCATCGCATCGGCCGATTCAGAGGTCGTCCGGCGGTTGCGCGAGGCCGGCGCGGTGATCGTCGGCAAGACGACGATGCCCGAGTTCGGCATCTGGCCCTTCACGGAGACTGCTGCAAACGGCTACACCAGAAACCCTTGGGACACCGGCATATCCACCGGCGGATCGAGCGGAGGATCTGCGTCGGCCGTCGCGTCGGGAATGGTCGCAGCGGCAATCGGCGGCGACGGCGGCGGTTCCATCCGACTGCCTTCGGCGTTCTGCGGGTTGTTCGGACTCAAACCGCAGCGCGGTCGGGTGAGCACCGCGCCGAACCGAAACCTCTGGCGCGGACTCGGCACGCTAGGCCCTCTCACTCGTTCCGTCGAGGACAGCGCGCTCGTGTACGACGTGATAACCGGTACCACCGGGATCGACGACTACACAGCCGAAACGCTCCGCACCAGCTTTGCCGAGTCAGCCGCGTCGGCGCCCGGGCCGCTTCGCATTGCAGTGTCGACCCGGAGTCCGGTCCGGGGCGTCCGCCCGTCCCCGGAGGTCGTTGCCGCGGTGCATTCGATCGCAGAGATGTTGAGCGCGTTGGGACATCACGTCGAAGAGCACGATCCCGAGTACCCGGACGCAACTGCAGCATTTCTCCCCCAGGTGCTCGGCGGCGTCCGCGACGAAGCACTGCGCGTCGATCATCCAGCGTTACTCGAGAAGCGCACACGAGCACTCGCGTCGATCGGCCGGATAGCCGCTCCCGCGCGCGTCGGGAAATTCGCTTACCGCAAAGGTGAGCGAATCGCAGCGACGGTCAACCAGGTCTTCGACACCTTCGACCTGGTCCTGATGCCGACCACGCCCGCGCTGCCACGCCCGATCGGACAACTCGAAGGAACCGGCCTTCTGTCAGCAGTCCGCAAGGCGTTGCCGATCGCCGCGTACTGTTCGATCTGGAATGTCTGCGGCAACCCGGCGGCCGCTGTGCCCGCCGGGTTCTCCGAACGCGGACTCCCCCTGAGCGTCCAACTGGTCGGGCGCAGCGGTGGTGAACCGACCATTCTCGCCGTCGCACAGCAGTTGGAAAGCACCGTCCGCTGGCCGGATTCGCACCCTCCACACTCGTGAATTCCGGAAGCGATGTAACCATCGTCACCACGATGAACACGCGTTTTGCAAACTCCTGAGCCTGTCGGCTAATGTTCTGTCTCGCAAGAGCGAGCGCCTATAGCTCAGTTGGTAGAGCAAGTGACTCTTAATCACTGGGTCCGGGGTTCGAGTCCCTGTGGGCGCACTTGCAAGAAGGCCCCCACCTCACCAGGTGGGGGCCTTCTTCATGTTTTGTCTTCGACAACTCGGGTCAGCGAATGATCTTCCGGACCACGAGTATTCCCACCACTGAACCGACTGCGATCAGCGCGTACTTCACTGCCGGCTCGTTGAGCTTGGCGAGCACCGTCTTCTTGGTGTTCTCGACCAGCCGCTTCGGGTTGGTGCGGACCGTCAGTTCGTCGAGTGTGCTCGCGAGCTGGTTACGCGCCTTCTCGATCTCGCGTTCGATGCTCTCGGTGTCCCTGGGCACGTGTCCTCCAACTTGTCTGTGTTCTGCTGCTCTGTGTGCGGGTCTGCTGTGCGGACGCAGCGCGCCGACACTTCGCTCTACCGTAGAGGAGCAGAATGCCCTCGCGCCCACCTGCCGCGCAATTTCTCGACTAACCTCGATTCCCGTGACCGAGAACAGTAGATTGTCCGCCGGCGACGTCGCGCCGGATTTCACGCTCCCAGACGCCGATGGCAACGAGGTTTCCCTTCACGATTACCGCGGCCGCAAGGTCATCGTGTACTTCTACCCGGCGGCCAGCACCCCGGGGTGCACCAAGCAGGCCTGCGACTTCCGTGACAGCCTCGCCGAGCTGAACGGCGCCGGCCTCGAAGTCATCGGAATCTCGCCGGACAAGCCCGCAAAACTCGCGAAGTTCCGCGATACCGAAGAGTTGACCTTCCCGCTGCTCTCCGATCCCGAGAAGGCGACGCTCGAAGCCTGGGGCGCGTTCGGTGAGAAGAAGATGTACGGCAAGACCGTCCAGGGCGTCATCCGCTCGACGTTCCTCGTCGACGAGGAAGGCAAGATCGAGGTGGCCCAGTACAACGTCCGGGCCACCGGCCACGTCGCCAAGCTACGACGCGATCTGTCGGTCTAACGCCCGTACCGGCTCAAGAACAGAGCCTCCGCGAAAGCGAGATTCTCGATCTCCGACGGGTCGACGCTTTCGTCGGGCGCATGAATGCGGCATTGCGGTTCCTCGACGCCGATCAACGCGATCTCCGCGTCGGGGAACTGCTCGGCCAGTGCACTGCACAGCGGTATCGATCCCCCTTGGCCGGCAAATCCGACTTCGCGGCCGTAGGCATCGGTGAGCGCGGACTTCAGCTGCGCGAAACCTGCACCCTCCGTCGAGGACGAGAACGGCGATCCCGTCGATTCCGGAACGACCTCGATGTGGACGCCCCACGGCGCCGCCGCGCGGAGGTGGTCCGTCAACAACTTCTGTGCCTGCGCCGGATCCGTGCCAGGCGGGACACGAAGATTCAGGCGTGCCGACGCGCGGGGCGTGATCGCCGCCGCCGAACCCACGACCGGCGGGCAGTCGATACCCAGGATGGTCAGCGCCGGACGAGCCCACACCTGCTCGGCGACCGAACCGGAACCAGTCAGCTGCACCCCTTCGAGCACCCCGGCGTCGGAGCGGAACTGATCGCCGTCATAACTGACACCCGCCCATTCCTGGTCGTTGGTCAAGCCTTCGACAGTGGTGTTTCCGGCGCTGTCGTGCAGCGTCGAGAGTATGTGCACCAGCGCGGTGATCGCATCGGGCGCCGGTCCACCGAAGACACCGGAGTGAATCTCACCCTCGAGCGTCGACACGTGGACCACAACGTTCGCGATCCCGCGCAATGACGTCGTGATCGTCGGCTCCCCGACTTCGGTGTTGCCGGTATCGGCGATCAGGATCATGTCGGCTGCAAAAAGTTCGGGCCGCTCTCGCACCAGATCCTCGAGACCGCCAGTGCCCATCTCCTCGGATCCTTCGGCGACGAGCGTCAGGTGGACGCTCGGATCCACACCGGCTGCGGCGAGCGCTCGCAGAGCTGTCAGATGCATGACGACGTTGCCCTTGCAGTCGGAAGCGCCCCGTCCGTACCACCGTCCGTCGCGCTCGGTGAGCGTGAAAGGCGGGGAGCCCCAGAGCTCTTCGTTTCCGGGCGGCTGAACGTCGTAGTGGCAGTACAGCAGAACGGTCGGAGCACCGCCCGGGCCTGGTCGACGCCCGACAACCGCGGCCGAACCGTCGGAGGTCTCGATCGCCTCGATATCGGCGAAACCCTGAGCCCGGAATGCCTCCAGGACCCAATGCGCAGCGGCCGCGCATTCTTCCGGCGGGTACTGCCGCGCATCGGCGACGGACTTCATCGCCACAAGTGCACTCAGATCCTCACGGGCACGCGGCATGAGTTCACGTACCGCGGTTCGCAGTTCTTCCGTCATCGTCTCCCTCTCCTCGGCATCGAATCTCGGTGTGCCCGAAGAATCTCAGTCTGCCCGAATCGGACGTAGGCAGGCGCCAGGATCGCCGTTGCGCCACACCGCGCAGCAACCTCTTCGGCTACTGGACAGTTGGTCACCTAGTATCGAGGTGTGGCAACAGCATCGGGACTCGTGTGCGCGCACCTGCGCGGTGCGTTTCGACCGATCACGACCGCCGAAGTAGGTGGCCGATGACACCGGATAATGCACAAGTCCCAAATTCGACAGAAAACACCGATAGCCTGGAAGACGTGCAGCCCACGACTCGTCACCGCGCGCGGCGACGAGTCGACCCAGCACTGGAGAATCCCCAGAGCCTCGAAGAACCGCAGGAACTGCTGCCGCGCAAGCGTCCGACGCAAGAGCGCAGCCAGCGTAAATTCGACGCACTCCTGGCTGCGTCACGGGAACTCCTCACCGATGTCGGTTTCGAATCGTTCACCTGTGAAGAAGTCGCGGCACGTGCTGACGTCCCGATTGGGACGCTTTACCAGTTCTTCGCGAACAAGTACGTCATCGTGTGCGAATTGAACCGCCAGGACCTCGTCGGGGTCCAGCACGAGCTTGCTCAGTTCGGCGGCGAAGTACCCTCGCTCGACTGGTTGCGGTTCCTGAACAGTTTCGTCGATCACATGGCCGGGCTGTGGACGTCTGATCCGTCGCGCCGCGAGGTCTGGCTGGCGATGCAGTCGACGCCGTCCACGCGGGCAACCGGAGTCATTCACGAAAAGCAGTTCGCCGAGACCGTTGCGAAAATGCTCGGCCCGTTGACGCCTCGTACGCGGCGAGATCGTCGCCTGATGATGGCGGAAGTTCTTGTCCACGTGGTGTATTCGATGCTCAATTTCTCGGTTCAGGACGGTCAGTCGCATGCCGACGCCGTCGCCGAACTGAAAAGGTTGATGATCGCGTATCTCCTCGTCGCCGAGAAGGAATCCCGCACGAAGGACTAGTCGAACGACAAAGAGCCGGTCTCCCCTTGGGAGACCGGCTCTTTCGTGTCCGGCAGTGCTACTCCGGGTCGGATTCGATGACCGCGAAAGCGCCCGCCATGTCCCCGTCGTGCGTGAGCGAAATATGAATCTTCACTCCGGTCAGGTGTTTGGCCACGTCACCGCGAAGCCGGATGCCGGGGCGCCCCCAGGCGTCCGAGACGACCTCGATCTGATTGTGGATCATTTCCCCCAGCACCGGTGGGCCGGCGAAGAGAGCAGTTGACCATGCCTTGATCACTGCTTCCTTCGCAGCCCACCGGGCGGCGAAATGTCGTGCCGGTTCGGAGCTCCGGGTAGCGGCGTCTCGACGCTCGCCCGGTGTGAAGTTGTCGAGCATTGCCGTTCCCGGCCTGTTCAATTGCTCGGCGAACTCCGACACCGTCACGAGGTCGAAACCGATACCCAGAACTCCCATACCGTGACTACTACTTGCAGCCGGGCAGATTCGAGCGGTACACCTGGTCTGCGCCGAGTCGTGCGTCCTCGCTCAGCAGCATGTCCGCTTCGAGCTGACGCGACGCCTTGGCCGGCGTTCCGTCGGCACCGAGGCGACGATCCGCCGGGCGCTCGTAGAGGCTGTCGCCACCGCACATCGCCTTCGCGAGGCGACGCTGACCGTCGATCGTCCGCTGCTGGGCCGCAGCAACATAGGCGTCACGCTTGTCGGCCGGAACCGACTCGACGAATGCCTGCGGGTGCACGACTGCGATCAGTCCGGAGACGTGACCGAAGCCGAGGCTGGTCAGCAGGCCCGCGCGCAGCGGAAGATGCTCACCGAACTTGAGCGGCTGACGTGCCCACACGAGGTGCTCGAATTCGGCCATCTTGTCGTCGACGCAGTCGAGGCTGCGGTTCGGCGGGACGATGCCCTGGCTCAGTACCTGGCAGAGCCCGATCAGCTGGAAGGCTGCGGCACCACCCTTGGCGTGACCGGTCAGGCTCTTCTGCGAGACCACGAACATCGGCGCGCCTTCACTGCGTCCCAATGCCCCGGCGAGGCGCTCGTGCAGCTCTGCCTCGTTGGGATCGTTGGCGGCAGTGGAGGTGTCGTGCTTGGAGATCACGGCGATGTCGTCGGCGCTCACGCCGAGTGCGTTGAGCGAGAGTGCGAGCTGCGAATCCGCTCCCCCACGTCCGGCGCCCAGTGCTCCGAGTCCCGGTGCCGGGATCGAGGTGTGGACACCGTCGGCGAACGATCCGGCCCAGGCGACCACACCGAGGACGGGAAGACCCATCTCGAGTGCCAGGTCACCGCGAGCGAGGAGAATCGTTCCGCCACCGGCCGACTCGACGAATCCGCCGCGGCGACGATCGTTGGCCCGCGAGAAGCGGCGATCCTCGATGCCCTTGGCATGCATGTCCTCGGTCTTGGCAGTGGCCGACATGTCGCCGAAGCCGATGATGCCTTCCGTGCTCAGATCGTCGAACCCGCCGGCAACAACCAACTGCGCCTTGCCGAGTCGGATCTTGTCGACGCCTTCTTCGACGGATACCGCTGCCGTGGCGCAGGCGGCGACGGGGTGAACCATCGCGCCGTAACCGCCGACGTACGACTGAACGACGTGCGCTGCAATGACGTTTGGCAGCGCTTCCTGCAGGATGTCGTTCGGACGGTTCTCGCCGAGCAGCGTGTCGATGTACAGGCTCCTCATGGAGGTCATGCCGCCCATGCCGGTGCCCTGCGTGTTGGCGACCAGGCTCGGGTGTACCCAGCGGAGCAGTTCGCTCGGAGTGAAGCCGCCGGTGAGGAAGGCGTCCACCGTTGCGACGATGTTCCAGAGGCCGACGCGGTCGACCGAATCTGCCATGTCGGCGGGGATGCCCCACTTGGTGACGTCGAAGTTGGTCGGAATCTGACCGCCCACACTACGAGTCAGCTTCATCTTGCGCGGAACGCGGATCTCGGTGCCTGCGCGGCGGGTGACCGTCCAGTCTCCGGACTCGGCGGAAACCGTCGCCGTCGTGTTCTCCGGATCGGATTCGACGAAGGCCTGAGCCTCTGCCTCACTGCCGACCACGAAGCTCAGATCCTTGTCCAGGAACACGGAGGTGAGCAGCGGAGCGGTGTTGTCGATCATCGCGCCCTCGTCGACGTAGCGACGGATGCCGCAACGCTCGACGACTGCGTCGTGGTACTTGTCGGCGATTTCCGCCTCGGGTACCAGGTCACCGGATTCGACGTCGTACCAGCCCGGCTTGGGGTCGTTCTCCCAGACGATGAGTCCGGTGTTCCACGCCAATTCGAGAACGCCTGCGGCAGAGAGCTGCTCGTCGACCTCCATCTCGAAGCGGGTACGCGAGGAACCGTAGGGTCCGAGCTCTCCGGCACCCACGATGACCACGAGGTCCGCGGGGGTGACGTCCAGTTCGGGCCAGCTCGGAGCCTTGACCGAGTCGTCGATGCGAGCCGGCGCGGGCAGCGCCAGGATGCTGGACTCGTCCACTGCTTCGTCGACGGCCTCGGCGATCTCGGCCACCTCGGCAGCTTCCTTGGCCAGTGCGGCGAGGTCGAGGTTCGCCTCGGCGAGCCCACCGGTCAGGTCGACCTCGAGCGGAGCCTCTGCAGCAGCGCGACGCGACTCACGCGTTGCCGTCTTCAGTAGCTGGGTCGCCATCTCCTGGGTGGACCAGGTGCGGACGCCCGCAGCTTCGACTGCGTCGACGATCGGATCGTTGTGACCCATGAGTCCGGTTCCGCGAACCCAACCGATGACGGCGTGTGCCAACGTGACCCGCTCGGCCCAGTTGCGCTCGGCCTTCCAACGGTTCACCACGGCGATCAACGAAGCCTTGGCCTCACCGTAAGCACCGTCACCACCAAATGTTCCGCGGTTCGGCGAACCGGGCAGCACCACGTGCAGGTGCGTGTCGACGTCGCTGTCGTAACCGATCTTCGAGAGACCGCCGATGAGGCGCTCCACCGACCAGAGCAACACGCGCATTTCCATTTCGGCGCGAGCGCCGGCGTCGGAAAGTTCACCGCCGACACGGGGAGCTGCGAACGGGAAGAGCATCGTCGGCGTCATGGCCGGCTTGATGAGCTTCTTTGCGCCGCCCGCGTTTTCGGTGGCCTCGTTGCCGATCCAGTCGATCAGCGCGTCGACGTCGGTGTACGACGCCATGTTCGCGGGAACCACCCAGAGGGCGGCACCGGCGCGAGCGTTCTCGCGGTACAGGTCGCGGTAGAAGCCGAGACGCTGACCGTCGAGTCGCGAGGTGGTCACGAATACCGTTGCGCCACCGGCAAGGAGCTTGCCCGTGACCGCTGCCGCGATGGAACCCTTGCTGGCGCCCGTCACTACTGCGACCTCGCCTGCCCACTCGGGTGCGTCGGATTCTGCCGCAGCAGCCGCATCAGCGATGCGGGTGTAGACCTCGGCGAGTGCGGTGCGGCCTTCGTCGGTCGCACGGGTGGCCCACCACTTCGCCTGTGCGGCGACGGTGGAGCCGGCACCGATGAAGTTCTCGACCGACAACGCGGTGTCACCGAGCCAAATGCGAGCGAGATCCTCACGCGCACTTGCCCAGCGGTCGTCGAGCAGAACGGCCTTCTGCGCGTCGAATGCCGGAGCAACCAGACGCGGCCAGTCGGAGCCGAGTTCAGCCGAGACCAGGTCGACCAGTTCGGTGTCCTCGACCGTCGCGACTGCCGTTTCTTCGTTCAGTCCGAGCTGCTCGAGTACCAGGCGTGCGGCCGAGGCCAGAACGCCGTTGCGACCGGTGATGTTCTCGGTGAACTCACCCAGAGCGGCTGCGTCGACGGTTCCGCCGCTTCCGCCGCCGGTAGCGGGCAACGAGACGCTGACTCCACGAGCAGACCCGACCGAGGCAACTGCGCTGTCGATGACTGCGTCCACTGCTGCCGCGTCGGCCAGTGCGCCGGAGCTCAGGCCACCGAGGTCGCCGCCGCGGATGCTGGCGCCGTCACGGGTACCGAGAGCCACTGCTGCGGTGACGTGGTGTGCCCAGCCGTCGCCCAGTTCCCAGACCTTCTTGACGCGGTCGGCGATGTAGCCGGGACGCTTGCCCGAGGGGCCGAAGACCTTACGCAGGTGATCGTTGATCGAATCGGAGAGCACCGGTCCGAACGGCTTGTACGTACGGGCGAGCTTGTCGACGGTTGCCCCCAGGGAGCCCATGTCGGCGTCTGCGGCCCCGTCGATGGCACCGAGGGAGAGCTCGGAGCCGAGGTCGACCAGAAGCTGGTTGCGACGCGAGGAAACGCCGTCGCACAGTGCCTCGATCGTGTCCGCGGGGCCGACCTGATCGGGACGGAGCTTGGTCCACAGGCTGATCAGGACCTTCGTGGCGTCGGGCGCCTTGAAGGTGAGGTCGTCCGGACGCGGTCCACCCGAAGGTGCAGCCGGCGCGGCAGCGGCAACCGGAGCAGCGGCCGCGGCGGCCGGAGCAGCCTGCGCGGCAGGCGCTTCGATCTCGTCGTCGTCATCGACAGCGGGGTCGACGTCGGTGCCGTAGACGATCGCGGCTTCGCGCTCGACGTTGAGAACCTCGACCGGGTAGCCGAAGCGGCCCGGCAGCTTGAGGGTCTGCGACGCGAGGTTTGCAACGGTCGGGGCAGCGCCGAGACCGATCTCGACGAAGCGTTCGACCCCGAGTCCACCTTCGGACTCGTCACCGAAGAGCAGGTCCTGCGTCTCGATCCAACGGACCGGGCTGGCGAACTGCCAAGCCAGCAGCTCGATCAGGATGATGCGGGACAACTCGTGAGTGCGCGTTGCGTAGCTGTCGAAGTCTGCGAGGACTTCCTGCAGCGGCTCGGACGGCACCAGGTCGGCGATTTCCTGAACGAAGTCACGACGCAGCGAGAACGGCTTCGGAACCAGGTTCGGGATGTAGCGGCCGATCAGGATGTCCGGGTCGATGTCGTGCGGGAGCAAGTCCTGCAGGCACACGCGGAAGTCCGCCACGCCACCGCGAAGGACGGTGGAGTGGAACGGCACGTCGATGCCGGGAACCTGGATGTATGCCCGCTTGCCACCGAATTCTGCTCGGCGACGATCGATTTCGACCTCGAGTGCGTCGAGACCGGCTACCGAACCGGCGATGGCGTACTGGCTGCCGCGCAGGTTCAGGTTGACGATTTCGAGGAACTCACCGGAGGTCTCGGCGACACCGGCGACGAAGCCCTGCACGTCGTCGTCGGAAACACCGATCTGCGACGGGCGAATAGCGGCCATGCGGTAGTCGGAGCGTCCGGCTTCGTCACGGGGAACGAGCTGGTGCATGGCGGAGCCACGCTGGAAGACGACCTCGAGAAGTGCTTCGAGCGGGAAAACCTCGGCGACAGCGGCGAGTGCGTTGTACTCACCGACCGAGTGACCGGCCAGAAGGGAATCCTCGATGAAGGTTCCGGATTCGCGCAGCTCGGCAACCTGGGCAACACCGAGAACGGCCATGGCCACCTGGGTGAACTGAGTCAGGTGCAGGACACCGTCGGGATGCCTGTGCTCGACACCACGGGCCTTGACGGTCACCGGGTTGTCGCGCACGACAGCGAGAATCGAGAATCCGAGTGCCTTACGAGTGTGCTTGTCCGCGCGCTCCCAGACGTCGCGGGCGGCCTTGGAGCGTGCGCGAGCGTCGAGGCCCATGCCCGGGCGCTGAATGCCCTGGCCGGGGAAGGCGTAGACGGTCTTCGGCGCGGCGGTGCGGCCGGTGGCGACCATGACCAGTTCACCGTCGATGCGGCAGCCGACCTCGACGATTTCCGCGCCCTGGTCGATACCGACACGATCGACACGGACGTCGATCTCGGCGCCGGGTCGAACCATCCCGAGGAAGCGAGCTGTCCAGGCGGTCAGGCGGCGCGGCGGGACGCGGGTCTCGGCCGGGTCGACTGCGGTGACTACCTGCTGCGCTGCGGCGGAGAGCCACATGCCGTGCACGATCGGCGTTCCGAGGCCGGCCAGCAGAGCGGCGTTGTCGGAGGTGTGAATCGGGTTGTGGTCACCGGAAACCTGAGCGAAGGCGCCCATGCTGACCGGAGCGAGGATCTTCGCGTCACGGCGACGACGACGCGAGGTGTCGACAGCCGCATCGCTGATCGATCCACCGGCGCGAGCCGGGTCGGCGAGTTCGCCTGCACCGGTGCGTCCGCGGATCGCGAAACGCTCGGTCATGGTGACGACTGCGGGGGCGTCGAGGCCCTCGCCGAGCATGGCACCGACCTCGACCTTGACCTCGACGACACGACCGAGGTCGGTGTCGAGAACCGAGGCGACCTCGGCATTGACCACGAGAATGCTTGTCTCGGAGGGAAGTTCACCGACGAAGTCGACGGTGTGGTCGAGGTGGACCAGGTCGAGCATGCCTTCGATAACGGAAAGACTGTCGAGCTTGGCTGCGCCGAGGACTGCGAACACTGCAGGCCAGCATGCTCCGACGACGACGTCCGGAACAGCCTTGCCGCTGACACTGAGCGTGGCGGGCAGACCGGAACCGGTGACACCGGCGTGATCGGCGATGCGATCGGGAACCCACGCGACGTTGAGGCGAGCCTTGCCGTTCTTGACTGTCGGAAGTTCCTGTCCGGCAGCAACTGCCAGGAGCGCGGACATCGCACCTTCGGCATCGGCTTCGGTGACAACCGGAGCGCCGCCGTCGACGACGGACTCGGGGATCGTGATCGTGATGTCGACCGACTTGCCTGCCACCAACGGAACCGAAAGCAGCACGTGCGAGGAATCGACGACGGTCAGACTGGAACCGGTGGTGCCGTGAACTGCCTTGTCGGCAGACTCTGCACTCCACTCGTCGAGGTCGCCGAGACGACGGACGGGGTTCTGGGTCAGGCGGCCGGCCCACTGGAGGTCAGGAGCCGAGAGAACGGCGTCGAGAAGTCCGGGTGCGGAATCCTGGTGGCGACGGCTCGCGAGTGCAACCGGAGTGGTTCCGGCAGCAACCAATTCGTCGTAGGTCGCCTTCTCGAAGCGATCGAGCAGGTCACCGACCGGCTCGTCGACACGGGTGATGCCGGCGACGGCAACGGTGCCGGGGATGACGCAAACCTGATCGGCGGTGTAGCGGGGGTCGTGTGCCTGCCACAGGGAGTCGCTGCGCCACCAACGACGCACGTCACCGTCGACGACGGGAACGAAGTTGACCGGCTTGCCCGGCGTCTTGCACAACGAGATGAAGAACGAGACGTCTGCGGGATGCAGAACGGTGGTCGAGTAGTCCGGGTACGACGCCTGCAGTGCGCAGATTGCAGCCTCGGGGCGCTCGAGGGTCTCGGCGTCAGCGAACAGCGTGGGGATCGGGCCGCGGTCGACCGGGTGCAGACGCGCCTCGGTGCGCTGGAGCATCTCGCCGAAGCGAGCACGCCAGGTGATGTCGAGCCACGGGCTCGACGTCGCCTCGACGATGGCGTCCTGAAGATCGGCGCCGCAGTCGAATTCCTTCGCCGCGTCGATGCCGACGGTCAGCTCGAGGTAGCGGCGCAGCCACTGTGCGTACGTCATGGTCTCGACGTCGCCGAAGTACGGCTTGGCGGTGACGTCGAGGGCGGCGATGATCTCGTCGCGGCGCTCGGCCACTGCCTCGGAATCGCCGGCAACCTCGTCGAGGAGGCGCCCGGTACGCGAAGCCGCGTTGTCGATCTCGTGGATGTCGGCACCGAGCTGGCTACGGCCGGAGGCCATTCCGCCTTCAGCGGTACCTGCACCGACCCAGTCCGGCGTACCGGGTGTGTCGACGAGGAGCTGCTTGACCTCGGGAGAGGTGGTGGCCTCGAGAGTCGCCATGGCTGCGGTGCCGACCAGGATGCCGTCGACGGGCATGGCCGGGAAACCGGCTGCGGCGGACCAGCGACCGGTCAGGTAATCAGCTGCGCGCTCGGGTGTTCCGATGCCGCCACCGACGCAGATGACCAGGTTCGGGCGTGTACGCAGCTCGGCGTACGTGTCGAGGAGCAGGTCGTCGAGGTCTTCCCACGAGTGGTGTCCGCCGGCGCGGCCGCCTTCGATGTGGACGATGACCGGGAAGTTCGGAACCTCGTTGGCGATGCGGATCACGGAGCGGATCTGCGCCACGGTGCCGGGCTTGAATGCAATGTTGGTGATGCCGATCTCGGACAACTCGTCGATGAGAGCAACAGCCTCTTCGAGTTCCGGGATACCGGCGGTGACGATGACGCCGTCGATGGGAGCACCGGCGGTACGGGCACGCTGCACGAGGCGCTTGCCACCGAGTTGCAGCTTCCACAGGTACGGGTCGAGGAACAGGGAGTTGAACTGGACCGCGCGGCCCGGCTCGAGCAGCATCTTCAGCTCTGCGACACGGTCTTCGAAGATTTCTTCGGTGACCTGCCCGCCACCGGCAAGCTCGGCCCAGTGACCGGCATTGGCTGCCGCGGCAACGATCTTGGCGTCGACCGTCGTCGGCGTCATACCTGCTAGCAGGATGGGTGAACGACCGGTCAGCTTCGTGAACGCGGTCTCGACGCCGATACGGCCGCCGGGAAGCGCAACGGGCTTCGGCGCGAACTCGGACCACGAACGTGAGACCTCAGGTGCTGCACCGGGGGTGAGCAGATTGCGGTGTCCGCCGCGGGTGGCTGCGGCAATGATGCCGATGCCCTGTCCACGCAGCGAAGAGGACGTCATACGGGTCAGCTGATCGCTGGGTCCGAGATCGAGAATCCACTTGGCGCCGGCGGAGATTGCGCCGTCGACAGCCTCGACCCAGTCGACCGGATCGACGAGGACACCCTGCGCAAGTTCGCGCGCACGGTCCGCGTCGAGACCGCAACGGGTCGCCCAGCTGCCGACGAGTTCGACGGCCTCGGTCAATGCGGGGTGATGGAAGCCGATTTCGGTGTCGAGCGGATCGAAGGACGGCGCGAAGACGGAACCGCCACGCTTCTTACCCTCACGCTCGCGGGCTTCCTCGGCTTCGATCTGTTCACAACGCTCTTGCACGCGTGCCAGCTCAGCGGGCGGCCCGGCGAGAACGACGCGGCGACGGCCGTTGCGGATGGCGAGGACAGCCGCGCGCTCAGGCGCCACACCCTCGGCAAGCTCGGCGACGATGGCGGCGAGACGCTCGGGATCGACGCCCGAGACCGCAACCATCGGCTTCGCGGAGGCGCCGGCGATGACGCCGCGGCGACGGCCGACCAAGCTGGCAGCAGCACCGACGAGCTGTGCGACGGCGAGGAGTTCACCGTCGTCATTGCCCTGCGCGGCTACGGCAGCCGTGGCCAGAAGGCCCTGCGAGTGGCCGATGACGGCAGCCGGCGGGTTACCGGCTACATCCAGACCCTGAGCGGAGAGTGCACGCAACGCCGCAAGCTGCGTGAGGAAGACGCCCGGGAGTGACACCGGAGCTGCGGTGAGCGCGGCAGCGGAAGGCCCGGCCGACTTCTCACCTTCTTCTTCGTCGACGATCTCGGCTTCGAGCATCCACGCGATCGGATCGAATCCGACCGGGCGAACCACGAGGAGATCCTGCGCGACGGGCGCGAGGCGTGCTGCTGCGTCATTGACCAGATCGGTCAGAACGGGCTCCAGTCCGTTGTCACGGCTGAGCTCCTCGAGCGAGGTGAGCCAGGGAGCGCCCTGTCCACCGAAAGCGATTGCGTAGGAAACGCCGTTGTTCAGCGAATCGACGAGGGCACCTTTGCTGGTCGTGCGGGACTGTCCCCCATCGACGCCGAAACGGCGTCCACCCTTCGAGTCGCGTCCGTTTCCTGTAGGTGTCGTGTCATCGATCGTCACGCGTACGTCCTCTCCTGGTCACCTCTGCGGCGAGGTGGGATTTGCGGTGTGCTGCCCGGCTGAAGTGCTCGCGAATTCGTCGAGAGAATCGACGGAGTCAGGGCGTTCGTGCAAGACAAGGTTTACACAGAATCATGAGGATTTCCTCACGTTTGTCGGCACCCTGGAAATCTGGACTTTCGGGGCCGTGATCTTCCTCACGAGACTTCGAGAAAGTGACTCGCGAGTAGGTCGCGAACGCCCTGCCTGGGACTGTTACCGGGATTTTCAGAAACCTGAGGAACCCCTCATATTTATTGTTACCAATTCGTGACCTCCTTGACGGACGGTCGATCCCGTGCGTTCCGGGCCACAATCTGTCGGACTCCCTCGCTACGTTCAGCGCGTCCACACCGGACAACTTCTCGGGGGGAGAAATCATGAAAGACACAGACGTAGTCAGAGCGGCCGAATTCATCGGCGCCGAGCTTCCGCGCGAGGCGTGGCCGCATTGGAATCAGGGATGGCCGCGCGAGTCCGAAGCCGCCCTTCTCGATGCGATCTTCTCGTCGCGCGCCGCCTATGGAACACCGAAGACCGGAGTCCGCGCCGTCGTCGACCGTTGGCGCACACACCGCTCGGTAGCCGCCGACGATCGCCTCGACAGCTTGCCCGCTCTCGCCGCCTTCACCGACCGTGGCGACGAGCTCGCAACGATTCTCGGCAATCGCCAGCGCGTGCCGGGCAACTACTTCACCAAAGCCGAGGGTGCGGCTCGCGCGGCCAAGGCGCTCGTCGAATCCGGTTGCCGGTCCAGTGCCGACGTCGAGGACACCGAAAGCCTCCGTTCGGCAGTTGTCTCCGTTCCGGGGCTCGGCCCCAGGACCTTCGAGACGCTGGTGTTCCTGTCCGGGAAGTTGACGGTAACTTCGATAGATCTACTTGCACGGTTCGCCACCGAAGCAAGCAGTAGCGAGAAATTGTTGTCGAGCACCGACGCAGCCGAGTTGCTCGTTGCGGTTGCCGAACATCTCGATGTCGATGTTCAAACGCTCACCCACGCTGCGTGGCGATATCAACGCACGGCCGAGCAACCTCGCCGGTCGAAGAAATCCACCATGCCGCCCGCAGCGGATCCACTCGCCGAAACGGCCTGAGAGCGGGCGGGCGCATCCCGACCAGGGTGGTGTGCCCGCGAGCGATTCCACTCGCGTATCCTTTGAATTCCGCGCGCGAGTGGCGGAATTGGCAGACGCGCTGGATTTAGGTTCCAGTGTCTCAGGACGTGGGGGTTCAAGTCCCCCCTCGCGCACAACGAAGAGCCCCGCCGGATCTGATCCGGCGGGGCTTTTCGGTTCTCGTGAGCAAGGTCAGCGCTTTCGATCCTTGACCGGTGGAGTCATGTACGTCGTCCGACTCGGTGTCAGCCCCAGACGGACCGAGCTCTCCAACCAGGTGATCGCCGAGGCCGTCGGATCCACAACCGGAACGTGAATCCCTTTGCCATGCAGCCTGTCTCGGACCGCACTGGTCACACCGAGCATCCCGGTGCAACCGAGAACGACGGAGTCGGCGTCACCGTTCTCCACTGCCGCAGACGCCTGAGCGGCCAGTCGATCGATCAGTTCCTCCCGATCGGTGAGGCCCAGCACCGGCATGTCCACGACTCGAATACTGCCCAGCCGATTGTCCAGCCCATACCGCCGAGTGAGCGATCGGAGCATCGGCACGACGTTCGGCAGGATGGTCACGACACCGACGCGATCGCCCAGACTCATCGCTGTCAGAAATGACGGCTCGAAGCCGCCGACCACCGGAGCGTCGATGACCTCTCGGGCGGCATGCACTCCGGGATCGGCGAAACACGTGATGAATACACCGTCGACGCCGTCGGCTGCCGCCTCTTCGACCCGCTGCACGATCCCGGGGCCGGCAAGTGCCTCGTCGTACTCGGACTCGATGCTCGCCGTACCGGTAGGCAGCGAAACGACGTCGACCGTCGTGCCGGGCGCCGCCCAGTGCTCCACCTCGTCTGTCACCGCCGGAGTCAGTGTGGTGTCGATGACCGGGCGAATCACTCTGATGTGCATCAAACACTCCCCTGCTTTCGGATACGCGCCGAGGTTATCGATGCAGCACAGCCGGGAGAATGTGTTCAGTGCCCTGGCGTTGCGGGTGAGGATGGGCATAGCGCACAGGTGCTGTGGAGCGGCTTCTACGACACGCCGTGGCACGGCCTCTACGACACGCCGTGGCACGGCTCCTACGACACGCCGTGGCACGGCTTCTACGACACCGTGTCGGAGATCGCAGGGCGAGGCACTATAGCTCTCAGGTACCGTCTTAGTGTGTCCAAGAACGCTACTAAACGCCGACCTGCGCTGATTCTGCTGGTCATCGTGTCAGCTGCCGGCTGCCTCGCGCTCGGCTGGTGGCAGTGGGAGCGCTTCGAAGCCGTCGGAGGCTCGGGACAGAATCTCGGGTACGCGTTCCAGTGGCCGCTGTTCGCGGCGTTTGTCGTGTACGCGTATCGCAAGTTCGTTCAGCTCGAAGACGTGGACCCCGAAGAGGCCGAAGCCGAGGAAGCCGCCGCTGAGCCGCGTGAGATTCCCGCCGACCTCTTGCCGCAACGCCCGCGGGCCGAGTTCGACGATGTGAACCTCGACGTCGACGACCCTGAAGCCCGCCAAATGCTGGAATACAACGACTACCTTGCGCAGCTCGCCGCTCGCGAGTCCGATAGGAGCACGACGTGAGTACCGGTTCGGAAGCGAGCATCGCTACCCCCGCAGTCAACGCAGAAAAGCAGAAGAAGGTTGCGTCGGCGCTGGTCCGATACCGCGTTCTCGCCTGGATCACCGGCCTCTGGCTGCTGTTCCTGACCGGTGAGATGGTCTACAAGTACCTGATTCTCGACAATTCGGCGGACGCACCGTCGTGGTTGTTCTACATCGGCCAGATCCACGGCCTGTTCTACATGCTCTATCTCGTATTCACGATCGACTTGGCGATCAAGGCCCGGTGGAAGCCCGGTACGACGGTTGCCACCGCGCTCGCCGGCACGATCCCGTTCCTGTCGTTCGTGTTCGAGCACAAGCGAACCGCCCAGGTGAAGCAGGCTTACCAGCTCTGAGAGTTTCAAAAAGTGGAGCCCTGAACGCAGACGCGTTCAGGGCTCCACTTTTCGGATTCGGTTCAGCCGGCCAGTGCCGCCAGCGCGGGAACGAGCTGTACGAGCGCGCGCCCTCGATGTGACGCCGCATCCTTCTCGGCCGGGGTGAGTTCTGCGGCCGAGCGGGTGTCGCCGTCCGGACGGAAGATGGGGTCGTATCCGAAGCCGCCGTCGCCGGCTGGTTCGCGGCCGATCACCCCGCGCCATTCGCCGCGCACGACGGTCTCGTCGCCGCCGGGGATCACCAGTGCACAGGCGGAGACGAACGCCGCGCCTCGACGCTCGTCTGGCACGTCTCCCAGCTGAGCCAGGACCAGAGCCGTGTTGGCGCCGTCGTTTCCGTGATTGCCCGACCATCGCGCGGACAGCACGCCGGGCATACCGTTGAGTGCGTCGATCTCGACACCGGAATCGTCTGCGATGCAGGGCATTCCGGTTGCAGCTGCTCCGTCACGCGCTTTGGCGAGCGCATTCTCCTCGAACGTCGCTCCGGTCTCGGGGGCTTCGGGGAACGGCGGGACCTCGTCGAGCCCGACCAGTTCGATTCCGCTCACTCCGGCGGCGTCGAGCACCCGGTGAAGTTCCTTCAGTTTCTTGGCATTTCGGCTGGCAACCAGTACTCGTACGCTCACAGCTCAGGCACCGAACTTCTTCTTGGGTTCCGGATTCTTCGGTTCGGGTAGCACCCCGGGATACGGCTCGGCCAACGCTTGACGCTGGATCTCGAAAAGTTGCTCACAACCAGCCAGAGCGGAGTCGAGCAGCTTGTCCAGCGTCGAGCGTGGGAAGGTGGCGCCCTCACCGGTTCCCTGAATTTCCACCAGCGTGCCGGTATCGGTGGCCACGACATTCATGTCGACCTCAGCACGCGAATCCTCTTCGTACGGAAGGTCGAGACGCACTCGTCCGTCCACGACCCCGACGCTGACGGCCGCTATGCCACACGAGATGGGCTGTGGGTCGGAGAGCAGGTCGGCTGCGCGCAGGTACGTCACGGCGTCGACCAGGGCCACGTATGCCCCCGTCACTGCCGCGGTGCGAGTGCCACCGTCGGCTTGGAGGACATCACAGTCGAGGGCGATGGTGTTCTCACCGATTGCCGCGAGATCGATGCACGCTCGAAGTGATCGGCCGATGAGTCGACTGATCTCCTGCGTGCGGCCGCCGACCTTGCCCTTGACCGATTCGCGGCCACTGCGTGTGTGCGTGGCGGCGGGAAGCATCGCGTATTCGGCTGTCAGCCAACCCAAGCCGGAGCCCTTGCGCCAGCGGGGTACACCCTCTTCGACGCTGGCCGTGCACATGACGCGAGTGTTCCCGAACTCGACCAGAACGGATCCGGCCGGGTGACTGGTGAACCCGCGGGTGATCTTGACCGTGCGGAGCTCGTCGTCCGCCCTACCGTCTTCTCGTGTAGTCACCTTCGTGAGCCTAGCGGTCGCCCGGTGAGCGCTGCACCGAATGTGAGGGGAATCAGATGTCGTAGACACTTCCGGCGGAGACGGCATGGACCGGTCCGGAGAATTCGGATTTCGCTTCGGCGATCACGTCTTCACGCGATGTCCACGGCGGGATGTGCGTGAGGAGAAGTTCCTTGACGCCGGCGAGCGCAGCCACACGGCCGGCTTCCTTACCGGAGAGGTGAACTCCCTCGGGGCGATCCGGACTGTCGGTCCACGACGCTTCGGAGAGCAACACGTCTGCACCACGCGCGAGTTCGACGACGTTGTCGCACATACCGGTGTCGCCTGTATAGACGAGGACGCGGCCGTCGGCGCCGGTGATCCGGAAACCGTAAGCCTCGGGTGGATGATTCATCCGGCGGGCGACGACGCTCAGTTCACCGAACGTCACCGGCTCGTTCTCGGCCCAGAGCCGGACGTCGATGGTGTCGGAGATGTCGTCCATCTCGCCGGCGCACTCGGCGGAGGACACTCCGATGCGGCACGCGGTGTCGGTGGGGCCGTAAACCAGAGCACGGCCGACCGGCGGGTTGGGGTGATAGCGACGCCAGACGAGCAGGCCGGGCATGTCGAGACAGTGGTCCGCATGAAGGTGCGAAAGCAGGATCGTCACCTCGCCCGGATCGGCGTATCGCTGCAACGCCCCAAGAACTCCCGGGCCGAAGTCGATCACGAGCGGCGGAGTTCCCGGTGCCGTGAGCAGGTATCCCGAAGCCGGTGAATCCGGACCCGTGACGCTGCCGGAACACCCCAGGACGGTCATGCGCATACCGGTCATGCTGCCACGTCTACCCGTCTGGGAAAAAGCTCTTGGTGGTTTTGGCGCGTCGAAGTCACACCGCAGTGAGGGTGTGACCCACGTCCGTTCAGAAACTCGGTGGTCGAACGGCCGGCGCCGACCCGGCGCGCTTGGCCCTCTCCCCCGACGTCAACGCCCAGGCGGCAACCACGCCGCCGATCGCTCCGAACAGATGCCCTTGCCAGGAAACCCGTGGATCGCTCGGCAGAACGCCCCACAGCACTCCGCCGTACACGACGAAGACGGCAACGCCGATCAGGATCTGTGTGAAACTCCGCGTGAAGAACCCGCGCACCAGCAGGTAGGTGACCCAGCCGAAGATCAGCACGGACGCACCGACGTGATTCGAGTTCGAGCCGGCGAACAACCAGGTCCCGACGCCGCCGATCACCCAGATGATGCCGGTCGCCGCGAGTCCCCGCGCAATTCCCGACACCAGCACGAGGTATCCGAGGATCAGCACCGGAATGGTGTTGGCGATCAGATGACCCCAGTCGTCGTGCAACACCGGGGCGAACAGGATTCCCCACAGGCCGTCGAGCGTGCGCGGGGTGACGCCGGCGTTCTGGACGTTCTGACCGGAGATGACATCCACGATCTCGATCACGTAGAGCAGGATCGCGAAGCCGCCCACCAACACGGCCGACTGCTTCCACACCGAGGGCGGACCGGATTTCCGTGCCGGCGTCCGGGTGCCGAAGTCCGGACTGTTGAAATCCATCGTCATCGTGTGCGTCCTCCACCGTCGATCCGGTCTTCTGATCCGGTCACTTGCGACCAGGCTCAATTCGAGATTACCGCCGATTCCAGGAGTGCTGCCTAGAGAAATGCGGACGGGAAGAGTTCGCGGTAGCTCGGGATTCCGGCTACCGACGTGGCGTCGAGAATCGCTGTGACGATCGCACGTTCGACCACCTGGGCCGAAGCCGCGCACACCGCGTCGAGTATCGGCAGATCGTTCGGGAAAGCGTCCGGAACCGTGATCTCCGAATTCGGAGTGTGATCACCGGTGGCGAGCGCAAAGATCGTGTCGCCGTCGAGCGGCGAATGTGCGGGCCGAATCGCTCGGGCCAGGCCGTCATGACCTGCGACGGCGACGCGTCGGCACCCGGCTTTCGTCAAGGCGGCGTCAGTGGCGACCACACCGATCGTGGTGTTGAGGACAGTTCCCTTGGCTGCAACGGCATTGGCCGCCGCGAGTTCGGACGCGTCGGGGAGCCTGACGCCGAACGACTCCGCGCCGTCCGAGCCGACGCCCCACGGCAGGCCTGTTCTGGGGTCGAAGACCGAACCCACCGGATTCGCCACGATCAAGGCGGAGACCGTAGTCCCCTCGGCGGGGCCGTCGGCGATCACGACGCTGGCCGTTCCCACCCCACCCTTGAGCGCTCCGGCTCTGGCACCTACCCCCGCGCCGACCGTGCCCGTGGCGAATTCGCGCGAAGCAGTGTCGGCAGCGAGGAATCCGAAATCGCCGGTCGGACGAACGGTCCAGTCCCCCACCGGCAGATCGAAGATCACGGCGCCGGGCACGATCGGTACCACCTGGCCGGGAGCGCCCATCGCGATCCCGTGATCGTGTTCCTCGAGCCAGCGCATCACTCCGTCGGCCGCGGCAAGTCCGTAGGCACTACCGCCGGTCAACAGCACGGCATTGACCTGCTGGACCGAATGGCTCGGGTCGAGCAGATCGGTCTCGCGGGTACCCGGACCGCCGCCCCGGACGTCGACTCCGGCGACCACACCGGCCGACGCGAGCACGACCGTGCAGCCGGTGGCTGCGCCGCTTCCGAGAGTGGCTCCCTCGTCGAGCTTGTGGTGATGACCGACGGCGAGGCCGGCGACATCTGTCAGTGAATCAGTGGGCCCGGTCCGCGTTGTGGTCATGGCATGAGCGCCTGGACGAGGGAGTCCTGCATCCACGTCAACCAGTGATAGACGTCGAGATGCGGGGCTCGCGGGTCGTCGGGTTCGAGGCTCTCCGGGGTGTCGGCGTCGATGCCGAGATTGGTTCCGAGCGCGAGACGGACGTCGTTGAGCGAGGACAGCCATGCGTCGGCCTGTTCCTGCGTGAGAACGACCTTGCCGCCGGCCTCCGGAAGCGAAGCCAACAACATGCGAGCGGACTCACGCTTGGCGTCGATGATCTCGGGTTCGTGCAAACTGCGCAGCGCGCCGTTGACATTGGCGCCGGCGTCGTCGAGATCGTCACTGTCCGGAGCGACCTTGTCCGGATCGGTGCGCTGGAAGTCGGGAAGCAAACGCGCCAACACCGGATTGTCGGGCGTCTCCGAATTTCCGGTACGAAGACCCGTCAGCGCGGCGAGCTCGTCTTGCGGCGCCGAAGACGCGCGCTCGTCGAGAAGCCCGGTCACCGACTCCACGAGCGAGCGCAGAACCGCCGCCTCGTGGCCGTCCATCTCGGACTTGAACTTCACTCCGCCGAGTGAACTCTTCCTACTCCACGTCCGCACGCGTCGGACTCCCGTCTACGAGTTAGGCGAACAAATCGGTCGAAAAAGTGCTTTTCTCAGGTGTCGTCGCGTTGCATCGTGGCCCAGAGACCGGCAGCGTGGAGGCGACGAACATCGGCCTCCATCTTGTCGCGCGAACCGCTCGAGACCACGGCCTTGCCCTCCGAATGGACCTGCATCATCAGGTCGGTGGCCTTGGCTTTGCTGTAGCCGAACAACTTCTGGAACACGTAAGTCACGTAATGCATGAGATTGACCGGGTCGTCCCAGACGATGGTCACCCAGGGCCGATCTGCGGCTTCGATGGTCGAAACAGCCTCCGATTGCTCGGGCGTGGCTTGAGGAGAGGAAGCCGTAGCGCCTCTCATCGTTACGTTCGCCGAGTAAGTGCCGGACACGGTCGCGCCGCCGAAAACCATGTATCCAGGGTACGGCGCGACGAGAGGCGACAACACCCACCCACGTCGTCTCGCGCATAGAGTTGTGTGCGTGCCTACGCAAATTTCCGACATCCGCGACGCCGGTGCCAGCACCGCACTGCTCACCGATCAGTACGAACTGACCATGCTCTCGGCGGCTCTCGCCGACGGATCTGCCTTCCGCAACTGCAGTTTCGAGGTATTTGCACGGCGGCTGCCAGACGGTCGTCGCTACGGCGTCGTCGCCGGTACCGAGCGCCTTCTCGACGCACTCGAGCAGTTCCGGTTCGGTGAACCGGAACTGGCGATCGTTGCAAAGTTCCTCGACGACACGACCGTCGAGTGGCTGCGCAACTATCGATTCTCCGGTGACATCGACGGCTACCGCGAGGGCGATTTCTACTTCCCCGGATCACCGATCCTTTCGGTCCGCGGAACTTTCGCCGAGTGCGTCATCCTCGAAACCTTGATTCTCTCGATCCTCAACCACGACAGCGCGATCGCTTCGGCCGCAGCCCGCATGGTGAGCGCAGCGGGCGGTCGACGGATGATCGAGATGGGCTCGCGTCGTACACACGAACAGGCCGCCGTCGCCGCTTCACGTGCCGCGTATCTCGCCGGCTTCGACGCCACCTCCAACCTCGAAGCCGCGCGGCGTCACGACGTACCCAGTGCAGGTACCAGCGCGCACGCCTTCACTCTCCTGCACACCACCGAAGACGGTCCGGACGAGGCAGCGGCATTCCGCGGTCAGGTCGCGGCACTCGGCGTATCCACCACGTTGCTCGTCGATACCTATGACATCACCGAGGGTGTGAAAACGGCTGTCGCCGTTGCCGGTCCCGAGCTGGGCGGGGTTCGCATCGACTCCGGCGATCTCGGCGTTCTTGCTCGTCAGGTACGCCAACAACTCGACGATCTCGGTGCTACCAAAACACGCATCGTCGTCTCCGGCGACCTGGACGAGTACGCGATCGCGGCTCTGCGCGCCGAACCCGTCGACTCGTACGGCGTCGGCACTTCCCTGGTCACCGGATCAGGCGCCCCCACCGCCGGCATGGTCTACAAACTTGTCGAGGTCGACGGAATCGCGGTCGAGAAGAGAAGCACCAACAAGGCATCTCGCGGCGGCGCAAAGAAGGCACTGCGCGTAGTGCGTCCGACCGGCACGATCGTCGAAGAAGTCATCTACCCCGCCGGATCACCGTCACCTGTCTCCGAGGCGGACGGAGCGACCGAACTGCTGATCCCGCTGGTTCGCGAAGGCAAGGTCGTCGACAGCGCGCCGACGCTCGAAGAGAGCAGAGCGGTTCTGAAGGCAGGGCTCGTGAGCCTGCCGTGGGAAGGCCTCAAGCTCTCGCGCGGAGACTCGGCTGTGCCCGTTCGATTCACCGGAGGTGAGCACCAGTGAGTGCAAAAGCACTGATAATTGTCGACGTTCAGAACGATTTCTGTGAAGGTGGAGCTCTTGCAGTCGAAGGCGGTGCTGCGGTTGCGGGAGCCGTCAACGATTTCGTCAACTCCCACGAGTACGACGCCGTAGTCGCGACTCGCGATTTCCACATCGACCCTGGGGCGCACTTCTCCGAGAATCCCGACTTCATCGACAGCTGGCCGGTTCACTGCGTCGTCGGGACAGCCGGCGCCGAGTTCCATCCGGCGTTCGACGCTTCCGTCGCCGGGTCGGCGATCTTCTCCAAGGGCGCCTACAGCGCGGCCTACTCCGGTTTCGAAGGAGCAGCCGAGGACGGCACGACGCTCGAGGACTGGCTCCGCGCCCACGAGATCACCGACGTCGACGTGATCGGAATTGCCACGGATCACTGTGTCAAGGCCACGGCCGTCGATGCCGCGCGCGCGGGGTTCGCCACGACAGTCCTTCTCCCCTTCACCGCTGGTGTGTCGACCGCCACGATCGAGTCGGCATTGGTGCAGATGCGGGAGGCGGGAGTGCAGCTGATCGGGCGAGACGAGGCCTCGTCGCAAGAAGACTCGAATGCCGGTGAACTACCCCGGGAATCATCCGTGGACGTTTCTGACGTAGGGATCCATTAACCTTCGTGGGTGGCCGATCAACTCCCGAACGTTCCCGAACTGCTCCAGACAGCGGTGCGGTCGCTCGGCGGTGCCGAACGAACCAGTCAGCTGACGATGGCGTCCGCCGTGGCGCACTCGATCGACACCGGCGAGCATCTGGCCGTCCAGGCCGGCACCGGTACCGGTAAGTCGCTCGCCTACCTCGTTCCGAGCCTGCGCCACGCGGTCGAATCGGGACGCACCGTGGTCGTGTCCACCGCCACCATCGCGCTGCAGCGTCAGCTCGTCGACCGAGATCTGCCTCGGCTCGCCGATGCCCTGAAGAAGCCACTCGGCCGACGCGCAGAGTTCGCAATCCTCAAGGGCCGCAACAACTACCTGTGCATGAACAAGATCCATACCGGCGCGTCCGAGCAGCCACCCGAGGACGAGTTGTTCGATCCGTTCACGGTCTCGCGTCTCGGCCGGGAGGTCGTCCGCCTCACCGAATGGTCCTCAGACACCGAAACCGGTGATCGGGACGAATTGGTGCCGGGCGTATCCGATCAGGCGTGGCGGCAGGTCAGTGTCACCTCCCGCGAATGCATCGGTAAGAACCAGTGCCCGGTCGGTGAGGACTGCTTCGCCGAGCGCGCCCGAGTCGAGGCGTCGAAGGCCGACGTAGTGGTCACCAACCACGCACTGCTCGCGATCGACGCCATCACCGGCATCCAGATCCTGCCTGACCACGACGTCGTGGTGATCGACGAGGCCCACGAGTTGGTCGACCGCGTCACCGGCGTCGCCACGGCCGATCTCACTGCCGCCTCGATCAGTGCCGCGGCCCGGCGTTGCGGCAAGATCGCCGAAGAGCAGGATGCCGATCGCCTCGAAGCTGCCGGCGAGGGGTGGGCTGGACTCCTCGAGGAATTGCGCCCAGGTCGCTGGGAAGGCCTCCCGGACGGGGCGGCACCCGCACTGGCTGCGATCCGCGACGCGGCCTGGTCGCTGCGCACCGCTATCGGTCCGGCCAAACCGGGAATGGCTGCTGCAGATCCCGAAGCCGCTGCGGCCCGCAACGCCGCACTCTCGTCCGTCGACGACGTCCACGACAGTGCCGTGCGTATTCTCACCGCTTTCGACGAACCCGACCCGGCCAAGCGCAAGGACGTCGTCTGGCTGTCCTCGGACGAGTTCCGCGGATCGGTGCGGCGCTCCGTCCGGATGGCTCCGCTCTCGGTCGGCGGATTGCTGCGCTCGCGACTGTTCGCCGAATCCACCGTCGTTCTCACTTCCGCGACACTGACCGTCGGCGGATCGTTCGACGGTCTCGCCGTCAACTGGGGTCTTCCTGCGGAGTCGTCCGCGCGCCCCGACTCGGGTACCGCCATCGGCACCGAAGCACCTTCTGACGCTTCGGCTTTCCGCTGGAACTCACTCGACGTCGGGTCGCCCTTCGACCATGCAAAGGCCGGCATCATCTACATTGCCCGCCACCTGCCCACGCCCGGCCGCGACGGCCTCTCCCCGGTCTATCTCGACGAGATCGCCGAACTCGTCGAGGCTGCGGGCGGACGCACCCTCGGCCTGTTCTCGTCGATGCGCGCCGCCAAAGCCGCCTCGGAGGCGATGCGTGAACGCCTCGACACCCCCATCCTGTGCCAGGGCGACGACGCCACCGGCACCCTCGTCAAGGCCTTCGCCAAGGACGAACCCACGTCACTGTTCGGCACGTTGTCCCTGTGGCAGGGCGTCGATGTTCCGGGTCCGTCACTGAGCCTCGTCATATTGGACCGGATTCCGTTCCCGCGCCCGGACGATCCACTGTTGATGGCTCGCCAGCAGGCTATCGAATCCCATGGCGGTAACGGCTTTCTCAGCGTCTCGGCCAATCACGCGGCGCTGCTCCTGGCACAGGGCGTGGGTCGCCTGCTTCGAAGCACCGACGACAAGGGCGTGGTGGCCGTACTCGATCCGCGTCTGGCCACGGCGAGATACGCGGGTTACCTTCGCGCATCACTGCCTCCGTTCTGGGAGACGACCAACCCCGAAGTCGTCCGCAAGGCACTCACCCGCATCCGCGACTCACGTCCCTGACCCAGTTCTCACGCGGGCACAATTCTGCCCCGGTACCGACCGAACGGACCGGGGCAGAATGTATTACGTCAGACGCTCGGAGTGGTCACCAACCCGAGTTCGGAGGCATCGACCAACAACCGGTGATGCGGCAACACCCGCACGGTGTAACCCACGGAGCCGGAGACCGGAAGCGCAGCCTCGGCTTCGAAGATCTCGGCTCCGTCCTCGGTTCCGAAATGTGTCATCGGGAACGTCACCACGTCGGTGAGTTCCTCGCCTGGGCTGACGCGTCCCAGGACTGCCTGAACCTCCACATCCGAGACCGACAAGCCGCCGAGGCGGACCTTGGCTTTCAAAGAGATGGTCGCACCGATCTCCGGGGTGTCCGGCAGGCCGGAACCGTCAACCTGCTCGACGGCGACCGACGGCCACTGCGACTCGATACGGCGACGGAACTCGGCCACCTCACGCGCGCCGGCAAAATCGTCCGCCACTACCGCTCGAGCTGATTCCGCCGAAGGGGCGTAGTAGTCGACGGCGTAGTCACGAACCATGCGTGATGCCAACACCTTCGGGCCCAGATTCTCGAGGGTGTGGCGAACCCTCTCGACCCAGCGCGTCGGCAGATCGGCTGCATCACGGTCGTAGAACGTCGGCAGTACCGCGTGCTCGAGAAGTTCGTAGAGGGCGCTGGCTTCCAGATCGTCACGCCGCACGTCGTCGAGAACACCGTCGGCCGTCGGAATGGCCCACCCGTTCTCGCCGTCGTACATCTCGTCCCACCATCCGTCGCGAATGGAGAGGTTGAGGCCGCCGTTGAGCGCGGATTTCATGCCGGAAGTACCGCACGCCTCGAGTGGGCGAAGCGGGTTGTTGAGCCACACGTCGCAGCCCCAGTACAGGTAGCGGGCCATCGACATGTCGTAATCAGGCAGGAAGACGATGCGGTGACGCACATCCGCTTCGTCGGCGAACCGCACGACCTGCTGGATGAGTGCCTTACCGCCGTCGTCGGCGGGGTGCGACTTGCCGGCCACCACCAACTGCACCGGACGTTTCTCGTCGAGCAACATCGCACGCAGACGCTCGGGATCACGCAGCATCAGCGTCAACCGCTTGTACGTCGGAACGCGCCTCGCGAATCCGACTGTCAAGACGTTAGGATCGAATACTCCAGTGGTCCAGCCGAGTTCGGCCTCGGTCGCGCCGCGTTCGAGCCAGGACGCTCGGACGCGACGACGAACTTCGTCGACCAACTTGCCGCGCAACGCATTACGTGTTTCCCACAGTTCGGTTGCCGACAACTCGTGCAGGCGCTCCCACCCGCGTGCTTCTTCGAGTTGCTCCTGACCGACGATCCGCCTGGCCACGTCCATCCACTCCGGCGCCGCCCACGTCGGCGCGTGAACACCGTTGGTGACCGAACCGATCGGCACCTCGTCGGCGTCGAAGCCCGGCCAGAGACCGTTGAACATGTCGCGGCTGACGATGCCGTGCAACTTCGAGACGCCGTTGGCTCGCTGGCCCAGGCGAAGACCCATGTGCGCCATGTTGAAGATCGACGGATCGGCTTCACGCCCCATCCCGACGATGCGGTCGACGGTCAGGCCGGGAAGCAGACTCGATTCGTTCTCGCCGTTCGCTCCGCCGAAGTAGTGACGGACCAGATCCGCCGGGAAGCGGTCGATTCCGGCGGGAACCGGAGTGTGCGTCGTGAAGACCGTTCCGGCACGGACCGCGGCCAGAGCCGAATCGAAGTCCAGACCGCTGGTGGTGACAAGTTCCCGAATCCGTTCGATGCCGAGGAATCCGGCATGCCCCTCGTTCATGTGGAACACCTCGGGATCGGGCAATCCGTACGCCGCGGTGTAGGCGCGCACCGCGCGGACGCCGCCGATACCCGCGAGGATCTCCTGCTTGATGCGGTGATCCTGGTCCCCGCCGTAGAGACGGTCCGTGACGCCGCGCAGATCCGCGTCGTTCTCGGCGATGTCGGAATCGAGCAGCAGCAACGGCACTCGTCCGACCTGAGCGATCCACACTCGCGCGCGCAGCACCCGGCCACCGGGCATGGCGACGTGAATGACGACCGGCGATCCGTCTTCGGAAGCCGGGCCTGCGTCCGTCAGCAAACGAAGAGGCAACCCTTGAGGGTCGTGCGGCGGGTAGTGCTCGGCCTGCCAACCGTCGGCGGTCAGCGACTGGCGGAAGTAGCCGGATCGGTAGAGCAGTCCGACGCCGATGAGCGGCAGCCCGAGGTCGGACGCGGCCTTGAGGTGATCGCCCGCCAGGATGCCCAATCCACCGGAGTAGTTGGGCAGAACTTCGCTGACTCCGAACTCCATGGAGAAGTACGCAATTCCGCCGGCTAACGATGTGCCCTTGGCCTGCTGGGATTGGTACCAGCGCGGGGTGCTCAGATAAGCATCGAGATCGGCTGCTGCAGTGTCGAGGTCACCGAGAAATGCCTCGTCACTGCTGAGTTCGTCGAGACGGGTGGGGTCGACTTCCCCGAGCATGCGGACCGGATCGAACTGGACTGCTTGCCAGAGTTCGGGGTCGAGTCGCGAGAACAGATCCTGTGTCTCGGGATGCCACGACCACCGAAGGTTGGTGGACAGGGGGCCGAGCGCGGCGAGGCGCTCCGGAAGGTGGGCTCGGACAGTGAACCGACGCAAGGCTTTCACCCCGCGAACCCTAGTCGAGTTCCTCGCACTCTGTCCGGTGGAACCGAACGCCCGAGCCGACCTGACCACCGACAGACCCGAATTCGTCGTTATCAGCACTCCAGCGCCGCACCCACTACGGTTGAACCCGGCGAAAGAAAGTTTTACCGCGATCCATCACCAGAAATGGAGCTTCCCGTGTCAGGACGCCTCGGTATCGACGACGTGGTACCCGAGATCTCGGGTAACTATCCGGCAAAGGCCGTGGTCGGTGAAGTCTTCCCAGTGCACGCCACCGTGTGGCGAGAAGGCCACGACGCCATTTCCGCCACTCTTGTCGTGCGTGGTCCGCGCGGTACCAAGCCGCTGCGCATTCCGATGGATCCCGGGACCGAACCGGACACCGTCGACGCGGTGTTCACGCCGTCCGCCGAAGGCATGTGGTCGTTCCGGATCGAGGCGTGGAGCGATCCCATCGCCACCTGGAAGCACGCCGTGGAAGCAAAGCTCGCCGTCGGGCAAGGGGCGGCCGAGTTGGCCAACGACCTGGAAATCGGTGCGCGCCTGTTCGAACAGGCCGCGCACGAGGTACCGCGGGGCAACAGGTCCAGGCTCGAGGCCGTCACGGCGTCGCTGCGCAGCGATCAGGCGCTGACTGCTCGCGTCGCGCCGGCCTTCGCCTCCGACGTCGCCGAACTGCTCCGCGCCACTCCGCTCCGTGAACTGGTCACCAAGGGCGAGTCCCACCCCGTCGTCGTCGATCGCAACCGTGCACTGTTCGGATCGTGGTACGAGTTCTTCCCCCGCTCGACGGGCGGTTGGGACGAGAACGGGGTGCCGCAACACGGTACTTTCCGAACCTCGGCCGAAGACCTACCCCGCATCGCCGCAATGGGTTTCGACGTCGTCTACCTTCCGCCGATCCATCCCATCGGCGAGATCAACCGCAAGGGACGCAACAACACTCTCACTCCCGAACCCGGTGACGTCGGCTCGCCGTGGGCCATCGGCTCGGTCGACGGCGGGCACGACGCTGTTCACCCGCAACTCGGCACGCTCAAGGACTTCAAGGCCTTCGTCGCGGCGGCCCGCAAGCTCGATCTCGAAGTGGCACTGGATCTCGCGCTGCAGTGCGCCCCGGATCATCCATGGGCCAAGAAGCATCCGGAGTGGTTCAACGTCCTTCCCGACGGCACCATCGCCTACGCCGAGAACCCGCCCAAGAAGTATCAGGACATCTACCCGATCAACTTCGACACCGATCCTCGCGGTCTGGACAAGGAAATCCTGCGAGTCGTCCGACACTGGATCAGTGCCGGAGTCAAGATCTTCCGGGTCGACAACCCACACACCAAGCCGCCGAACTTCTGGGAGACGCTGATCTCTGAGGTCAAGAAGACCGACCCCGACGTCCTGTTCCTCGCCGAGGCATTCACTCGTCCGGCGCGCATGTACGGCCTTGCCCGGCGCGGGTTCACGCAGTCGTACACGTACTTCACCTGGCGAGTTGCGAAGTGGGAACTCACCGAATTCGGTAACGAGCTGGCGGCGAAGGCCGACGAAGCCCGACCGAACCTCTTCGTGAACACGCCGGACATCCTGCACGAGTCCCTCCAGCACGGTGGGCCCGGAATGTTCGCTCTACGAGCAGCTCTCGCCGCCACCCTGGCGCCGACGTGGGGCGTCTACTCCGGTTACGAACTCTACGAACACCAAGCCGTTCGCCCCGGCAGCGAGGAATACCTCGACTCCGAGAAGTACGAACTTCGGCCGCGCCGTTTCGCCGAAGCAGCAGCGCGAGGCGAATCTCTCGAGCCGTGGATCACCGCACTCAATCGCATCCGGCGTGCACACCCGGCCCTGCAGCAGTTGCGGAACCTGCACTTTCACCACATCGACAACGACGCGTTGATCGCCTACTCGAAGTTCGACGCCTCGACCGGTGACGCCGTCCTGACGGTGATCAACCTCAACCCGTTCGCTGCAGAAGAGGGCACCGTCTGGTTGGACATGCCGGCGCTCGGACGCGAATGGCACGACCACATGACCGTGCTCGACGAGGTAACCGGTGAGCAGTTCAATTGGGGCCAAGCCAATTTCGTCCGCCTCGAGCCCTGGCGTTCGGTGGCGCACATCCTCGCGCTCCCACCCGTTCCGTATCCGGCCCGGATCTCTCTGGCCTACCAAGCACGCAATGCGCACCGCGCAGGTGGAGGCAAGTGATGTCAACCGAGAAGTTCCCTTCGGGTATCGCACCGGACAATCACGATCTGGAGCTGTTGGCGCGCGGTGAACATCACGATCCGCACAGTGTCCTCGGCGCCCATCCCCACGCCGACGGCACCGTTCTGCGAGCGTTGCGTCCCAACGCCGAGTCCGTCAGCGCCGTCATCGGCGGCAAAAACTTTCCTCTCGAACATGTTTCGAACGGAATCTTCGCGGCTCTGGTCCCCTACCCCGACCTGATCGACTATCGCTATTCCGTGACGTACCCGGGTGGACACACGGTTCTCGCAGCCGACCCTTACCGGTTCCTGCCTACTCTCGGTGAACTCGACCTACACCTGTTCGGCGAAGGTCGGCACGAACGACTGTGGGACATCCTCGGTGCACATCCGCGTTCTTACGAGACACCGGATGGACCCGTCGACGGCACCTCGTTCGCCGTCTGGGCTCCGGCCGCCCGCGGCGTGACCGTCGTCGGCGACTTCGACGGGTGGAGTGGGCAATTCGCCCCCATGCGAGTCCTCGGATCCACTGGGGTCTGGGAACTCTTCCTGCCCGACATCGCAGTCGGTTCGCTGTACAAGTTCCGGGTCCACGGCCACGACGGCTCCGTTCGCGACAAGGCCGATCCCATGGCATTCGGTACCGAGGTCCCGCCGGCGACTGCATCGCGAGTGACCACCAGTTCGCATGAGTGGAACGACGCGGCCTGGCTCGAAACCCGCGCCGGTGTCGATCCTTCGCAGTCCCCGATGAGCGTGTACGAGGTGCACCTCGGATCGTGGCGTCCCGGGCTCGACTACCGGCAGATGGCCGAGCAACTCGCCGTCTACGTCACCGAAACCGGATTCACCCACGTCGAACTGCTGCCCGTCTCCGAGCATCCGTTCGGTGGATCGTGGGGATACCAGGTCACCTCGTACTACGCACCGACCTCCCGCTTCGGCACCCCGGACGACTTCCGCTGGTTCGTCGACCACCTGCACGCCGCAGGGATAGGTGTCATCGTCGACTGGGTGCCTGCACACTTCCCCAAAGACGAGTGGGCCCTGGCTCGTTTCGACGGAACTCCCCTGTACGAGCACGCCGATCCGCGTCGCGGCGAGCAGTTGGACTGGGGCACATACGTATTCGACTTCGGTCGCCGCGAGGTCCGAAACTTCCTCGTCGCCAACGCGCTCTTCTGGCTCGAGGAGTTCCACATCGACGGACTGCGCGTCGACGCCGTCGCATCGATGCTGTACCTGGATTACTCACGCCCGGAAGGTGGATGGACTCCCAACATTCACGGCGGCCGCGAGAATCTCGAAGCCGTTGCGTTCCTGCAGGAGATGAACGCCACCGTCCACAAGAACCATCGAGGAGTCGTCACCGTCGCCGAGGAGTCGACGGCGTGGCCCGGAGTCACTCGGGCGACCAATGTCGGCGGCCTCGGATTCAACATGAAGTGGAACATGGGGTGGATGCACGACACCCTCGGGTTCCTCGGTCACGACCCGGTACACCGGACCTACCACCATCACGAGATCACGTTCTCACTGATGTACGCGTGGAGTGAGAACTACCTGCTACCGATCAGCCATGACGAAGTGGTGCACGGCAAAGGAACTCTGTGGACCCGGATGCCCGGGAACGACTTCGCCAAGGCGTCCGGCCTGCGCTCACTGCTTGCATACATGTGGGCGCATCCAGGCAAGCAACTGCTGTTCATGGGACAGGAATTCGGTCAGAGTGCGGAATGGTCGGAAGAACGCGGCCTCGACTGGTGGCAGCTCGACGATCAGTACACCGGCACTCTCCATCGCGGCGTCCAGCGACTGGTCGGCGATCTCAACTCCGCGTACCGACGTCATCCGGCCATGTGGACCCTCGACACCTCGCCCGGTGGATACTCCTGGATCGACGCCAACGACACCGAGAACAACGTCCTCAGTTTTCTGCGTTACGGTACTGACGGTTCGATTGTCGCCTGCCTGTTCAACTTCTCGGGCAGTGAGCACTCGAGCTACCGCGTCGGGCTACCAGAGCCCGGCCGATGGGTGGAAATTCTCAACACCGATGCCGAGGTGTACGGCGGCTCCGGAGTCGGGAACCTCGGAGCGGTCACAGCAACGTCGCATTCGTGGCACGGTCGGCCAGCCTCCGCACAGGTGGCGCTGCCAGCTGCTGGAGCGATTTGGATAAGTCTGGAGCGTTGATGGTCGGCCGGCGAGTAGTCATTGTCACGTCGTCACTGTTGGCAGTGGCAGCACTGCTCGCCGGTTGTGCCCAGGGAACGAGTGGCCACGCCGTCTCGATTTATCACGATCCCTTCCGCGTCGCCGGACTCGACGCAACGGCAGGACCAAGTGGGTTGCGTCCGGGAGCCCCCAACGCCGACCGAGCAATCACCGGCACCGACGGCGGGGACATCGACGCGCTGGCAGCCAACGCCATCACAGACATCGAAACCTACTGGGCCGCCGAGTACCCGGCTCTGTTCGACAAGCCCTTCGAACCGGTCGACGAGCTGATCTCGTGGGACCCCACCGAATCGAACGGCCCGGACTTCTGTGAGGAGACCACCGAAGAACTCATCAACGCCGGGTACTGCAGCATCGATCACACCATCGGTTGGGATCGTGAATTGCTGCTGCCCGAGGTGCGGGAGAAGTTCGGTGATGTGGCCGTCGCGTTCATCTTTGCGCACGAGTACGGCCATGCCGTTCAACGCAAGGCCGGGATCGTCGGCGGTAAACGAGACGCAGCCCTGGTGCGCGAACAGCAAGCCGACTGTTTCGGTGGCGCCTTCTTGCGGCACGTCGCCGAGGACAAGGCCGCGCACTTCACGATGAACACCTCCGACGGACTCAACAAGGTGTTGGCGTCGGCGGTCGCCATCCGCGACGAAGACCCTAATGATCCTGAGAGCCACCATGGTTCGGCGTTCGAGCGCGTCACCGCCACTCAGATCGGCTTCACCGACGGCGCCGGTGCGTGCGCGAAGATGGACGCCGACGAAATCGAGTCACGACGTGCAGACCTCCCGCAGCAGTTCGCCGAAGGCAACGATTCCGGAGAACTGCCCGTCACCGAGGCAACTCTCGACGAGTTCGTGAAGACCTTCCAAGCGATCTTCGATCTACCCGAGCCGCCGAAGGTCGTGTTCACCGGCGCAGACACCGGGTGCAGCGATGCCGTTGCGACCGAACCCGTCTCGTACTGCCCGTCGACGAACACCATCGGAATCAGCGTCGACGACCTTGCCGAGCGCGGCACGCCGGGTCGCGTCGGGCGACGCGAGTTGATCCAGACCAACATCACCGGTGACTACAACGCCTATGTCCTGCTCGCGTCGAGGTACACCCTCGCGATGCAGAAGGAGAACGGCCAATCGCTCGACACTCCGCAGACTGCCCTGCGCGCCGCCTGCCTGTCCGGCGTCATCACCGCAGCGCTCAGTCCCACCAACGCCGCGGCGTCCGGAGCACAGGTCACACTCTCCCCCGGCGACCTCGACGAAGCCGTATCGGGGCTGCTGACCGACGGCCTGGCTGCCAGTGACGTCAACGGTGAGACGGTTCCGAGCGGGTTCGCACGTGTCGACGCGTTCCGAACCGGCGTTCTCGGTGGCCGGGAAGTGTGCGACAGCCGCTACACGGAGTAGCGACTGCCGGTCCACACGTCAGTAGAGAGCGGAAGCCAACTTACGACGGGCCGCGATGACGATCGGTTCTGCCGGGTCGAACAGTTCGAACAGTTCGAGCAGGCGCGTCCGAGCGGCAGCCTTGTCGTCGCCGGCAGTTCGCGAGACCACCGAGATCAAGCGCGCGAACGACGCCTCGGGTTGCTGGGCGAACATTTCCAGGTCGGCCGCAGCGAACTGCAGTTCGAGATCGGACGGATCAGCATCCGCGGCCGCAATCGACTCGGGATCGACACCCTGAACCCGAGCCATGAACTTCACCTGGCGGACAGCGCTCTTGGCCTCCGCATTGTTGGGTTCGGCGTCGAGAATTTCCTGGTACGCAGCGATGGCGGCGTCGAGATCGCCCTCGTCCAGCGCGGTTTCAGCGGCCACGAAGCGAGGATCCTCGACCTCCTCCACCGGTTCGTCCGCGTCGGAGACCGGCCCACTCAACTTGCCCTCGACAGCTTGGAGGACTGCGTCGAACCACTGGCTGAGCTGCGCCTCCGGCTGAGCGCCCTGGAAATCGGCCAACGGCTGACCGGCCGCGACGGCAACAACCGTCGGCACCGACTGGACGCCGAAAGCCTGCGCGATGCGAGGACTCACGTCGACGTCGACGTTGGCAAGAATCCACTTGCCGCCGGCTCGCGCTGCAAATGATTCGAGAACTTCGGTGAATACGACCGAGGGCTCGTATGCGCGGCCACCGATGTTGACGATCACCGGCACCTGGCTCGACTTCAGCAGGACTTCGCTTTCGAAGTTCTCCTCGGTCACCTCGATCACTGCCCCGGAGACAGCAGAAACGGCCCCGTCGCCGCTGGTGTTACGCGGCGGTGGTGGGGCCGTGGCCCGCTCTTTGAAGGCGGACAAGTCGACTGCGCCGCTCATGGCGGCAGCAACTGCGGACGAACGCGCGGGGGGCCTGGAACCTGGTCGAGTCACGGCTCCCAGTTTGTCACGAGTTGCGAGAAGCTACGTAGAGGGATGCAGCACTCAGACGAGCGCCGCGTTGCCCTTGGACGCCTCGAACTCCGTGGACAGCTCACCGAGCTTGCCGTTTCGCACTGCCCAGCGTTCGAAGATGACGGTGCCGAAGGGCGGAACGCTCGAGATCAGCGCAAGGATCGTGGTCTTGACGTCCCACTTGAGCGACCACGCGGTCAGGAGTGCAACAACGATGAACACCAGGAAGCCGGCGGTTCCGTGGACCATTCCGGGGATGCGAATCGCTTCTTCGTGTCCGAGGACCCACTTGAAGAACATGGCAACCAGCAAGGCCGCCCAGGTCACAGCTTCCCACCACGCCACCAGACGGAAGCGTTTCGCGGGAGTGGATACGTCAAAGATGTTCGCCATGAGGCCATTGTGCCCGAACAACTACGACGCCCCGTAGTTGTGTGAGCAAAACCACGGGGCGTCGCAGAGCGAGAGCGCTCGTTCAGGTGTATTTAGACACTCAGGCCTTGGGGACGCGGACGATGAGTGCGTCGCCTTGTCCGCCGCCGCCGCAGAGTGCGGCTGCGCCGATGCCGCCGCCGCGGCGTTGCAGTTCGAGGGCGAGGTGCAGGGCGATGCGGGCGCCGGACATGCCGAGGGGGTGGCCGACGGCGATGGCGCCGCCGTTGACGTTGACCTTGGCGGGGTCGAGGCCGAGTTCGCGGGTGGAGGCGATCCCGACGGCGGCGAATGCTTCGTTGATTTCGACGAGGTCGAGGTCGGTGGGGTCGATGCCTTCCTTCGCGCAGGCTTTGGCGATGGCCCGGGCGGGTTGGGACTGGAGGGTGGAGTCGGGTCCGGCGACGACGCCGTGGGCGCCGATTTCCGCGATCCAGGTCAGGCCGAGTTCTTCGGCTTTGGTTTTGCTCATCACGATCACGGCGGCGGCGCCGTCGGAGATCGGGGAGGCGGAGCCGGCGGTGATGGTGCCGTCCTTGCTGAACGCGGGACGCAGTTTGCCGAGGGATTCGGTGGTGGTGTCGGCGCGGATGCCTTCGTCCTGGGCGAAGACGATGGGCTCGCCCTTGCGTTGGGGGATGGAGACGGGGACGACTTCGTTGTCGAAGAGGCCGTCTTTCCAGGCGCGGGCCGCGTTCTGGTGTGAGGCGGCGGCGAAGGCGTCCTGCTCGGCGCGGGTGATGTGGGCGGTTTCTTGTTGGTTGACCTGTTCGGTGAGCAGGCCCATGGCCTGGTCGGTGAAGATGTCGTGGAGGCCGTCGTAGGCCATGTGGTCGCGGAGGGTGACGTCGCCGTATTTGAAGCCTTCGCGGCTTTTTTCGAGCATGTGGGGTGCGCGGGACATCGATTCCTGCCCGCCGGCGACGACGATGTCGAATTCGCCGGCGCGGATGAGTTGGTCGGCGAGGGCGATGGCGTCGATGCCGGAGAGGCACACTTTGTTGATGCTCAGGGCGGGGACGTTCATGGGGATGCCGGCGGCGACGGCGGCTTGGCGGGCGGGCATCTGGCCGGCGCCGGCGGTGAGGACCTGTCCCATGATGACGTAGTCGACCTGTTCGGGGGCGACTGAGGACTTGTCGAGGGCGCCTTTGATGGCGATGCCGCCGAGGTCGGACCCGGAGAGGTCTTTCAACGATCCGAGGAGTCGACCCATCGGGGTACGAGCTCCCGCAACAATCACAGAACTGGTCACGATTTCCTCCGGCTGCAAAAGAGAGATAGTCGTCGGTTCCGTGCGGCCTAAGAGCCAAGTCACATCCCGACGTGTACTCCTCAAACGGTAGCGCTACCGTGAAAGGTATGACACAGACCTCCCCCAGTTCTGCACTCGCACCTTTGTCGTCCGACCTCGTCGTCGCGATCGATCACGTCGGAATCGCGGTGCCCGATCTCGACGTGGCAATCGCGTGGTACACGCAGCACCTGGGCATGGTGTCGACCCACGAGGAAATCAACGAATCGCAGGGCGTGCGTGAGGCCATGCTCTCCGTCGTCGGCTCCCCCGCCGGATCCACTGCCGTTCAGCTGCTCGCGCCTCTGGACGAGAATTCGACCATCGCCAAGTTCATCGACCGAAGCGGCCCCGGACTCCAGCAGCTCGCCTACCGGGTCACCGACATCGACGCCATCTCCGCCGAGCTTCGCGACCGCGGGGTTCGGTTGCTGTACGACGCTCCCCGACGCGGTACGGCCAACTCGCGCATCAACTTCATCCACCCGAAGGACGCCGGCGGCGTCCTGGTGGAACTGGTCGAACCCGACGCGAGCCACTAGCAGACCCGACTCCAGCTCGTATGCCAGGTAGATTGTCGCCATGGCATACGAGCAGGACCGCGGTTCGATCCAACTTCCGTTCCAGATCGCACGGAAGGGATACGACCGCGACGAGGTACGTAACTACTTCGAGCGATTCGACGCGGAGCTGCGAGTTACCGCGGCAGATCGTGATGCTGCCGCTGCGCAGGCCCGTGACCTCGCCAAGCAGCTCGACGATGCACGCGACGACATCGACGACCTCCGCAAGGACGTCGACCGCCTCTCGGTACCGCCCACCACTGCGGAGGGCATGAGCGATCGCATCAGCCGCATGCTGCGCCTTGCCTCCGACGAGGCCTCGGAGGTGCGCGCGAAGGCCGAGGCCGACGCAGCCGAGATGACCTCCATCGCCGAACAGGACGGCGCCCGCCTTCGTGGTCACTACGAGTCGCTGATCGCCGAACTCGAGGACCGTCGCAACGCGATGGAAACCATGCACGAGCAGACCATGGCGCAGGCCCGTACCGAAGCCGCCCGGATCGTCGAAGCCGCGCAGGCCGAGCGGGATCGACTGGCTGCCGAGTCCGAGGCCAAGCGCACTCAGATCCGCGAAGACTTCGACATCTCGATGTCGGAGCGCCGCGCCAAGGTCGTCGCCGCCGTCAACGAGCTGGAGTCATCGAGCAAAGCAGAGGCCGAGCGTCGACTCGCCGATGCGTCGCACGAGGCTCAGCGCAGGCTGCAGGCCGCCACTGATCAGTCCGAGCGCAAGATCGCTCACGCGAAGGAACTCACCGAAGAACTGCGCGTTCTCCGTGGCCGAATCCTGGCTCAGCTCTTGGGCATTCGCGGACAACTCGATTCGGTTCCGGCTATGCTCGCATCGGTCAACCGGGAGAGCGAACTCCTCGATGCACCGCCCGCTCCGGTCATCGTCGAAGCCGAGGAAGATCTCGAGATCGAAGACAAGAAGGCCGACGCAGATAAGGTCGACGCAGATCCGGTCAAATCAGAACCGAGTATCGACGAAGACGACGTTCTCGAGGACTCGGACGAGACGAACACCGCCGAGATCGACACCCGCGCCGTCGAGCAGCGAGCCCAGTCCAGGAACTGATCGACGCTCAGGACCACCGTCTGGTCAGGCTGCGCGTACCGCGGCCTGACCAGCATCCGGTATGCCAGTGTCGACGCTCGTTCGCGCCGCCCGGTTCCGAAGGCCACGTCACCACGTGAGCGACGCCGGGTCTGATGTCGTGATCACAACCGGGGCATCGATAGAACTTCGTCGCGTTGGAGCCGGGTATCGGCCTCACCATGTACATTTCACCGCCCGGCCCGGGTTCCTCCCGGACCAGCGCTCCGCCGAACAACACGCCGCTTGGTGACGCCGACTCCGCGCTCGAATCCCGAGCACGCCGAGTATCCGTTCGACGGGTTTGCTTCGGCGAAGGTTTGCGGCGCGGCATGGTTCGAGTCTAAACAGCGTCAGAAGAGGCGGAACTCGGTGCTTTCGGTGCCCCGCAAGGCCTCGTAGTCAAGGACCAGGCAACGGATCCCACGGTCGTTGGCCAAAGTCTTTGCCTGCGGCTTGATCTGTTGCGCTGCAAAAACTCCCGTGACCGGCGCGAGCAGCGGATCGCGGTTGAGCAATTCGAGGTAGCGCGTCAACTGCTCGACGCCGTCGATCTCACCGCGACGCTTGATCTCCACCGCCACCGATGCACCGTCCGCGTCTCGGACCAGAAGATCGACCGGCCCGATGGCCGTCATGTACTCACGTCGCACCAACGTGTAGCCGGGGCCGAGTGTCTCGACATGCTCCGCCAGAAGTTCTTGAAGGTGTGCCTCGACACCGTCCTTGATCAATCCCGGATCGAGACCGAGTTCATACGACGAATCGTGCTCGACCTCTTCGAGAGTGATCCGCAGTTCCTCGCCCGCCTTGTTGGTGACGACCCACAGGATGTCGTCGCCGTCCCCGGTGGTCTCGACCAACCAGCACGGCGGACTCATCCAGTTGAGCGGCTTGTACGCCCGATCGTCGGCATGGATACTGACCGAGCCGTCGGCTTTGACCAACAGCAGTCGTCTTGCGGTAGGGAGGTGGGAGGTCAGGCGTCCCACATAGTCGACACGGCAACGAGCAATAACTAGGCGCACCGGACCACCCTAAGCGATCATTACGACTACTCTCGACACACTATGCAGCGAAGCCGTGTCCCGAGTGCGCCCCTGGGGTCGTGGCTGCTCGGATCCACCGACGAAAGCCCCAGGCGCCGCCGAATCCGCGTCCAGGCACTACTCACCGCCCCCCTCCTGGTCACAAACCTGATCGGAGCGGTACTGGCGATCGTGCTCATCGGATTCGTGGTTCCCGGACCCGCGATCATCCACCCCGAATTCGCATGGATCAACTTCATTGCCGTGCCCGTCTTCATCGGGTGTGTCTTTCTCATCGGACTGCTGTGGGGCACCAAACGGCTGATGCGGGATCTTCGATGGGCCACCGAGGATCACCCACCGACAGAGCAGAATCAACGCGCGGCGCTGCGCGGGCCGTGGCGACTGACCCGAGTGCAAGCCGTCCTGTGGACGGCCGCGCTCATCACCTTCACGACCATGTACGGAATCGTCGACCCCGACACTATTCCGAAAGTTCTGTTCACCGTGGCTTTCAGCGGTATCACCACGTGCGCTTTCTGCTACCTGCTCAGCGAGTTCGCACTCCGCCCGATTGCTGCGCGTGCACTCGAATCCGGAGCACCCCGCAAGGCTGCCGTTCTCGGACTGACCGGCCGGACAATCCTCGTCTGGCTGCTCGGAAGCGGAGTCCCCGTCACCGGCTTGATGCTCGTAGCGGTCTTCAGCTTCATCCGGCCTGCTTCGTGGCAAGCCCTCGCGACCGCGATCCTCGTCATCGGCGGAATCACTCTGTGCGTCGGACTCGGGCTGACGTACATCAACATCCGATCAGCCGCGGCTCCCATTCGGTCCGTACGCCGAGGCATGGAACAAGTCACCCGTGGCGACCTCACCGCGTCCGTCGTCGTGTACGACGGAACGGAACTGGGACTACTGCAGGCCGGCTTCAATCGCATGGCCGAGGGTCTGCGCGAGCGAGAGCGAATACGCGACCTCTTCGGGCGCCACGTCGGACACGAGGTTGCCGCAAACGCGGTTCGCCGAAACCCGGAACTCGGCGGTGAAGAACGTGACGTTGCCGTACTCTTCGTCGACGTCATCGGATCGACCACCATCGCGGCCACCAACTCCCCTACGGCGGTGGTCGCTCTACTCAACCGTTTCTTCGACGTCATAGTCGACGAGGTCGACGCACACGGCGGATTCGTCAACAAGTTCGAGGGCGACGCAGCGCTGGCGATCTTCGGAGCGCCGACGACACTCGACGATCACGCCGGCAGCGCACTCGCCGCTGCCCGCAAGATTCAGCAGCGCCTGCGTGCCGAGGTTCCGGAAGTGAGCGCGGGAATCGGCGTCGCCGCAGGTGTTGCCGTAGCCGGGAACGTCGGTGCGCGAGAGAGATTCGAGTACACCGTCATCGGTGATCCCGTCAACGAGGCGGCGCGACTGTCCGAAGTTGCCAAGACGGTTCCCGGTAACGTCGCCGCATCCGGTCGGGCTGTGGCTGCCGCTGACAGCGCCGAGGCTGCACAGTGGTCGATCACCGAGAACATCACCCTTCGCGGCCGCCTCGAACAGACCGAGCTCGCGATTCCGTGCGACGCTCTGGAGTCCGAGACCAGCCCGTCAGACTCCGTGCCCGTTCAGCCCTGACCCCACCTCCCCCCTGAGCGAACGGCACGTTCGGTCGGTCCAAGGCGATCAACGCCACGTTCGCTCGATGACTTTCCCGCTTCTCGACGGTCTATATCGGCACAGCGAAAATCCGACGACGCCTGGGAGATGGGTACGACTATGAAACTGACGACCTTTACCATCGTCACTCTCGACGGGGTGATGCAAGGACTCGGTGGTCCGGACGAAGATCGCCGTGGCGGATTCGAGCGGGGCGGCTGGTCCGCGCCATTAGTGGACACCGAAGCCATGGATTACCTCGTCCAGGTCTACCAGCGAGCTGACGCGTTCCTGTTCGGGCGACACACGTACGAGATCTTCGCCGGCTATTGGGGCGCGTTCGAGAATCCCGACGTCAACCCCATTGCAAGCGCACTGAATTCGCGGCCCAAGTACCTTGCGTCGACGACGCTCACCGATCCGCAATGGACGAACACGACAGCCCTTTCAGGTGACACCGCCACAGCTCTCGGCGAACTGAAAGCCAGACCCGGCGGTGAGCTTCAGGTGCACGGCAGTGGCAACCTGTGCCGCTGGCTTTTCGCGAACGATCTGGTCGACGAGATGATCCTGCTGATCGTTCCGGTGGTGGTAGGCCAGGGCACGCGACTGTTTCCCGACTCCGGACCGGACATCGCACTAGAGCTGGCCGAATCGCGAGCCACATCAAAGGGCGTGACGATTCAGAGGTATCTGCCGGCTGGCCGGCCGAAGTAAGCGACTGCCACGGCCGACGGCATCGACTGATCCGGGCAAAGTGCCTGTCGTCCTCAGGCGTTTTCACGCCCCTAATGGTGTGAACGTACCGTTCCCCTCGCCTAAGAGGGTGAGCGTGTCGTTCGCTCGATCCCGGGCGGGGTGGTGAGTCGGCGGCGTGCCCGCCCCTTTGATGGTGTGAACGGTGCGTTGGGTCGATCTGAGGCGACGAACGTGCCGTTCGCTCGAAGTCGGGGGTGCCGGCGGCGGTGCTTTCGGGTGATGGTGGTGGTGGTGGGGTGTTTTGGGTACGAGAAAGCCCCCCAACCATCACTGGTTGGGGGGCTTCTCTAATGTGTGTTCGGCGGTGTCCTACTCTCCCACACCCTGTCGAGTGCAGTACCATCGGCGCTGAAGGGCTTAGCTTCCGGGTTCGGAATGGGACCGGGCGTTTCCCCTTCGCTATGACCGCCGTAACTCTATGAAACTGTCACAGTAACCTTCTTCTGATCACCTGGTTTCACCACCCGTCAACACCAGTTTCTGGTGTTGGGGGATGGAGAAAACAGGGTTTCTCATCAGTATCTGTGTGTTGTTTCAGATACCGCACAGTGGACGCGTAGCTTCTTTGTGGTAAGTCCTCGGCCTATTAGTACCAGTCACCTGCATGCATTACTGCACTTCCAGTTCTGGCCTATCAACCCGGTGGTCTGCCGGGGGCCTTACCCCCTCGAGGGGGTGAGAAACCTCATCTTGGAACAGGCTTCCCGCTTAGATGCTTTCAGCGGTTATCCCTTCCGAACGTAGCTAACCAGCGGTGCTCCTGGCGGAACAACTGGCACACCAGAGGTTCGTCCGTCCCGGTCCTCTCGTACTAGGGACAGCCTTCCTCAAGTTTCTAACGCGCGCGGCGGATAGAGACCGAACTGTCTCACGACGTTCTAAACCCAGCTCGCGTGCCGCTTTAATGGGCGAACAGCCCAACCCTTGGGACCTACTCCAGCCCCAGGATGCGACGAGCCGACATCGAGGTGCCAAACCATCCCGTCGATATGGACTCTTGGGGAAGATCAGCCTGTTATCCCCGGGGTACCTTTTATCCGTTGAGCGACACCGCTTCCACTTGCCGGTGCCGGATCACTAGTCCCGACTTTCGTCCCTGCTCGACCTGTCAGTCTCACAGTCAAGCTCCCTTGTGCACTTGCACTCGACACCTGATTGCCAACCAGGCTGAGGGAACCTTTGGGCGCCTCCGTTACATTTTGGGAGGCAACCGCCCCAGTTAAACTACCCACCAGGCACTGTCCCTGAACCAGATCATGGTCCGAGGTTAGAGGTCCAATTCGATCAGAGTGGTATTTCAACAACGACTCCACGATAACTGGCGTCACCGCTTCACAGTCTCCCACCTATCCTACACAAACCGAACCGAACACCAATACCAAGCTGTAGTGAAGGTCCCGGGGTCTTTTCGTCCTGCCGCGCGTAACGAGCATCTTTACTCGTAATGCAATTTCGCCGAGTCTACGGTTGAGACAGCTGAGAAGTCGTTACGCCATTCGTGCAGGTCGGAACTTACCCGACAAGGAATTTCGCTACCTTAGGATGGTTATAGTTACCACCGCCGTTTACTGGGGCTTAAATTCTCAGCTTCGCTCCGAAGAACTAACCGGTCCTCTTAACCTTCCAGCACCGGGCAGGCGTCAGTCCGTATACATCGTCTTACGACTTCGCACGGACCTGTGTTTTTAGTAAACAGTCGCTTCTCACTGGTCTCTGCGGCCCCACCCAGCTCAGACAGTAAATGTCGTCACCAGACAGGGCCCCCCTTCTCCCGAAGTTACGGGGGCATTTTGCCGAGTTCCTTAACCATAGTTATCTCGATCGCCTTAGTATTCTCTACCTGACCACCTGTGTCGGTTTGGGGTACGGGCCGTGTGAAAGCTCGCTAGAGGCTTTTCTCGGCAGCATAGGATCACTGAATTCGCCTCAATCGGCTACGCATCACGTCTCAGGCTATGTGCGACCCGGATTTGCCTAGGTCACGCCCTACACGCTTACACCAGTATTACCACTGACTGGCTCAGCTACCTTCCTGCGTCACCCCATCGCTTGGCTACTACCAGATCAGGTCCCATGCATCCACCAACTCGAGACCCGAAGGTCTTCTCGTGGCTTCAGGATGGTTAGTATCACTGATTCACCATGGGCGCGTTCACACGGGTACGGGAATATCAACCCGTTGTCCATCGGCTACGCCTGTCGGCCTCGTCTTAGGTCCCGACTCACCCTGGGCGGATTAACCTGGCCCAGGAACCCTTGGTCATTCGGCGGACGAGTTTCTCACTCGTCTTTCGCTACTCATGCCTGCATTCTCACTCGTGTGGCCTCCACGGCTAGGTCACCCTGCCGCTTCCATGGCCACACGACGCTCCCCTACCCATCCACACACCTGCCAGAAAATCCGTGGATCAACTGGGGGCTATTGCGTGAATGCCGCAGCTTCGGTGGTGTACTTGAGCCCCGCTACATTGTCGGCGCAGGATCACTTGACCAGTGAGCTATTACGCACTCTTTCAAGGGTGGCTGCTTCTAAGCCAACCTCCTGGTTGTCTTCGCGACCCCACATCCTTTTCCACTTAGTACACGCTTAGGGACCTTAGCTGGCGATCTGGGCTGTTTCCCTCTCGACTACGAACCTTATCGCCCGCAGTCTCACTGCCGCGCTCTCACTCACCGGCATTCGGAGTTTGGCTGATTTCGGTAAGCTTGTGGGCCCCCTAGACCATCCAGTAGCTCTACCTCCGGTGAGAAACACGCGACGCTGCACCTAAATGCATTTCGGGGAGAACCAGCTATCACGGAGTTTGATTGGCCTTTCACCCCTACCCACAACTCATCCCCTCAGTTTTCAACCTAAGTGGGTTCGGTCCTCCACGACGTCTTACCGTCGCTTCAACCTGGCCATGGGTAGATCACTCCGCTTCGGGTCTAGAGCATGCCACTACGATCGCCCTATTCGGACTCGCTTTCGCTACGGCTACCCCACACGGGTTAACCTCGCGACATGCCACTAACTCGCAGGCTCATTCTTCAAAAGGCACGCCATCACCCCCAGCAGTAAACT
>NZ_CP096563.1:4160000-4332500 GCF_023221595.1 Rhodococcus qingshengii JCM 15477
GATATCACCAACCCGAAGGCCGGCTAATCAGTCATAGACAAAAAGAGTCAAATCACTAGCAAAAAAACTCAACTAGCAAAAAATGTGTCGGCAACCATTCAGACGGAAGAATGAACAATCACCGACGAAAAATACTCACACCACACACAAACCAACCAAACCCCAAGAGGCGGTTGATCATTCGCGGATGTGAAGTACCAAAAAAATTCTGGCACTGACATTCATCGACACACTGTTGAGTTCTCAAAGAACACGCACACACCATCACCACGACCCTATGGCCGCCGCTCCGGGGCAACTTTCCCAGCCTATCCCAACCTGGCCACCGGCGCAAACCGCTGAACATTCGGGGAAGAACTGGAGGTGAAGCACAACCATACACGATGGAAACTACTTCGAAATTTGGTCAGGCACTTCGTACAACCTCGTGTCACTCGCCGTGAAGGCGGGAGTCGGTGTCCGTGTCGCTCTGACTTGGAATAAGTTACGCGAACCTTCAATCAATTCACAAATCGCCTGGTCACCACACCGAATTGGCCGATTAAGGCCAGGTCAGACCGTTGAGCCTTTCCGCCAACTGCGAATAGTCCCGAGTGTGACGCCGAGCACCGACACCTAGTCGGTACCCACCCGCTCGATCACTCCCCCGAGTCCACGGAGATTCTCGACGAATCGCGGGTACCCACGGTCGATGTGGAAGATGTCGTGAACTTCGGTGGTTCCGTCCGCAACCAACCCCGCAAGCACGAGCCCGGCGCCGGCCCGAATGTCCGAAGACCACACCGGTGCACTCGACAACACCGGAACTCCGCGGATCACCGCATGGTGACCGTCGGTACGAGCGTCGGCGCCGAGTCGGATCATTTCCTCGACAAATCGGAAACGCGATTCGAATACGTTCTCGGTGATCATCGACGTGCCTTCGGCAACCGCAGCCAAACCGATTGCCATCGGCTGCAGGTCGGTCGGGAATCCGGGGTACGGCAATGTTGCGAAATTGACCGCTTTAGGCCGTTCACGCTGAATGACGCGGAAACCGTCAACCTCGGGAGTCACCTCCGCGCCGGCCGTCCGAAGCTTGTCGAGGACCAGTCCGAGATGCTTGTGGTTCACCCCGCGAACGCGGACGTCACCCCTGGTCATGGAGGCAGCGACACCCCACGTTGCAGCGACGATCCGATCGCCGATGACACGGTGCGTAGTCGGTTCCAACTTGCGGACGCCTTGAATGGTGAGCGTCGAACTTCCGCCGCCAGATACCTTGGCGCCCATCTCGTTGAGCATGTTGCACAGATCCACGATCTCGGGCTCACGTGCAGCGTTGTCGATCACTGTCTCACCACGGGCGAGGACCGCTGCCATCAAGATGTTCTCGGTTGCACCCACAGACGGGAAGACCAGGCGGATGTTCGCTCCATGCAGGTCGTCTGCCTCGGCAACTACACATCCGTGTTCGATCTCGCTGCGCGCACCCAACAGGCGGAGCCCGGATTGGTGCATGTCGAGGGGCCTCGAACCGATGGCGTCACCGCCAGGCAAGGCAACAACAGCGCGTCGACAACGCGCGACCAGCGGACCGAGAACACACACTGACGCTCGGAACTGTTTCACCGCATCGAAGTCAGCGTGATACTTCGGCTCGGCCGGCGTCGTGATCCGCACTTCGGAATCTTCGAGTTCGACTTCGCAGCCCAGACCTCGCAGAACGTCCGCCATCAGCGGTACGTCGAGAATGTCCGGGCAGTTGGTCACGACAGTGGTGCCTTCGGCCAACAGCGCCGCGGCCATCAGCTTCAGCACACTGTTCTTGGCCCCTCCCACCAGTACTTCACCTTCGAGGCGGTTACCCCCGGTCACAAGAAAGTGCTCACTCACGGTTCACAGCCTAGAGCCACAACCTCGTCGGCACCGCGCCGGTACCGTAGCCCTATGTCTGTTCACCTGACGAAGATCTACACCCGGACCGGCGACGACGGGACCACGGGCCTCAGCGATTTTTCCCGCGTGTCCAAGAACGATCCGCGTCTGATCGCCTACGCGGATTGCGACGAGACCAATGCAGCGATCGGTGTGGCCGTTGCCCTCGGCACTCCCCCGGAGAATCTCCTCGCAATGCTGCGCCAGATCCAGAACGACCTTTTCGACGCAGGGGCCGACTTGTCCACCCCCGTGGTCGAGAACCCGAAGTACCCGCCGCTACGAGTGACTCAGTCCTACATCGATCGACTCGAAGGATGGTGCGATGAACTCAATGAGCAACTGGCACCGTTGAATTCGTTCATTCTGCCGGGCGGAACCGCCTTGGGAGCCCTGCTTCACGTAGCAAGAACCGTCTCGCGGCGTGCTGAGCGTGCGGCTTGGTCCGCCATCAATGCGAACCCGGAGGACACGAGCGTGCTCCCCGCGAAATACCTCAACAGATTGTCGGATCTGCTCTTCATCATGGGAAGAGTGGCAAATCCTGAAGGCGATGTGCTCTGGAAGCCCGGCGCCGGGGCTTGAGCGGGACCGGTCAGGCGGTGCGTCGCCTACGGGCGCGCCCGTCCGGCCGAGATTCCACCCAGGACAGGAACGCTGTCAATGCTCCACTGTCCAAAGCGATTTCGTAGGCCGACGAGCCGTCATTGACCTTGACCACGACGATGTCGTCGCTCATGATGTCGAATTCGGTACCCGAGGGAGAACGACGGCTCTCGACCTCGATACCTTGACGATCGATCCTGGAGTCCGGGCCCGGCCGCAGACTCGACAGTTTGAAAAAGACAAAGGTGCTTTCGCCGTAGCGAATGATTCCGTGACGCCACCCGCTGTCCCCCGGAGATGGCAGAACACGAAGCAGTGCAGCGGTACCGCCGCGACGCAGAACCAGCAGACGATACAGAAAAGCCGCGACGAGAACCGCGAGCAGCACAACCAGAATGATCAACACAGTCATTCCGAATGTCACTGTTCGTCGGCTCCCGTCGCGGCTTTACTCGAGTAACTTACGCGCGCTCGACGGCCCGGAGCTGACCCTTGGCGACCGCAATCGCTTCGAGGTCGCCCGAGTTCTCGGCCAAGACAGCCTTGGCTGCCTCGACGTCGATGTCCTGTGCCATGTCCGCGGACTCGGCAAGGATCGTCACCGTCGTCGCAGTGACGGAGAGAAATCCTCCGTGTACCGCAGCAACGATACGCTCGCCGTCGACCGAGGTGATCGACACGGTTCCGCCCTCGATCAGCTGGCCGAGGACCGGCTCATGCCCAGGCATGATTCCAATTTCACCCTCGGTGGTCTGAGCGCTGACCAGCGTCGCCGAACCAGACCACAAGCGCTGCTCGACGGCAACGAGTTCTACGGTCATCTCAGCCATCGTGGACTACTTCCCGGCCATCTTCTTGGCTGCAGCCTCGACGTCGTCGAGTCCACCGCAGCTGTTGAATGCCTGCTCGGGCAGGTGATCGAACTCGCCCTTGCAGACGCGGTCGAAGGCTTCGATCGTGTCGCGGAGCGGCACGACGGAGCCGGGCTCACCGGTGAACTTCTCGGCAACGATGAAGTTCTGGCCGAGGAACTTCTGGATACGACGGGCGCGGCCGACGAGGACCTTGTCCTCTTCCTGAAGCTCGTCCATACCGAGGATGGCGATGATGTCCTGCAGTTCCTTGTACTTCTGCAGGATGCGCTTGACCTCGTTGGCAACGCGGAAGTGCTCGGCACCGACGATGCCGGGCTCCAGGATGCGGGAGGTCGAGCTCAGCGGATCCACAGCGGGGTAGATACCCATCTGCGAAATCGGGCGCGAAAGCTCGGTGGTGGCATCGAGGTGCGCGAACGTCGTAGCCGGCGCGGGGTCGGTGTAGTCGTCGGCGGGCACGTAAATAGCCTGCAGCGAGGTGATCGAGCGACCACGGGTCGAGGTGATGCGCTCCTGGAGCTCACCCATCTCGTCCGCCAGCGTGGGCTGGTAGCCCACTGCCGAAGGCATACGGCCGAGGAGGGTGGAAACCTCGGAGCCTGCCTGCGTGAAGCGGAAGATGTTGTCGATGAACAGCAGAACGTCCTGGCCCTGAACGTCGCGGAAGTACTCCGCCATCGTCAGTGCGGACAGGGCGACGCGCATACGCGTTCCGGGCGGCTCGTCCATCTGGCCGAAGACAAGGGCGGTGTCCTGGAGGACGCCCATCTCTTCCATTTCCAGGTGGAGGTCGGTGCCCTCACGGGTACGCTCACCGACGCCTGCGAACACCGAGGTGCCCGAGAACTCGCGAGCGATACGCGTGATCATTTCCTGGATCAGAACGGTCTTGCCGACGCCGGCGCCACCGAACAGGCCGATCTTTCCACCCTTGACGTACGGGGTGAGAAGGTCGATGACCTTGATGCCGGTCTCAAGGATCTCGGTCTTACCTTCGAGCTGATCGAAGGCTGGTGGCTTGCGGTGGATGCCCCACTGCTCGCCGTCGCGGCCGAGGCCGGGGGTGTCGAGGCAATCGCCCAGGGCGTTGAACACGTGGCCCTTGACGACGTCACCGACGGGAACCGAGATCGGCTTGCCCGAGTCGGTCACTGCAGTGCCGCGGACGAGGCCGTCGGTGGGCTGCATGGAGACGGTGCGGACCAGGTTGTCACCGAGGTGCTGTGCAACCTCGAGCGTCAGCGTCTTGGCGACCGAGGGAAGCGTGATCTCGGCGTTCAGGGCGTTGAACAGTTCAGGAACAGCGCCACGCGGGAATTCAACGTCCACGACGGGACCGATGACCCGCACGACGCGGCCGGCTACGGCCGAAGCCGAACCTGCCCCGTTGTTTTCGGTTACTGCTGCGGTCATGTGCTAGTCACTTCCTGCGCTCGAGGCGAGCGCGTTGGCGCCGCCGACGATCTCGCTGATTTCCTGGGTGATCTGGGCCTGGCGAGCCTGGTTGGCCTGACGGCTCAACGTGTTCACCAGTTCGTTTGCGTTGTCCGTCGCGGCCTTCATGGCGGTACGACGGGCTGCCGACTCCGATGCCGCAGCATCGAGAAGCGACGAGAAGATACGAGTGCTGACGTACTTCGGGAGAAGAGCACCGAGAAGCTTCTCGGGCTCGGGCTCGAAGCTGAAGTCCGCGACGGGGCCATTGTCATGGTCGTCGTCGTGGCCGTTGGTCAGCATGTCGTCACCGAGTTCGATGCGCTCTTCCGACACGAAGACCTCGAGAGGAGCCATACGGCGAACCTCGGGAGTCTGCGTCAGCATCGACACGAAGCGGGTGTAGACGATATGGAGTTCGTCGACGCCCTCGATCGTGCCTTCACCGTTCGGAGCGGCAACCTGGTTACCCGAACCAGCCATGAACAGCTCCACCAGGTGGCGGCTGGCCTTCGCGGCATCCGAGTAACCCGGATCCTGCGAGAAGCCCGTCCACGCAGCACCGATGTCGCGGCCGCGGAACGTGTAGTAGCCGAGCCCCTTGGAACCGAGCACGTACACGACCGGCTCCTTGCCCTCGCTGCGGAGGAGAGCCATGAGCTCTTCTGCCTGCTTGAGGACGTTGGAGTTGTAGCCACCACACATGCCGCGGTCACTGGTGACAACGAGGACCGCTGCCCGCTTGGGCTCCGGACGCTCGTTGAGCAACGGGTGATCGAGCGAAGCAGACGCACTCGCCAATTCGGTGAGTACCTTCGTGATCTCCTCGGCATACGGCTTGGACGCGGCGACGCGAATCTGAGCCTTGGTGATACGCGAAGTCGCGATCAGTTCCTGTGCCTTGGTGATCTTCTTGGTCGAGTTGACCGACTTGATACGAGACCGCAATTCGAGAATGCTCGCCATCGATCAATCACTCTCCCTTCGGAATTCGCAGTGTCATGGGCGCGTACGTCACTTGCTGACGGTCTTGCGCTTGACGTTGATCTGCTCGTTCGCGACCTCGTCGGCGCCCAAAGCGTCAGCCTCGGCTTCGTTCACGACCCGGCTTCCGTCGGATGCGATGAAGCCTTCCTTGAACTTGTTCGTCGCGGCGATCAGCTCAGCAGCGTTGTCGGCATCGAGTGCCTTACCGCCGTTGATGCTGGAGTAGACGCCAGCAGCCGAGTGCTTGAGGTCTTCGAGCAGTTCCTTCTCGAAGCGACGGACGTCGCCGATCGGAACGCTGTCGAAGATGCCTTCGCCGGCCAGGTAGATCGAGACGATCTGGTCCTCGACGGGGATCGGGCTGTACTGATCCTGCTTGAGCAGCTCGACCAGACGGGCGCCGCGCTCGAGCTGAGCCTTGGAGGCAGCGTCGAGGTCGGAAGCGAAGGCGGAGAACGCTTCGAGCTCACGGAACTGAGCCAGTTCCAGACGCAGCGAACCGGAAACCTTCTTCATGCCCTTGGTCTGTGCAGCGCCACCGACGCGGGAGACCGAGATACCGACGTTGATCGCGGGGCGAACGCCCTTGTTGAACAGGTCGGACTCGAGGAACACCTGACCGTCGGTGATGGAGATGACGTTGGTCGGGATGTAAGCCGAGACGTCGTTCGCCTTGGTCTCGATGATCGGCAGAGCCGTCAGCGAGCCACCGCCGAGTGCGTCGGACAGCTTCGCCGAACGCTCCAGCAGACGGGAGTGCAAGTAGAAGACGTCACCGGGGTAAGCCTCGCGTCCCGGCGGGCGACGCAGCAGCAGCGAGATGGCGCGGTACGCCTCTGCCTGCTTGGTCAGGTCGTCGAACACGACCAGAACGTGCTTGCCCTGGTACATCCAGTGCTGGCCGATGGCCGAGCCGGTGTACGGTGCGAGCCACTTGAAGCCTGCGGAATCAGATGCCGGAGCAGCAACGATGGTGGTGTATTCCATCGCGCCCTTCTCCTCGAGGGCAGCCTTGACGCCCGCGATGGTGGAACCCTTCTGACCGATGGCAACGTAGATGCAGCGCACCTGCTTGTTGACATCGCCGGAATCCCAGTTGGCCTTCTGGTTCAGGATGGCGTCGATGCAGACCGCGGTCTTGCCGGTCTTGCGGTCGCCGATGATGAGCTGGCGCTGGCCGCGGCCGATCGGGGTCATGGCGTCGATAGCCTTGATACCGGTCTGGAGCGGCTCTTCGACCGGCTGGCGCTCGAGCACCGAAGCGGCCTGGAGCTCGAGTGCACGGTTCTCGGTGCTCTCGATCTCGCCGAGGCCGTCGATGGGCGCACCCAGCGGGTCGATGACGCGGCCGAGGAAAGCATCGCCGACGGGAACCGACAGAACGTCGCCCGTGCGCTTTACTTCCTGGCCTTCTTGAATGTTCTGGTAATCGCCAAGGATGACGGCACCGATTTCGGTGGCATCCAGGTTGAGCGCGACGCCGACGATTCCACCGGGGAACTCCAACAGCTCGTTGGACATAGCCGAAGGCAGGCCAGAGACGTGCGCAATGCCGTCACTGGTGTCGGTCACTGTGCCGACCTCCTCACGGGAGGCCTCCGGGGAGTAGCTCGCGGTGTAGTTGTCGATCGCGCTACGGATCTCGTCGGAGGAGATCGTCAGCTCCGCCATGTTTTTCCTGCTCTCGGTGTCTGGTCTTCGAAAAGATCTGGAGTATGTGTTCGGCTGAAGGACTACTTGAGGTTCTTCCGCAGTGCTGCGAGTCGACCCGCTGCGCTGCCGTCGATAACCTCGTCGCCCACCCGGACGACCAAGCCGCTGAGGAGTTCTGGATCGACCTCGACGTGCACTGCTACCGGCTTCCCGTAGGTGCGGGTAAGAGTGCTCGCCAAGCGATCCGACTGCTCCGAGCTCAACGCCGAGGCGCTGCGAACGTGAGCAACGGTGGTATCGCGCTGCGCTGCGGCAAGATTCGACAGCTGATCGAAAGTGTCTGCGGGTGCAGACTTCAACCGGCCGACAGCCTGTCCGGCGAGTGCCTCGGTGACCGCGGTGACCTTGCCGTAGAGCAAGCGGGAGAGGAACTCACGCTTGCGGGCTGCGGGAACCGACAGATCCGAGAGCGTCTGCTCCAGGCTGGGATCCCCTGCCACGATGCGACCGAGACGGAAGAGCTCGTCCTCAACGGTGTCCAACTGGCTCTGATCGGCTGCGGCGCGGAGCAGAGCTTCGCGTCCGAGCAGTTCGAGCGAGTTGACCAAGTCGCGGGCCGCAGACCAGTCCTGGCCTGCAGCTGCCTTCACGGTGGCGAGCGCCTCGGCGCCGACCTTTCCGGAGAACAACTGCTCTGCCAAAGCCTGGCGACCAGCGGCCGGTGCCGAAGCGTCAGCCAGCGCGCTGCGAAGAGCGCGCTGGCCGTCGAGTACCTCGACCACCGAGAAGAGCTCGGACCCAGCCTGAGCAGAAGCAGCAGTTGCGGCTCCTGCAGAGACGGCGCCCAGGGCACTGCTCAGCGCAGAACGAGTCTGCGCCAAGGCTTCACGGCTCGCTGCGTACATGTTGCTCACTTCCTGGCTGAATCAGCGCTGACGGTGTCGAGCTCGTTGAGGAAACGATCAACCGTTCCGGCGCGCTTCACGTCGTCGGCGAGGGACTCCCCGATGACCTTCTCGGCCAGGTCTACAGCGGTCTTGCCGAGATCCGAGCGGAGCTCAGCGACGATCTGCTGACGCTGGGCGACGAGCTGGCTGTGGCCTGCGGCCACGATGCGGTCGCTCTCGTCCTGCGCCTGAACCTTCATGTCAGCGATGATCTGCTGACCCTGGGTACGCGCTTCCTCACGGATCTGCGCTGCCTCGGTACGAGCTTCGGCGAGCTGCGCGCGGTACTGCTCGAGCGCTGCTGCTGCCTCCGCCTGTGCGTCTTCGGCTTTCTTGATGCCGCCCTCGATCTGCTCGGTGCGTTCGGCCAAGACCTTCTGGAACTTCGGAAGAACGAGCTTCCAGAAGACGAAACCAACTACTACGAGCGCGACCGCGGACCACACGATGTCGTATGTCTCGGGGATGAGGGGATTGTGTTCAGTCGTCCCCTCCGCCGCGAGAATTGCGATGGTGGCTGCCATGTCGGTCTTAGAAGATGAAGCCGGCGACGAGGCCGATCAGCGCGAGGGCCTCGGTGAATGCAATACCGAGGAACATGGTGGTACGAACCTGGCCGGCCATCTCGGGCTGGCGGACCATGCCTTCGATTGCCTTGCCCACAACGATGCCCACGCCGATGCCGGGGCCGATTGCTGCGAGGCCGTAGCCGATGGCTCCGTAGCCGCGCGACTTGGTCTCGACAACTTCCTGAGCGAGGTAAGCGATGCTCATGGTGTTCCATTCCCTTTCTGTTGACCTCCGCCGGATTCGGCAAGAGGCTCAGTTCTTGGTGTAGCTGGTGAGGAGGTAAAAGGTCAGTGCTCGTCGGCGTGGAGCGCCAGATCGATGTACACCGCGGTCAGCAGCGCGAACACGTAAGCCTGCAGGAAGATGACCAGCAGCTCGAAGAACGTGAATGCGATACCGGCAATGATCGACGGAACACCGAAGATCGCCTGGAATCCGCCGGACACGAAGAAGAAGTAGTTCGTCGCGCTGAAGAACAGCACCAGCAGGATGTGGCCGGCCAACATGTTGGCCATGAGACGAACCATCAGCGTGAACGGGCGCAGGATGAAGGTCGAGATGAACTCGATGGGCACCAACAGGAAGTGCAGGGGCAGCGGGACGCCGGGAACGACGATGCTGCTCTTGACGTACTTGAAGAAGCCGTACTTCTTGATTCCCACGTAGTTGAACACGATGTAGGCGAGCGCTGCGAGTACCAGCGGCATACCGATTCGTGCGTTCGGCGAGATGTTCAGGAAGGGAATGACGCTGGCCAGGTTGCTGGCGACCACGATGAAGAAGATCGTCGTGATGACCGGCAGGAAGCGCTTGCCCTGTTCCTTGCCCAGGATCTCCTCGGCGATGTTGATACGAACGAAGTCGAGCGCGAGCTCAGCTGCGTTCTGCAGTCCACGGGGAACCAGTCGAGGGCTGCGCATTGCGATCACGAAGAAGGCTGCGACCAGCACCGACATCAGCAGACGAATCAGCATCAGACGGTCGAGCTCGAAGGGGCCCGCGTGAATCAACACGGAGGGCGGGAAAAAATCGTCTAGTGACGGCGCATGGAATTCATCCGCGGCCAGGGTGGTGACGCTCAGCGTTCTCTCCCGTAGTCGGTCCGCAGCCATCATTGACTGCGGTTCGATCGGACATTGACGATCTACAAGTCGACAAGTTCGACTCGCGCATTCGTCAGCAGCTGGAGAACCCTAGAGGGGCCTGGCGTCTGTCGGTGTCGGCGACTCTCGTCGACTCAGTGGTCAGAATTTCGACCACCTGCGAGCACATGGCATCGTCGGCTGAGTGTTACTCGGCCCACCATTGCTCTCGCTTGAACCGAACCTTATCAAGTCATCTACGACATTGTGTAGATGGGGTACCTGGAAGTCCGATTAGTTACCTCTTGTAGTACTACTCGTCGTCGTCGACGTTGCTGCTGGGAGCGGGATCGACGTACGGAGTTTTGGTTCCCAGGACGCCGTAAGTCTCCGCACCGAGCACCACGACCAGCGACATGATGATGACCAGGACGAGGGCGGTCTTGTTGTAGAAATCCATGTCCGAGAGGACAAAGAGAACCACCATCGCGAGAATCATCTTCAGCAGCCAGGTACCGAGCAGAACGGCACCGGCCGTGAGCGCAGGCAGCTTCGCTGTGAGCAGCACGCCCAACGCCGTGAACAAGATGAACCCGCCGCCGACGGCTGCGCCGATCAGAGCGCCGTAGACGCCTTCCTTACCGGCGAAGAGCCCGCCCAGGAGCGCGCCGACCACGGCCAGCGCGATCAGCCCCATCACACCCCACTTCACGGCCGACTTCATGGCGGCGGTCGAATCAGGGATGGGTTGCGAGGCAGGTACAGGCTGCGGCGTGTTCGTCACGATGCCCAAGGGTAATGGATCGGAAAACTTGGCTAGCGACGCTGCTGCTTGCGATCGATCAGCGAAGGCACCGCAGTGAAGAACAACGCAAGAACCAAACCGGCCGCGACGAGTACAACAACCAGCTGACGATTGAGCAGCGAGGATCCGACGGCACCGAACGCCAGGACGCTGACCCACAGGTAGATGACCAGCACAACTCGTCGGTGCGTGTGTCCGATCTGCAAGAGGCGATGATGCAGGTGCATCTTGTCCGGACTGAACGGACTGACGCCCGCTTTCGTCCGGCGGATCACGGCCAGGAGCATGTCCAGCATCGGGATGAACATCACAGCCCCGACCAGCAACAACGGCGCGAGGAGGCCGACGAGGTCGCGGGTTCCGTAAGCAGCGAGCGGAATACGACCGGATGCACTGGTGGAGATCGCGGCCAGCATGAGACCGATCAACATCGACCCGGAATCGCCCATGAAAATGCGCGCTGGATTGAAGTTGTGTGGAAGAAAACCGAGACAAGCGCCTGCCAAGGCCGCCGCGATCATCGCCGGCGGGTAGACACTCGCGTCGCCGCCCTGATCGTGGAGAAGACCGATCGAGAAGATGAGGATGGCGAGCGCCGCGATCAGCCCCAACCCGGCGGCCAATCCGTCGAGACCGTCGACAAAATTCATGGCGTTGATGGTCGCGACGGCAACAGCAACGGTGAACAGTCCGGATTGAATCTGATCGAGGATGATGGTGGACCCACCGTCACCGCCGAACGGGTTGTAGATGATGAACCAGCTGACGCCCATCACCACGAGAACGCCGGCAGCAGTCACCTGACCGACAAATTTGGTGAGGGCGTCGAGGCCCCACCTGTCGTCGATCACACCCACGAGGACGATGACGGCGCCAGCTACGAGCGCAGCGTGTACGTCAGGACTGCCGAAGCCGAAACCTCTTGTGAGCGCGGGTAATTGCTGCGCGAACAGCAGACCGACAGCCATGCCGACATACATTCCGACGCCACCGAGGCGCGGAATCGGCTCGACGTGAACGTCCCGATCACGAGGAATCGCGACAGCGCCGAACCTCAGCGCCAACAACCGGACTGCGCCAGTCGCCAGGTAGGTCACCACCGCCGCCGTACACAGCACGAGCAAAAGTTCACGGATGGGAACACCCGCTCCCCCGCCACCCTGTGCCAGATACGTGGTCGCCTCGTAGGAAGTGATCACTGCTCGAGATCACCCGTCTGGCGGGCATAGGCAGGCTTTGCCCGGACCAGTTCGCGAACGCCGTCGGCAACTGCTGCCAACTCGGCCTCTCCTGACGTGGTGGCGGGGTCCGCGACAACTGCGCGCGCGATCAACTCCCCCACCACGCTCATGTCGGAGCGGTTGAAACCCTGGGTCGTCACGGCCGCGGACCCGACGCGGATTCCGGACGTGACGGCGGGCGACTGCGGATCGAACGGAATCGCGTTCTTGTTGAGCGTGATCGAAGCCAGTCCGCACCTACGCTCGGCGTCGACGCCGGTGACACCGCTTGCGCGCAGGTCGAGAAGCGCCAGATGTGTGTCGGTTCCACCGGACACGGTGCGCAGACCGCGAGCTTCCAACGACAGCGCGAGCGCCGATGCGTTGGCAACCACTTCCTGTGCATACCAACGATATTCCGGCGTCGACGCCTCTTTGAACGCAACCGCTTTCCCGGCGATCGCATGCATCATCGGGCCGCCTTGAATGAAGGGGAACACTGCGCGATCTACAGCCGAGGCATGCTCGCTGCGGCACAGGATCATTCCGCCGCGCGGGCCTCTGAGGACTTTGTGCGTCGTCGCGGAGACGACGTCGGCGTACGGAACGCACGAAGGTATCGCCCGGCCTGCCACCAGTCCGATGAAGTGGGCGGCGTCGACCCACAGGATCGCACCGACCTCGTCTGCGATCGAGCGGAAGGCTGCGAAGTCGATGGTGCGGGAGTACGCGGTCGCGCCGGCGACGATGATTTTCGGCTTGTGCGCCAGAGCCAGGGTGCGAACCTCGTCGTAGTCGATCAATTCGGTGGCCGAATCGACGTGATAGGGAACGGTGGTGAACCACTGCCCAGAAAAGCTGACGCGAGACCCGTGAGTCAGATGCCCACCGTGCGGCAGACTCATCGCCAATACGGTGTCGCCGGGCTTGGCGAATGCGGCGTACACCGCGAGATTCGCAGTGGCCCCCGAATGCGGTTGGACGTTGACGTGCTCGGCGCCGAACAGCGCCTTTGCCCGATCGATCGCCAGATTCTCGGCTACGTCGACGTACTCGCACCCGCCGTAGTAACGCCGACCCGGATAGCCCTCGGCGTACTTGTTGCTCAGGGTCGAACCCAAGGCAGCCAGTACCGAGGGGCTGGTGAAGTTCTCGCTCGCGATGAGTTGAAGTCCGTCGCGCTGACGCTCGAGTTCGGCCAGCGCAACAGCCGCGATCTCGGGGTCTGCCGTGGCAAGCTCACCGAAATCCGGTCCCCAATACGTGGATTCCCCCGCGCGCTCGCCGCCGGCGCCGACCATCGTTACGAAACTCCCTCTACGAGACTTTCCGGACTGGTGCCCAATACCTCGGCGATGGATTCTGCCGAGACGGCACCCACTCGCAAGATACGCGGTGAATTGCCGGTCAGGTCGACGATCGTGGAAGCGACGGCGTGTTCGGCCTTGCCCCCGTCGAGATACACGCTGGCAGATCCGCCGAGCTGATCTCGGGCTTCCTCGACGGTAGTTGCCGGCGGACGCCCCGAAATGTTGGCGCTCGAGACGGCAAGCGGTCCGACATCGCGCAACAATTCGAGGGCAACCGGGTGGAGGGGCATGCGGAGCATGACGGTTCCGCGGGTATCACCGAGGTCCCAGGCAAGTGAAGGCGCCTGCTCGACGACCAGGCTCAGTCCGCCGGGCCAGAAGGCGCGGATCAGATCCCGTGCCTGCGGGCGCACGCTGTAGACGAGCCCGTCGATGGTGTTCCACGATCCGACCAGTACCGGGACGGGCATGTCTCGCCCGCGTCCCTTGGCGCGCAACAGACTCGTGACAGCTTCGCTGTCGAACGCGTCGGCGGCGAGTCCGTAAAGGGTGTCGGTAGGGAGAACTACGAGTCGGCCGGCCTTGAGCGCGTTCTTCGCGGCGGCCAAGCCTGCGGTTCGGGAATCTGTCTGACTGCAGTCGTACACGGTGCTCACTCAGCCATCCTTTCACTCTGCGCTTCGGGCGTTCGATTCCGCTGTGCTTCGACGTCGGTGGCGACACGTCTGGCGACGACGAATCGCGGACGACCGGCAAGATCTGGATGCTGCGCGACCTCGCCGAATACCCGGCGCGCCGAGAACAGCGCAGCGACGCCGTCCCCGTTGGTGTCGTCGTGCTCGATGCCTGCCGCGCCGCCGATTCGAAGCCACCGCGCGATGTTGCTGATCATGGGTTTGATGACGGACAGACCGTCGGTACCACCGAACAGTGCGGTGTGCGGGTCGTAATCCATGACCTCAGGCTGCAATTGCGCGCCTTCGGGGATGTACGGCGGATTGGAAACGACCAGATCGACGCCGCCCTCGAGCCCTGGCAACAGGTTCCGATCGGTGACATCGCCCTGATGCAGATGGATCGGTGTATCACCGGCGGCCTCGCGGTCGGCAGCATTACGACGCGCCCACGCCAACGCGGCGGGCTCCTTCTCCACGGCGTGAACGACGGCGTCCGGACGGGCCTCGGCGATGGACAGCGCGAGTACACCCGATCCCGTGCACAGGTCCAGAACTACCGGCGGCTTGCTTCCGCAACCTTCGAGGAACGAGAGTGCCCAACCCATGAGCAGTTCGGTTTCCGGCCGCGGAATGAAGACACCCGGCCCGACAGCGACGTCGATGTTGCCCATCGACGCGACTCCGATGATGTGCTGCAACGGAATCCGCTTCACGCGTTGGGCAACCAACTCGTCGAAGGCCGCGATGACCTCGGGATCGACCAACGGAATCAGTCCGAGACGCGTGCGTTCGACCCCGAGCAGGTGGGATGCCAACAACTCGGCGTCGGTGCGTGGGCTGGGCACACCTGCGGCGTCGAGCTGTTTTGCAGCTTCGATCAGCGCCAAACGAAGTGGAAGTCGACTCACGGGTACAGCCTGCCACGCTCGACCGACACGCGGTTCACCGAGTTCCCGGCGGGATGGAGGTCAGTCATGGTCTGCATCTACTCGGCCGCGAGACGCGCCTCTCGGTCCGCCTTGCCCAATGCATCGAGAAGTGCGTCGAGCTCACCGTCGAGCACCGCGTCGAGGTTGTGCGACTTGAATCCGATGCGGTGATCGGTGATGCGGTTCTCGGGGAAGTTGTAGGTGCGGATGCGCTCCGAACGGTCCACCGTCCGAACCTGACTCTGGCGGCCTGCCGACGCTTCTGCGTCCGCGGCCTCCTCGGCGACTACCTGCAAACGGGCTGCAAGGACCTGCATGGCGCGCGCCTTGTTCTGGAGCTGCGAACGCTCGTTCTGGCAGGTGACGACGATGCCGGTCGGAAGGTGCGTGATTCGGACAGCAGAGTCGGTCGTGTTGACGCCCTGACCGCCCTTGCCGGACGAACGGTAGACGTCGATACGCAGGTCACTCTCGTCGATCTGGACCTGCTCGACCTCTTCGGGCTCCGGGTAGACCAGAACGCCGGCAGCCGAAGTGTGAACGCGCCCCTGGGATTCGGTGACGGGCACTCGCTGGACGCGGTGAACGCCGCCCTCGAACTTCAGCCGCGCCCACACTCCGTCCGGGGTGTCCGACTTGCTCTTGATCGACAGCGTGGCTTCCTTGTATCCGCCGAGATCGGAGACCGTCGCGTCGAGAATCTCGACGCGCCAGCCATGCCGTTCCGCGTAGCGGACGTACATGCGGGCCAGGTCCGAGGCGAAGAGCGCGGATTCTTCGCCGCCCTCACCGGACTTCACTTCGAGGACGATGTCGTCGCCGTCATGCGGATCACGCGGCGCCAACTGATCGGTAAGCGTCTGCTCGAGCTGCGCGACCTCGGCTTCGAGATCGGGGATCTCGGCGGCGAAGCTGGAATCGTCGGCGGCTAGTTCGCGCGCGGCTTCCAGATCGTCCTGCGCAGCGGTGAGCTTGTTGTACGTCGACATGATCGGCGAGAGCTCGGAGAACCGTTTACCGACGCGCCTGGCAGCGGCAGGGTCGTTGTGCAGCGCCGGATCGGACATCTGTGCTTCGAGACCGGCGTGCTCCGCCAAGATGTCGTCGATGGCCGAGGGCTGGGTTGCGCCTGCCATGGTTCGCTCCGCTCTGAGTTTCGATTCCTACGGTGCGCGCTTGAAGGTATTTCGACGCCGGGACCCGGGAAACGCGCAAACCGAGTGCAGGCACAAAAAAGCCGACGCCCGATCTGCGCATGGCAGATCGGGCGTCGGCGGAACAGCTAGGACTCGGTGGCCGGGACCTTGCTGTCTGCGCGCTTGCCGTAGCGAGCCTCGAAGCGAGCGACGCGTCCACCGGTGTCGAGAATCTTCTGCTTGCCCGTGTAGAACGGGTGGCACTGCGAGCAAACCTCGACGTTGATGCGTCCGGACTCCTTGGTGCTGTGGGTCTCGAACGTGTTACCGCAACCGCAGACGACGGTGGTCGCTACGTAGGTTGGGTGGATTCCTGCCTTCATGGTGTCCCTTTCAATGGTCGCCGGGTCGACGTCGCCAATCGACATCGTGAACCGGAACCGGACTCGGCCGTTCAGTATGCCAGATGCGGTACCTCACCGGATAATCCGCGTCTCGCACGCCTCGGGGTGGCTGTACGAAGTTTTCAACGCACTGTCGCTCGGTTTTGTTCCGCCCACGCAAAAGGCCCACAACCAGCTGGTTGTGGGCCTTTTGACGTCGAGTCGATCAGTCGTCGATCGCACCCGGTGCGGTCTTGGAGACCTGCATCAGGAACTCGAGGTTGTTCTTGCTCTTCTTCAGTCGATCGATCAGCAGATCGATGGCCTGATGCGAGTCCAGACCGGACAGGACGCGGCGGAGCTTGTGCAGCACCGCAGCTTCGTCCGGGCTCAGGAGCAACTCGTCCTTACGCGTGCTGGACGGGTTGACGTCCACGGCCGGGAACACGCGGCGTTCGGCGATCTTGCGATCGAGCTTGAGCTCGGCGTTGCCGGTGCCCTTGAACTCTTCGAAGATCACGGTGTCGCCGGTGGATCCGGTCTCGACCATTGCGGTAGCGATGATGGTGAGCGATCCACCGTTCTCGATGTTGCGGGCAGCACCGAGGAAACGCTTCGGCGGGTAGAGCGCCGTCGAGTCGACACCACCGGAGAGGATGCGTCCCGACGCCGGCGAGGAGTTGTTGTACGCACGACCCAGACGCGTGATGGAGTCGAGCAGTACGACGACGTCCTTACCCATCTCGACCAGGCGCTTCGCACGCTCGATTGCCAGCTCGGCAACTGCGGTGTGATCTCCCGGCGGGCGGTCGAAGGTGGAGGAAATGACCTCACCTTTCACGCTGCGCTGCATGTCGGTCACTTCCTCGGGACGCTCGTCCACGAGGATGACCATCAGGTAGCACTCAGGATTGTTGGTGGCGACGGCATTCGCGATCGCCTGCAACACGCTGGTCTTACCGGCCTTGGGCGGGCTCACGATGAGGGCGCGCTGGCCCTTACCGATGGGCATCACCAGGTCGATGACACGCGTCGTGAGAATGTGCTGCTCGGTCTCGAGGCGCAGACGCTGGTTCGGGTACAGCGGCGTGAGCTTGTTGAACTCGGGGCGCTTCTTCGCGGCCTCGACGTCGCCGCCGTTGACCGTGTCGATACGGACCAGCGGGTTGAACTTCTGACGCTGGCTGCCCTGCTCACCGTCACGCGAGACGCGGACGGCACCGGTGATGGCGTCGCCACGGCGAAGGCCGTTCTTGCGGATCAGGTTCATGGAGACGTAGACGTCGTTGGGACCGGCGAGGTACCCGGACGTACGCACGAAGGCGTAATTGTCGAGGACGTCGAGGATGCCGGCGACCGGCTGAAGGACGTCGTCCTCACGAATCTCGGTCTCGCGTGAATCGTTGGGTGCGCCACCCTCACCGCGATCGCGACCACGGCCACGGCGCTCGCGGAAACGGCGTCCGCGGCGTCCGCGTCCACCCTCTTCGTCGTCATCCGGTCCGTTGTTGCGGTTGTCCGTACGCGGACCGGCGTTGTTCTGGCCGGCGTTGTTCTGATTGCCGCGATCCTGACGGTCCTGGCGATCCTGGCGATCCTGGTTACCCCGGTTGCCCTGGTTCTCGCGCTGGCCCTGGTTGTCCCGCTGGCCCTGATTGTCCCGGTTTCGCTCGCGGCGGGGACGCTCGTTGCCCTGCTCGGCGGGAGCCTGATCAGCGTCGGACTTGCCCTCGGTGCGCGCAGGACGCTCGGCCGGAGCCTCGGCCTTGGCGGTCTCGGCGACCTTCGAAGTATCGGCGGCCTTCGCGGTGTCCGTGTCGGACTTCGCCGAAGGAGCTTCCTGCTCGATGCTCAGTTCACCCTGGTCGGGTGAACCTGCACGACGAGCGGCGCCACGACGCTGACGTCCGCGACGGGGTGCGCTCTGATCGGAATCCTCGGCGGATTCCGTACGCGCAGGCGCGGCCTCGGCAGGAGCCGACTCGGCTGCCGGAGCTGTTTCGGCTGCGGGGGTTTCGGTGCGTGCGGCGCGAGTGCTCTTGGCACGAGTGCGCGCAACGGGTGCGTCGTCGAGAGTGAGTTCACTCTGTGCGGGTGCAGCCTTCGCGCTGCCGCCCTGGCGCTCCTTGATGGCTGCGATCAGGTCACCCTTGCGCATGCCGGAAGTGCCTTTGATGCCCAGTTCACCCGCAAGAGTGCGGAGTTCGGTGAGCACCATGCCGGAGAGTCCGGCACCACGGCGCGTTTCGGCACGCTTCGTGGAGGTCGCCACCGCACCGTTCGATGCTGAAGATGACGCCTGAGAATTGTCGCCTGATTCCGACCCGGCGGGTGCAGAAGTGGCGATGAGGTCCGTATCGGTCACGGAGGTCCTTTCCTTCCCTCACTCGCACTGCGCAAAGTCGAGGGTTCGTCCCGCAGTTCGATTGAATACCGAACTCGGTGGTGCCGTACGTGGTTGCTGTCCAGAACTGCCGGCTTGTCCGCCGTCACATGATTGTCGGAAACTCTCGCCTCAAACTTTTCATGCGCTCGCAAACCTGCCCAACGCGCCTTCGTCGACGATTCACTCCCCCGTGTGTTGAACCCCAGAGTGATGGAACCTCTGAGTGTTCGATCCGCGGAGGATTCAAACCTTCGGAGAAGGTACAAGCGTGAGGATCATGCCTGCGAGAATCATGCCAAGGACTGTGGACCCCGATTGGGAAGGAGTTTTGCCCCCTGGTGATGCACCGGCGACTGACGCGCACGATGTACGGACATAGCCCAGGATAGCGCCCAAACCTGAGTCCGGCAAGAATTTGGATGACTGGGTGTGTCAGTTCACTACCGATCGGTAGTGGGCGATCACCAGGACCAAGGCAGGGATCAGACCGTCGTCGTGGATACTTCGACGCCGTCGGCGATGTCCAATTCGAGCACACGTAGTCCGTCTGCCCGCGCCGCTTCCGCGAGTTCGACGGGGAAAGGTTCTGTGCTGAGCGCCAACACGGTGGGGCCGGCTCCCGAAACGGTCGCAGCAATACCCGCCTCGCGCAGGATCCCGATCCATCGCGTCGTGAGCGGAAGCGCGGGTGCGCGCTGTGCCTGATGCAGGCGATCCTCGGTGGCCGCCATCAACAGATCGGGCCGAGCAGTGAGCGCAACGACGGCGAGCGCGCTGCGGCTCGCGTTGAACGAGGCATCCTGGTGCGGAACCAATTCGGGCAGGAGCCCGCGAGTGTGCGCGGTGGACGACCGCTCCTCGGGAACCAGTGCCACAGCACGGATGTCGGGATGGACGTCGAGTTTCGCCGCGGAGTAGATCGGCTCGTCGCCTTCGACGGCCGGTGGGCAACTCCACGAGACGACTGCGCCACCGAGAACACTGGCAGACGCGTTGTCCGGGTGACCTTCGAACTCGGACGAGAGTTGAACCAACTGCTCTTCCGTCAAGCCGATCTCGGCATCGAGAGCGCGCGCCAGACCGTTGGCTGCTGCCAATCCACCGACAGCCGCGGAAGCCGAGGATCCCAACCCGCGCGAATGTGGAATCGCGTTGCGGCACAACACGTCCAGGCCACTGGCCCACACTCCGGCCGCCTCGAGACCACGCTCGATGGCGCGGACCACGAGATGCGAAGGACCCCAGGGCACGTCGGCAGCGCCTTCACCTTCGACGCGGATCTGAAGGCCTGAATCCGTTGTGGTGACCACGATTTCGTCGTACAACCCCAAGGCCAGACCGAGGGTGTCGAACCCCGGCCCCAAGTTTGCACTCGAGGCCGGGACGCGAGCAGTCACCGAAAGGCCGATAGGCAGGGTTATAGTCATGTCAGACACCGGATTCCGCGGAGTGGTCGATGAATCCACGGACACTATGCAAGCTCGAGGGCAGCCGCGACGGCAACGGGATCGACACCGATCGGCTCGACGTTCGGCATACCCTTCAAAGCCGTGTCAGGATCCTTGAGACCGTTACCGGTCACCGTGCACACGACGGTCAGGCCCGGCTCGAGCCAGCCCTCTGCACGTGCGGCGAGCAGGCCGGCGACGCTGGCTGCCGACGCCGGTTCGACGAAGACGCCCTCGGTGGCGGCGATCAGACGGTAAGCCTCGAGGATCTTCTCGTCGGTGGCGGCACGGAATGCACCGTTCGACTCTTCCTTCGCGGCGACAGCGCCGTTCCAGGAAGCGGGAGAACCGATTCGGATTGCGGTGGCGATGGTTTCGGGATCCTTGACGGGTGCACCGTTGACCAGCGGAGCCGCTCCGGCTGCCTGGACGCCGAGCATGCGGGGCTTGACCGTGGTCAGACCGTCCGCGTAGTACTCGGAGTATCCGCGCCAGTACGCGGTGATGTTACCGGCGTTTCCGACCGGGAGTGCGTGCACGTCGGGAGCCTTGCCGAGGACGTCCATGATCTCGAATGCCGCGGTCTTCTGGCCTTCGATCCGCACCGGGTTGACCGAGTTGACGAGACCGATGGTGGGGAATTCGGCCGTGGTCTTGCGTGCCAGCTCGAGGCAGTCGTCGAAGTTGCCCTGGACCTGAATGATCTTGGCGCCGTGCATGACTGCCTGCGCAAGCTTGCCCATGGCGATCTTGCCCTGCGGGATGAGCACGGCGCAGGTCATGCCGGCCTTGGCTGCATACGCAGCGGCCGAGGCGGAGGTGTTGCCGGTGGACGCGCACAGCACTGCGCGCTGGCCACGGGCCAAGGCGTCGGTGACGGCCATCGTCATGCCGCGGTCCTTGAAGGAACCGGTGGGGTTGAGGCCCTCGACCTTGAGGTAGACGTCGCAGCCGGTGATCTCGGAGAGGTGGCCGGCCGGCAGGAGCGGGGTGCCGCCTTCGCGCAGGGTGACGGTCTTCCAGTTGTCACCGATCGCGAGACGGTCCCGGTATGCCTCGATGAGACCCGGCCATGCCTTGTGGACGGGGTTGACGATGCCGGTCATTGTTCAGTGCCTTCCAGTCGCAGCACGCTGGTCACAGCGGTGACGAATTCGAGTTCGTTGAGGGCCGCCACGGTCTCGGAGAGAGCCGCGTCGGTTGCTACATGAGTGACGACCACCAGACGCGCGCCGGCGCCGGCGCCCTCCTGGCGGACGACGGAGATGCTCACGCCGTGCTTGGCGAACTCGGCGGCGACTGCGGACAGCACACCTTCCTTGTCCGCGACCTCCATGTTCACGTAGTAGCGCGTGAGGATGTCGCCCATCGGGGCGACCTTGAGCTTGGCGTACTTGGACTCGCGGGGACCGCGGCCGCCGTGAACCTTGTTGCGCGCAGCCATCACCAGGTCACCCATCACCGCGGAAGCGGTGGGGGCGCCGCCTGCGCCCTGGCCGTAGAACATGAGCCGGCCGGCGTTCTCTGCTTCCACGACAACGGCGTTGAACGCGCCGTTGACCGAGGCCAGCGGATGGCTGAGCGGAACCAGCGCCGGGTACACGCGAGCGGAAATCCGCTCCTTGCCCTTGGGCGTGACGATGCGCTCGCAGATCGAGAGCAACTTGATCGTGCAGTCGAGTGCCTTCGCCGACGCCAGGTCGGCGGAGGTGATCGTGGAGATTCCTTCGCGGTACACGTCCGCGGCAGTGACGCGGGTGTGGAATGCGATCGACGCGAGGATCGCTGCCTTCGCTGCGGCGTCGTAGCCTTCGACGTCCGCGGTCGGGTCGGCTTCCGCGTATCCGAGGCGTCCGGCTTCGGCGAGGGTCTCCTCGTAGTCGGCGCCGGTCTCGTCCATCGCGGAGAGGATGAAGTTGGTGGTGCCGTTCACGATTCCGGCGACCTTGTTGACACGGTCTCCGGCCAACGACTGTGTGAGCGGGCGGATCACGGGGATCGCGCCGGCAACAGCGGCCTCGAAGTACAGGTCGACAGAGTTGGCCTCTGCAGCCTCCGCCAATTCACCGGTGTGGTCCGCGAGCAGCGCCTTGTTGGCGGTCACGACCGACTTGCCGGAGTTGAGGGAAGAGAGAATCAGCTTGCGAGGGAGCTCGATTCCGCCGATCACCTCGACCACGATGTCGACGTCGTCACGACCGACCAGGGACTCGGCGTCCGTCGTCTGCAGTTCCTCGGGAATTCCGCGGTCCGAGCCGATACGGCGGACGGCAACCCCCCGCAGTTCCAACGGGGCGCCGACGCGAGCTTCGAGTTCCTCGGCCTGCTCACGAATGATCCGGACGACCTCGCTCCCGACGTTGCCGAGGCCGAGAACGGCCACACCGATAGCGCGATGCGCCGATTCGCTCGTCACTGCGATACCTCCAAGCTGAGCAGATCTTCCACTGTTTCCCTCCGCAGAATCACGCGTGAGACTCCGTCACGCACCGCCACCACGGCTGGGCGGGTGAGCAGGTTGTACCTGCTCGACATCGAATAGCAGTATGCACCGGTCGCTGCTACCGCTAGTAAATCACCGGGCCCGACGTCCTCGGGCATCCAGGTGTCCCGAATGACCACGTCACCGGACTCGCAGTGCTTACCGACGATACGTGCAACGACGGGATCAGCCTCGGAAGTTCGCGAAACCAACTTGGCTTCGTACTCCGCACCGTAGAGGGATGTGCGGATGTTGTCGCTCATCCCGCCGTCGACGCTGATGTAGCGGCGTGTCAGCGAGCTACCCACCGTGACGTCCTTGATGGTGCCGACCTCGTAGAGCGTCACCGTGCCAGGTCCGGCGATGGCGCGGCCGGGTTCGACGGCAAGCGTCGGCTCCGGCAATCCGGCCAGTGCGGACTCGTTGCGCACGATGTGGCCGAGCTTTGCTGCCAGTTCGTCGACGGGCGGCGGGTCGTCGGACGGAATGTACGAGATCCCCATTCCGCCGCCGAGGTCGATGATCGAAATCTGCTTGGTCTTCTCGACGCCGAACTCGGTGACGACGTCGCGGAGCAAACCGATCACGCGGTGCGCTGCCACCTCGAAACCGTCGACGTCGAAGATCTGCGAACCGATGTGGCTGTGCAGGCCGACCAGGCGCAAGTTGTCGGCAGCGAAGACGCGACGGACCGCGTCGATCGCCGCTCCCCCGGCCAGCGAGAAACCGAACTTCTGGTCCTCGTGTGCGGTGGAGATGAATTCATGGGTATGTGCTTCGACGCCGACGGTCAGTCGGATCAACACGTCCTGAACGACACCGGCCTCACCGGCGACACGATCGAGTCGGTCGATCTCGATCGCCGAGTCGAGCACGACGTGTCCGACGCCCGCGGCGACACCAGCGGCCAGTTCGGCGGCTGACTTGTTGTTGCCGTGCATGGCAATTCGCTCGGCCGGGAAGTCCGCGTGCAACGCGATCGCCAGTTCGCCGCCGGAGCAGACGTCGAGCGAGAGGCCTTCGTCGGCGACCCAGCGTGCGATCTCGCCACAGAGGAATGCCTTGGATGCGTAGTGCACCTTGGCATCCGGGCCGAAGGCGCGGGCCATGTCACGGCAGCGCGAGCGGAAGTCGTCCTCGTCGATGACGAACAGCGGGGTGCCGTACTTCTCGGCAAGTTCACCGACCTTGACACCCGCGAGGGTCACTTCACCGTCGTCGCCACGAGAAGCGTTGCGCGGCCACACCTGCGGTGAGAGTTCGCCGAAGGCTTCGGGGCTGGTCGGACGGTCGGGCAAGCCGGGGGCCTGCAACTGCTCGGCGTGCTTGGGGCCGGCGGGGTGCGCGTTCACATTTGCTCCGGTGCGGTGACGCCGAGCAGTTCGAGACCGTTGGCCAGGACCTGTCGGGTGGCGGCGCAGAGAGCCAGACGCGCGCGGTGCACGTCGGTGGCGTCTTCGTCGCCTTGCGGAAGGATGCGGCACGCGCCGTAGAAGCGGTGGTACGCACCCGCGAGTTCTTCGAGGTAGCGGGCAATACGGTGCGGCTCACGCAGATTCGCCGCGCTCGACACGACGCGTGGGTACTCGCCGATCGTGCGGATGAGGTCACCCTCCTGCTCGACGGTGAGCAGGGCGAGGTTGCTCGCGTCGGCGGACAGACCGAGGTCTGCGGCGTTGCGAGCGATCGCCGAGAGGCGTGCGTGCGCGTACTGCACGTAGTAGACGGGGTTCTCGCTGCTGGTCTTGGTCCACAGGTCGAGGTCGATGTCGATGCTCGAGTCGACCGACGAGCGGATCATGACGTAACGCGAGGCGTCGACGCCGATTGCCTCGACCAGGTCGTCGAGGGTGATGACGGTGCCTGCACGCTTGCTCATCTTGACGGCAGTGCCGTCCTTGACGAGGTTGACCATCTGGCCGATCAGCACCTCGACGGTGTCCGGATCGTCGCCGAATGCGGCAGCGGCAGCCTTGAGACGGCCGATGTAACCGTGATGGTCGGCGCCGAGCATGTAGATACAGAGGTCGAACCCACGGGCGCGCTTGTTCTGGAAGTAGGCGATGTCACCGGCGATGTAGGCGGCGTTGCCATCGCTCTTGATGACGACGCGGTCCTTGTCGTCGCCGTAGTCGGTGCTCTTGAGCCACCACGCACCGTCTTCGTGGAAGAGGTTGCCCGAACCCTTGAGGGATTCGACGGCCTTCTCGACCGCACCGGATTCGAAGAGCGAGTTCTCGTGGAAGTAGACGTCGAAGTCGACGCCGAAGTCGTGCAGGGTCTGCTTGATGTGCGTGAACATCAATTCGACGCCGATGGCGCGGAAGGTTTCCTGCTGCTCGTCGGCAGGCAGATCCATGACGTCGGGACGCTGCTTCAGAACCGAGGCGGCGATGTCGGCGATGTACGCGCCGGCGTAACCGTCTTCGGGAGCAGGTTCACCCTTCGCTGCAGCGATCAGCGAACGCGAGAAGCGGTCGATCTGGGCACCGTGATCGTTGAAGTAGTACTCACGTGTTACCAAACCACCCTGCGCGGACAGAATGCGTCCGAGCGCGTCTCCGACTGCGGCCCAACGGGTTCCACCGAGGTGAATCGGTCCGGTGGGGTTGGCGGAGACGAATTCGAGGTTGATCTTCTTGCCGGCGAGGGAGTCACCCGAGCCGTACGACGCACCGGCTTCGAGAACCGACACGACGATCGCGCCCTGGGCGTCCTTGTCCAACCGAATGTTGAGGAAGCCGGGCCCGGCGATCTCGGCGGATTCGATTCCGTCGGCAGCGGTGAGGGCTTCGGCGATCCAGCCCGCCAGCTCGCGGGGATTCGTGCCGACCTTCTTGGCTACCTGCATGGCAATGTTGGTGGCGTAATCGCCGTGCTCGGGGTTGCGTGGTCGCTCGACGGTGAGGGTTTCGGGTAGCACGGATACGTCGAGGCCACGATCGGCAAGGACGCTCGCTGCGGTTCCGCGGAGCAGTTCGGCAAGGTCAGCTGGAGTCACAGGTATTCATCCTATTGCCTGCACACCGGAAGTGGAGACTCGCCTCACGCCTCGCTCTCCGTGAACGTGCGCGGGGCCGCTGTGGCGTGTCGCACGCCACTCTCAAAGTTTGCCCTCAGACTCGGAAAGTACAGTGGTAATGCCCGAGCTACCACCGCGTACCTTCATGCGCGGGCGCGCCACACCTCAAGCCCACACACCGAAAGAGCCCAATCGATGCCAAGCGGTTCCGATAGTCGCGGTCCCAACAAGAACTCCGGGGCCAAATCAGCCAAGGCCATCAAGGCCGCCAACAAGAACAGTCGGCCGGCCAAGAAGGGCAAGGGCGGCGTCCCCGCTCCCCGCCAGATCCCCTGGCTGTCGATCGGCGCCGGTGTGGCTGTGCTCGCACTCATCGCCGTGCTCGGTATCAATCTGTGGCCCAAGGTCGAGGAGCGGCAGGCCCTCGAGCCGTACAAGTACAGCTCCGAGAACAAGGATCCGTCCGACAAGATCGACGGCGTCCTCAAGATCGAGTACCCGGCCGGCCAGCACGTCGATTCCACTCAGCGCGTGGCGTACGACCAGACCCCGCCGTTCGGTGGCCCGCACGACGCCACCTGGGCTAACTGCACCGGAACCGTGTACGCCGACCCGATTCGCACCGAGAACGCCGTCCACTCGCTCGAGCACGGCGCCATCTGGATCACGTACAACCCCGATCTCGTCGACCAGGACCAGATCGACAGTCTCGCCGGACGCGTGAACGGCAAGTCCTACATGCTGATGTCGCCGTACCCGGGTCAGAGCAGCCCCATTTCTCTGCAGTCGTGGGGCCATCGCCTCGAGATCGACAAGGCCGACGACGATCGCATCGATCAGTTCATCACTGCGCTGAACCAGAACCCGAACGTCTACCCCGAGGTCGGCGCGAGCTGCACCAACCCGCTGTTCACTCCGTCGACGTCGCCGTTCGATCCGACACCTCCGGGCGCCGACGCCATCCAGATGGACGGCACGGGCGCTACCCCGGCCACCGACGAACAGATTCCCGCCGGTGGATAGTTCGACGAACACCGATCAGTCTTCGAAGCCGAGTCAGCGCACCGCACTGCTGATCATCGGTCTGATCGGCGCGATCGCCGTCGGTTTTGCGCTCGGCGCACTGACCAACCTCCTCGGACCCGATGCGAAGTCGTCACTGACCGTTCCGGCTTCGGATTCGGTGGACGTGGGCTTCGCGCAGGACATGAGCGTGCATCACAGCCAGGCCGTCGACATGGCGTCCATCGCCCTGACGAAGTCCACGGACAACGACGTACGCACGCTGGCGTTCGACATCTTGACCACGCAGCAGAACCAGCTCGGTCAGATGCAGGCGTGGCTGACCATGTGGGATCAGCCGCTGTCCAAGGTGGGCCCGTACATGGAGTGGATGTCGTCGGATTCGGGCTCCGGCCATGGATCGCACGGGACTTCGGCCACGATGGACATGAGTCATTCCGGGCCGGTCGACACCATGCCCGGCATGGCGTCCCCCGAGGACCTTGCGGCTCTCCGCGCAGCGGAAGGTCTGCAACTCGACACCTTGTTCCTGCAGCTGATGCTTCGTCACCACGAAGGTGGGCTTCCGATGATGGAGTACGCAGCAGCCGACGCCACCGAGGGGCCGGTGCGCAGCCTGGCGCAGACGATGGTCAACACGCAGCAGAGCGAGTCCAAGCTGATGACCGACATGTTGGCAGCTCGCGGCGCAGTGCCACTGCCCATGAACTGAGCAGAACTGAACTGAGCCGAGAATGTTCAGACCCAACTGGGCCTGGTCCTGAATTTCAGGACCAGGTCCAGTTTTCTACTTCCGGCATGTCTTCGAGGTGCTCGACGATGTAACGCGAGTGCTTTTCGAGTTGTGTGCGGCAGAACTCCGCCAACTCGGACGCCCCGGCCGGCCGACGCTTGGAGCGTCGTAGCGCCTCGATCACCAGGTGGTAGCGGCTCATCTTGTTGAGGACGACCATGTCGAACGGTGTTGTGGTTGTTCCCTGTTCACTGAATCCGCGAACGTGGAAGCGCTCGGGACTCGGACGCCCGTGAATCAGTTCGTGCACGGCACGCGAGTATCCGTGGAATGCGAACACGACGTCGGTCTGCGCGGAGAACAGATCGAGGAAGACCCGCTCCCCGAATCCGTGGGGATGCTCGGTTGGCGTCAGCAAGGCCATCAGATCGACGACGTTGACGACGCGGGTGATCAGTTCGGGTGTGTGATCGCGCAGCAACTGTGCAGCAGCCAGGATCTCCTGCGTCGGCACATCTCCCGCGGCGGCCAGGACCACGTCCGGTTCCTGTCCGCGAGCCTCGGTTCCGGCCCATTCCCAGACCGAAGCGCCCGCCGCGCAGTGCTCGTGCGCTTGCTCGAGCGTGAGGTACTGCAGGTGCGGTTGCTTGTCCACGACTATCAGGTTGACGTGGTCGGTACTACGCAGGCAGTGATCCGAGATCGAGAGCAACGTGTTGGAATCCGGCGGCAGCCACACGCGGATCACACTGGGTGCCAAGGGAATAACGGCGTCGATCATGCCGGGGCCCTGATGACTGAATCCGTTGTGGTCGTTGCGCCAGCACGTACTGGTCAACAGCACGTTGAGCGAAGCAACAGACGCCCGCCACGGCAGGTCGACGGCATGTTGGAGCCACTTGGCGTGCTGGATGAGCATCGACACGCTCACCATCGCAAATGCTTCGTAGCTCGCGAACATCCCGTGTCGGCCCGACAGCAGATAGCCCTCGAGCCATCCCTCGCAGAGGTGCTCGCTGAGGACCTCCATGACACGACCGTCCGCGGACAGCCCGTCGTCGTAGTCGGTGATCGGCAGTTGCCAGCAGCGATCGGTTGTCTCGAATACGGCGCCGAGGCGATTGCTCGACGTCTCGTCCGGACAGAAGAGTCGGAAGATCCCGCCGCTGTCCTCGGTTTCCGTGGCGGCGTAGATGTCGCGCAGAAGCTCGCCGAGAACTCGCGTCGTCTCGTGGAAGGTCGAACCCGGGGATTGGATGGGAAGCGCATACTTTTCGAGCGGCGGCATCGGGAGATCGACGCGAAGTCGTCCACCGTTCGCGTAGGGAGTGCTCCCCATGCGCTTGTCCCCCGTCGGCGACAGCGCCGCCAGTTCCGCGACGAGTGATCCGTTGGCGTCGAACAACTCGTCCGGACGGTACGACCGCATCCACTCTTCGAGTTGCCGCAGATGTGATTCGTTGCTTCGCACGCCGGACAACGGCACCTGGTGCGCACGATGTGTGCCCTCGACCAAGATTCCGTCGACGGTGTGTGGACCGGTCCATCCTTTCGGCGTCCGCAACACGATTGCCGGCCACGAACCCGTCCACTCCTCTCCGCGGCGTGCGGCACCCTGCATCTCGCGGATCTTCTCGTGCGCCTGCGAGATCGCTTGATACAGCTGAGGAAACACCGCGTCGGGGTCGTCACCGGAGACGACGATCGGCGCCCACCCCTGTCCACCAAGATAGGCCTGGATGTCTTCGTCGCTGCTGCGTCCGTAGACCGTCGGCCCGGCGATCTTGGCACCGTTCACGTGCAGGATCGGCAGCACCGCGCCGTCGCGTCGTGGATTCAGGAACGCCGGGAGCTTCCACGAGCCGGACAACGGCCCGGTCTCCGCTTCGCCGTCGCCGATCACACAGGCCACCACGAGGTTCGGATGATCGAAGGCAGCGCCGGCCGCATGGGCAAGGGCGTAGCCGAGCTCGCCGCCTTCGTGGATGCTTCCGGGTGTCTGCACACTCACATGGCTGGGCACTCCGCCGGGAGCGGAGAATCGCCGACACATCCGGTGGATGCCCTCGGCGTCGTCCGAGACTTCCGGATAGATCTCCGAGTACGTTCCCTCGAGATACGTCGACGCGACCAGCGCCGGACCGCCGTGCCCGGGACCGGTCACGTAAAGCCAGTCTGCGCCGGTGGCGACGATGTGCCGATTGAGGAGCGTGTAGATCATCGACAAGCCGGGGCTGGTCCCCCAGTGCCCGAGCAGTCGGGGCTTGATGTGCTCGGCACGCAACGGTTCCCGCAGAAGCGTGTTGTCCTTCAGATAGATCTGCGCGACGGTCAGGTAGTTGGCCGCTGCCCACCACTTCAGGTCGAGCGCGAGCTGGTCTTCGGAATAGTGGTGATCGGTCATCAACGACTCCCGTACCTCACGAGGGTGCCCGAGCAGTCCGCCCGAGCCTGTGCTCAGAGCCGAGCCTAGGCGTAAAAAGCATCCGAGTCAGTCGGTACAGATGATTCGACGACCATGGTCCCCGGCCGCATCCTCGACTACCTCACGCGAGGACGCCATGCCGAGACGGGTGCCGGTTTGGTCTTGTCCCCCCGTGATGCGCTACGCTAACGCAGCCCAATCGGCACACCGAAAGTTCGGTGCGCCCCCGTAGCTCAGGGGATAGAGCGTTCGCCTCCGGAGCGAAAGGTCGCAGGTTCGAATCCTGCCGGGGGCACCACGAAGACGCAGGTCAGCGATTGATCGTCGACCTCTTCACGGTGCCACACCAAAATATTCAGGGCAATCTACCCGACTACTGTCGATCTCATGCCTCGCATCGATCCTGCTCCCACGTACACGATGCGTCAGCTTGCTGCGTTTGTCGCGGTAGCCGAGACCGGAACGATCAGTGCCGCGGCCGAGCGCCTGCACCTCTCTCCTTCCGCCCTGTCCGCGGCGCTCACCGAACTCGAACGCGCGCTCAAAGTTCAACTGTGCGTTCGCCGTCGCTCATTCGGCATTCAACTGACCCGCACCGGTGAATCCGTTCTGGTGCGCGCCCGGGCGCTACTTCAGCAAGCCGGGGAACTCGAATCCGATGCGCTCGGAACCGGCGGAAGCGTGTCGGGGCCCATCGCGATCGGCTGTTATCCCGCTCTGGGGCCGACGGTGTTGCCGTCGATGATCGCCGGGTTCACCCGTGAGAATCCTGACGCGCAGGTGGAGTTCCGCGAGGACACTCAGAATCGGCTCCAGACACATCTCGAGAACGGCGAGTTGGACCTCGCAATCGCTTACGACCTGGACCTGTCTCCACAATTGCGCACAGTTCCGTTGGCCATCCGCGAACCCTTGATCGTCCTGGGTGCAGAACACCCACTCGCGCGGTCCGAGCGACCGATCCATCTTCCGGACCTGGCGGAACACCCGATGGTTCTCCTCGACGCGCCGCCGAGCACCAAACACGCGCTCGACGTCTGTCGCGCAGGCGGATTCGCCCCGAAGGTTGCCTACAGAACTGCGAACTTCGAGACGGCGAGGGCATTTGTCGGCCGTGGCCTCGGCTGGACGCTGCTACTCCAGCGGCCCAAGATCGACGTCACGTACGAGGGGCTCGAGGTGGTCGTCAAGACCATCGCTTCCCCCGCCGTGCCGTCGGTGCTCGTAGTTCTCGCTTGGCACCAGAACACTCGCCTCAGCCGCGTCGCACGCGCTTTCATAGAATTCGTTTCACCCTCAGAACCTGTCCAATAGTCCCGCTACCAGGCAGCGGAGCTGGTTCCACGCATTTTCCGTGCAAGAACCTCCAATTCTTTCGCTTTTCAATTGTTGTGGCGCACGTCATTGTTTCTTCAAGCCACATTCATCTCGAAAGGCACTTCATGACCTCCATCGCCTCACCGACCGCAACGCGCGCCGCCGCGACGGTCAAGGCGCGTAAGGCCGCCCTCGGCAGCTTTGTCGGCACCGCCATCGAGTGGTACGACTTCTTCATCTACGGCACCGCCGCCGCACTCGTGCTCGGCAAGCAGTTCTTCCCCGGCACGTCCGATCTGGCCGGCACCCTCGCCGCCTTCGCCACCCTCGCCGTCGGATTCGTCGCGCGTCCCATCGGCGGAATCGTGATGGGCCACTTCGGCGACCGCATCGGACGCAAATCCATGTTGGTCACCTCGTTGATGCTGATGGGCTGCGCCACCGTTGCCATCGGGCTGCTACCCAACTACGCCGCTATCGGCGTCTTTGCCCCCATACTCCTGGTGACCTTGCGATTCGTTCAGGGACTCGGTGTCGGCGGCGAGTGGGGCGGCGCAGTTCTGGTCGCCACCGAAAACGCACCGGAGGGCAGGAAGGGGCTGTACGGCAGCGCACCACAAATCGGTGTTCCCGCAGGCGTACTGGTGGCCAATCTCGTCTATCTCCCCCTCGCCGCCTTCATGGACGACGATGCATTCAACTCCTGGGGATGGCGAATCCCGTTCCTGCTCAGCGCAGTTCTGGTGGGCGTTGCGATGTGGATCCGACTCGGCCTCGAGGAAAGTGACGAGTTCACCGCGTCGAAGTCCGAAGCACCGGCGGAGTCCATGCCGATTCTCGAGGTTCTCACCAGACACTGGAAGACAGTGCTCCTCGCCGGTGGAACCTTCATCGCCACCAACGGAATTGCCTACGCGTACATGGTCTACGTCCTCAAGTACGGCGAGACCGAACTCGGCTTCAGCAAGACCACGATGCTCTTCCTTCTCATCGCATCCTGCCCGTTCTGGATGGCGGGAATGGCTTTCAGCGCTCACAAGTCGGACACTCTCGGACGCCGGACCGTCTACATCCGCAGTTCGATCACCCTGGTAGTGGCGGCAGCGGTGTTCTTTCCGCTGATCGACACAGCGATCGTTCCGGTGATGCTCGTATCGATGATCGCCCTCGGCTTCACGCTCGGCTGCTGCGCCGGCCCACAAGCGGCACTGTTCGCCGAATTGTTTCCCGCACACATCCGCTACAGCGGAGCGCCACTCGGCTACCAGATCGGCGCAATCCTCGGCGGCGGTCTGGCCCCGATGATCGCCACCGCGCTCTACGCCGCCTTCGACACCTCGTTCGCCATCACCGTGTACTTCGTGATCATTGCCGTGATCAGCCTGGTTTCCATCCTGCTGCTCCCGGAACCTCAATTGATCCCGAAAAACACTGCCGCACAGAAAGCCTCGTGACCATGTCGACCTACTTTCATCCGAAGAAGTACGCACCCGAGGACTTCGCTTCCCTGGCGCCTTCGGCCGACGCACTTCCCGTCGTGATCGTCGGAGCCGGCCCCGTCGGCATGGGCGTAGCCATGGGCTTGGCGCAGCGCGGCATTGCCGTCACGATTCTCGAAGCAGCCGATCAGGTCTCGTTCGGCAGTCGCGCGATCTGCGTGTCACGCCACAGCCTCGAAGTTGCCGAACGCCTCGGCTTCGGTGCCGAGCTCGAAGACATCGTTCTGCCGTGGGTGGGTGGTCGGAGTTACTACCGCGATCAGGAAGTACTGCAGTTCCGCATGGCATCCGCCGAGCACGACGCGCGTGGACCCATGGTCAACGTCTCGCAATCCGAGTTCGAGCAGATCATGACCGACAAGCTGCTCGCTTACCCACTGGTGAACTTCCACTGGTCGTCGTCGATCGCCGGCATCTCCGTCGGTGACGACGAGGTGACTCTGACCGTCGACACCGCGTTCGGAACCCGCGAACTGCGCGCGGCGTGGGTCGTTGCCGCCGATGGTGGACGCAGCAAGATGCGCGAACTCAGCGGAATCCGCTTGCAGGGCAACAGCTACGAGGGCAACTACGTCATTGCCGACATTCATTGGGAATCGGAACTCCCGGCCGAGCGTCTGGTGTGGTTCGACGCACCCAGCAACCCGGGGTCCACGATCATCATGCATCGCCAACCACGGGACATCTGGCGCATCGACTACCAGCTCGACGCCTCGGACGATCCGGAAGCGGAGACGCAAGAAGATCGCATCCGTGACCGCATCACGCGTCACCTCGAATGGCTCCAGAGCGACATCCCCTGGACCCTGGAATGGTTCGGCTTCTACCGCGCCCACGCACTCGCTCTGGAAGATTTCACTCACGGCCGTGTGCTTTTTGCCGGCGACGCCGCGCATCTCGTTCCGATCTTCGGTGTTCGCGGCCTGAACTCGGGCATGGAAGACGCCGAGACCTTGGTGTGGCAACTAGCCGCCGTCATCAACGGAGCTGCCGATTCCACCATCCTCGACGCGTATTCGAAGGAACGTCGCAGCGCGTGGCAGCAGAACGTCGACAACGCAGGCAAGTCGACGCTCATCATGTCGCCGGGAAGTCACGGCTACCGGACCACCCGCGATGCCGTACTCGAAATCGCCACCAAGCGAAGCGAATTCGCGCACCTCATCAACCCGCGCCAGTCGAGTGCGACGCACGCCCGGCTCTCGCCGCTGACATGGCCCACAGCTGCGGGCGCCGAGGGCGTACTACCCGGCGATCCGTTGGAAGACAGGGTCGTCCAGGTCTCGGCGGACGGTTCATCTACCTCCTTGAACAGTCTGCGCGGTACTGGATTCGGCCTGCTGGCTTTCGGACTGTCAGCTGAGCTGGTATCCGAACTCGACACGCAAGCCGAAATCCTTGCTCAGGCCCTTGCACCGGAAACCGTACGCGTGATCACCGTGGGAACTACCGACTCCACGGTTCCCGATGCCGAAGGCAATCTCGCATCTGCCCTCGGCGCACGTGTCGGCGAGATCTTCGTGATTCGGCCCGACGGACTGGCACTGTGCCGCATCAGCGATCCCACGCAATTGAACGACGTGGCCAAGCACCTCACCGCCGGCACTGCGCCGACGCACTTCGACTTGCAACAGTCCGTCACGACGACTGTGATCGACGACGAGGGCCGCCGCGAACACGTCTGGTTGACACTGTCGAATGCACTGGATCAGGCTGATCCGTCCGACCGCGAAGCCATGTTGGTGCGCCTTGCCTTGATTCTCGGTTCGCAAGCTACGTCGACGACCTTCGACCTAGCACTGAAAGACGCTGCTCTGAAAGACGCTGCCCTGAAATCTGCCACGCGATAGTTCAGACACAGCAACTCGGCCGCGCAGGATTGTCCCCTACGCGGCCGAGCGCATTCGCGGATGAAGCGAGTATTCAGTTGACCTCGGCCAATTCCTTTTCTTCCTCAGCGCGCATTTCACGCACGGATCTTCCCCGCTGCGACCTTCCACGTACCAGCGGCGAGACGGTGATCGCCAAGCCCACCAGCGCGACCCCGGTGACCAGGATCAGTCCGGGATGGAACTGCTCGAATCCGGCGGTACCGGCGCCGAACGCGGTGTGCGATCCAGCGGTTACGAGGGCAGTGGTCAGAGCGAGCACGAGCGCCGCACCGACCTGAGCGGAGGTGTTCACCAGCCCGGACGCCAAACCTTGCTCCGAGTCGTCGACACCCGAGGTGGCCTGGGCCATGATCGAGGTGTACCCCAGCGCGAATCCGAGTCCGAGCAGGATGACGCTCGGCAGAATCGCCACGACGTACGACGGTGAATCGCTGCCCGCGAAGAGGAACCAGAGGTACCCGACGCTGAGCGAGGTCAGTGCCGCGATGATGAGCTTGGCACTGCCGTACAGGTCGACCAGCCGTCCGACGAACGGCGATCCGAATGCGACGATGATGCCAGCGGGCAGCAGTGCCATCGCCATCTTCAGGGGCGACCAGCCGAGGGCCGACTGCAGGAAGATCGTCATCATGAACTGGAAGCTCAGGTAGGAACCGAAGAGCGCGATGATGGCCAGATTTGCACGAACGATGGTGCCGACGCGCAGAAGCCCAAGTCGCACAAGCGGATGCGCCACCTTCTTCTCCACGAAGAAGAACGTCGCCAGAAGCACGGCTGCGACGGCGAACGAACCCAGCGTCATCGGGTGTGCCCATCCACGGGTCGGAGCCGAAACCATCGTGTACACCGTGAGAAGCATTCCCGTCACCAGGGTGACGGCGCCGACGAGATCGTGTCCCCCGGTATCTGCGGGACGGTCCCGCGGAATGAGGAAGTACCCACCGATCAGCGCGATGACGGCAAACGGAACCGGCATCAGGAACGTGAATCGCCAACCGGCACTCGTCAGCAGCCCACCGAGGATCAGACCGGACGAGTAACCACTGGCGCCGAACACGGAGAACACCGACAGCGCACGGTTACGGGCCGGACCTTCCTTGAACGTCGTGGTGAGAATGGACATTGCGGTCGGAGCGGTGAAGGCCGCAGCCAATCCCTTCACGAATCGTGATGCGATCAGCAGTGTTCCGTTGTCGACAAGGCCACCGACCAGCGAGGCGATTGCGAAGACGGTCAGCGCGATCAGGAAGACCTTCCTGCGCCCAAGAAGATCGGCGGTACGTCCACCGAGTAGCAACAGGCCGCCGAATCCGAGGACGTAGCCGTTGATGATCCACTGCAGCGAGGTAGTGGACAGGCCCAGTTCATTGCCGATGGACGGAAGAGCGACGCCCACCATCGACACATCGAGACCGTCGAGGAACAACACGAGGCAGAGCACCGCGAGGATGCCCCACAGCTTGAGGGACCAGCCCTCCCCTGTGGCCGGATCCGAGGATTCCGTAGAAACCGGGGCGTCCGGCGAATCGAATGGTTTGAGTGTCGAGTCTGTGCAAGTCACGTCAGCGAGAATAGATGCACATGCACATAATGCACAAGCATTTAATGCAATTGCACGTAATCGAGTCTTCAACTAGAATGCGGTCGTGACGTCGGAATCCGAATTGCGCAACACCTGGCGCTCGCTGTCGACCAGCTACAACGACATCGCGTGCGAACTCGATCGCCAGATGCAGTCGGCGCATGGGCTGAGCATGAGCGACTTCGAGGCTCTCGACCGACTCATGGACGCCACGTGCGAACGTCCACGCATGCAGGAGCTTGCCTCGGAGATGTACCTGAGTCCCAGCGCGCTCTCCCGTAGCGTGGCCCGTCTCGAGAAGGCCGGACTGGTTCAGCGAGCACTGTGCGAGGCCGACCGGCGCGGAGTCTTCGTCGACGTCACCGACAAAGGACGTCAGGTACACGCGGACGCCAGCAAAATTCAACTGGCCGTACTGGATTCACGCCTGCGCGAGCAGTAGCCACACGTCAGCGGAGCACAACACAGCGCCCGGCCACCGGGTGAGGGCCGTTCCGGACTAGACTGAGCACATACCGACGCGCCTTTCTGTTGCCGTCGGCGATCGACAGCAGCGCAGCCAGCACGCTTTCACGCGGTCCTGGCCGAGGCAATCTGCCAGCGTTCCTGCGGCTTCTGCTAGTCCCTCAGGCTCCTGCCTGACATCTCTACCTGCTCCTATCGAGAGATACACAATTGAACAACGCACGCACCCTTGGAGTCATCGGACAGTCGAGCAAACCGGCAGAACGCCGGTTGCCGATCCATCCTGCGCATTTCGATCGCATCGATGCCGAACTACGTTCTCGGATCTACCTCGAAGAAGGCTACGGTCACCCCTTCGGCTACTCCGACGACTACCTCTCGCGCCTCGTTGCCGGAATCCGCACGCGCAAGCAGATTTTGGCGGAAACCGATGTGGTTCTGCTACCGAAGCCGTTGGTGCGTGACCTCGCCGAGCTACGATCAGGTCAGGTTCTCTGGGGCTGGCCGCACTGTGTCCAGGACACCGAACTGACACAGATCGCGATCGACAAGAAACTGACTCTCATCGCCTTCGAGGCCATGAACTTCTGGCACAGCGACGGATCGTTCAATCTGCATGTGTTCCACAAGAACAACGAGCTCGCCGGTTATTGCTCGGTACTGCACGCCCTGCAGTTGATCGGTTCCACCGGTGACTACGGCCGGCGTCTCACCGCTGCCGTGATCGGTTTCGGAGCCACTGCACGCGGCGCGGTCACAGCACTCAAGGCGCACGGTATCCACGAAGTGGACGTCCTCACCCAGCGTGGAGTCACCGCCGTCAGCTCCCCCATCCACTCGGCGCGCATGGTCTCGTTCGACAACAACAACGGTGACGTCCGTGGCAGCCACGTCATGCTCGACAACCACAGCGTGCCGGTGCCCGGTTTCTTGGCCGAGCACGACATCGTCGTCAACTGCGTACTGCAGAACACGGACGCCCCACTGACGTTCCTGACCGAGGAAGATCTCATGGACTTCCAACCCGGCAGCCTCATCGTGGACGTATCGTGCGACGAAGGCATGGGCTTCAGTTGGGCTCGCCCCACCTCGTTTGCCGAGCCGACCTTCATCGTCGGTGACAACATCACCTACTACGGTGTCGACCACAGTCCGTCATACCTGTGGAACTCCGCGTCGTGGGAGATCAGCGAATCACTTCTTCCCTACCTGCCCACTGTGATGGCAGGAGAGACGGCCTGGAAGGCAGACGAGACCGTCGACCGCGCCATCGAAATCCGTGACGGCGTCATCGTGAATCCCGCCATTACGCGTTTCCAGCACCGTTCGGCGGACTACCCGCACGCTGTCATCGCGGAGTAGGCGCCCCGATCAGGCCTGGCCGGCTGCCGCGTTGATCGGTGCCATGTCGAAATAGTCGCGCCAGGCTTTGATCTTTCCGTCCTCGACTTCGAACACCCCCATGACCGGGAGCGCTACCTCGGCGCCGTTGATGGTGAAGACGTCGATGCGCTCGTTCATGACGGTGTTGCCGTCCGCGACCTGACGCTTGATCTGAAAGTCGATGTTGCCGAAGGCACCGACAAACTGCTCGATGAACGCCCGGACGGCCTCGCGACCGACCACGGGCTCCATCGGAATGTTGTGATAAACGACGTCATCGGTGAAGTAGTCGACGATCTTTGCAACATCGGCGGCCGCCCACAGCGCGCAGAAATCGGTGATCAGTTTGTCCGATGTCATTGTGTGCCAGCCTCTTTCGAATCGTCTTCGTGGGGTTCGATGATTGCCAGGATGCTTTCGATCTCGCCTGCCGGTATCCCGAAGTACTCGGTCACGAAAACCGTGACGGCCGGTGCCTGGCCAGGTGTTCCGAGGTCGAGCAGATACCGGGCTACGACGCTGTCGCCCCACTCACGCAGCGCGAGTTCACGTATCGCCACGATTCCGCGATATTGCTGGCCTTGTTCGAGCTCGTTGCTGATGAAGGCGCCGCTGTCACCGGTTCGCTGACCGTTCTCGACCCGCCAGGCGTCGGCGGCGAAGCGGACCTTCGTTGCGTCATGAGTGAGCAATGCGTTCACGTATTCACGCGCCATGGCGACGCGTCCGCTGACCGCAGACTCCGTGGTGTGCTTGGCAATTGCGCCCAGGATCGACTCCGACAACTCCGGTCGGCAGATCACGAGATCCGGCAGGTACGGATGAGATTCGTTGTAGAGCAGCGGCGAACCGTCGATGCGGCTGCAATGCAGTCCCGCCGCCTGTGCGACGCCGACGGGCGCAGCCGAATCCCATTCCCACTGCCCACCGGCGTGCAGGTACGCGTCGACCTCGCCGCGCACCACCGCCATCGCCTTGGCGCCGGCCGATCCCATGTGCACCACGTCGGCGCCGAGTTCGGCTGCCACCGCTTCGGTGAATGCGGGTGGTCGCGATCCGCTGACTACTACGCGGAGCGGCGAGTTGGCGGCAACCGAAGCTGCCTCGTCGCCACTGGAGTACACCGCTCCGAGCGCCGGCTGAGCAACCGCGGCTGCGGTAATTCCGCTATCGCGCTCCCAAAGCGCCACGTGCACTGCCCAATCCGCATGATTCGGCAAGCCGTATTCCTTGGAGCCGTCCAGCGGATCGATGATCCAGACCCGAGCTGCATCCAGACGACTGCGATCGTCGGCAGATTCCTCAGAGAGCACGGCATCGCCCGGCCGCTCGGCAGCCAACCGGTCGAGGATGTAGGAATCGGCGGCCTTGTCGCCCCGGCGGCCCAGTTCACGACCGTCGTCGACACCCAGACCCTCGGCTCGGATCCCCAGGAGGATCGCACCGGCGGCCTGCGCCAATTCCGCCGCGAGTGCCTCGTCGGCGATTCTGCTGTGTGTGGATTCGCTCACCGGTCCAACACTTCCATAATTCGCAGCGCAAGTTCGGTAGGCGTTCCGTCTTCGGGTCTGATCACCAGCTCGGGACTTGTCGGAGCTTCGTAGGGATCGTCGACTCCGGTGAATCCCGTGATTTCCCCGGCCCTGGCCTTGGCGTACATGCCCTTGGGGTCTCGGGCTTCACATTGCTCGATCGGGGTGTCGACGTAGACCTCGACGAACTTCAGCCCGGCGGCCTCGTGCGCCGCCCGCACTCGATCACGATCTTCGCGGTACGGGCTTATCAGGCAGGCCACTGCCACTGCACCTGAATCAGCGAACAACTGCGCCACCGAGCCGACTCGGCGGACGTTCTCGGCGCGGTCATCGCCACTGAATCCCAGATCCGCGTTCAATCCGTGCCGGAGGTTGTCGCCGTCGAGGCGGTACGCCGGGATACCCGCGGCCACCAAGCGGCGTTCGAGTTCCACCGCGATCGTCGACTTACCCGAGGCCGAGAGACCGGTGAGCCACACGGTGGCGCCGGCAGTCGCACGTTCCTCGCGAGAAACCTCCGAACTGTGCCAGACGACGCGCGATTCCTTGAGCGTCGGACCGTTGATCATTCCGGCGGCGACGGTATTGCCCGTGGTCTCGTCCACGAGAATGAAGCTGCCCGTCACGCGGTTGCGGCGGTAGGGATCGAACATCAACGGCTGCTGCGTCTTGATCGAGATGCGGCCGATCTCGTTGAGGGACAGAGATTCTGCCTTCTCGTCGCGGTGCAGAGAATTGACGTCCAGCCGGTAGTCGAGCTTGACGATCTGCGCTTTCGTGGAGCGCGTGGTGTGCAGCAACGAGTAGCGATTGTTCTCCGACAGAGTTGTCTGTTCGGTCAACCAACAGACCATCGCATCGATTTCCTGCCCGACCTGCGGCCGGTTGTTGAGCCGACACAATTGGTCCCCGCGGCTGACGTCGAGGTCGTCGGTCAGCTCGATGCATACGGCCGAGGGCGCAAACGCTTCGTCGATCACGTCACCGCCCGGCCCGTGGACTGCCTTCACCGTCGAGGTGAATCCTGAAGGCAAAGCCACGATTTCGTCGCCGGGCTTGAAGACGCCACTGGCCACCGTTCCGGCGTATCCACGGAAATCGTGGAGGTCGGCGTCGGTCTGCTTCTGCGGACGGATCACGTACTGCACCGGGAAACGCGCGTCGATCAAATTGCGATCCGACGCGATGTGCACCTGCTCGAGATGGTGCAGCAGAGAAGGCCCGTCGTACCAGGACATGTTCTCGGTCCGGGCAACGATGTTGTCCCCCAACAGCGCCGAGACCGGAATGAACGTCAGGTCGTGGACGTCCAGTTTGATCGCGAACTGTCGGAATTCTTCCTTGATCTCCTCGAACCGTTCCTGAGACCAGCCCACGAGGTCCATTTTGTTCACACACAGCACGAGGTGGGGTATCCCCAGGAGAGTGGACAAGAAGGCGTGCCGCCGCGTCTGTTCGAGCACCCCTTTGCGAGCATCCACCAGGATCAGGGCAAGGTCGGCCGTCGACGCGCCGGTCACCATGTTGCGGGTGTACTGCTCGTGCCCGGGAGTGTCCGCAATGATGAACTTCCGATGAGGGGTCGCGAAATACCGGTGGGCCACGTCGATCGTGATGCCCTGTTCACGCTCGGCGCGCAATCCGTCGGTCAGTAGCGCGAGGTTGGCGTACTCGTCGCCGCGTTCTCGACTGCTCCGTTCCACGGCCTCGAGTTGGTCCTCGAAGATCGACTTGGAGTCGTAGAGCAACCGGCCGATGAGTGTCGATTTTCCGTCGTCGACACTGCCCGCTGTAGCGACTCTCAGCAGTTGCGGCATCAGAAGTACCCCTCTTTCTTACGATCTTCCATGCCAGCTTCGGAAATCCGGTCATCAGCCCTGGTTGCGCCACGCTCCGTGATACGGCTCGCCGCAACTTCTTCCACGACAGCGCCCGGTGTTTCGGCCGACGATTCGACACATCCGGTACACGTTGCGTCGCCGACCGTACGGAAGCGCACCAACGCCTCGTAGGACTCTTCGCCGGCGCGAAGCTCGAGGAAACGGGTGCGTGCCAACAACATTCCGTCGCGTGGAACCACCTCGCGACGATGGGCGTAGTAGATGCCGGGGAGGTCGATCTGCTCGCTCTCGATGTACTGCCAGATGTCGAGCTCTGTCCAGTTCGAGAGCGGGAAGATCCGAATATGTTCGCCCTTACGGTGTTTGCCGTTGTACAGGTTCCACAGTTCAGGTCGCTGCACCTTCGGATCCCATTGCCCGAACTCGTCCCGGAAGCTGAACACCCTCTCTTTGGCGCGCGCCTTCTCCTCGTCTCGGCGAGCACCACCGAACACGGCGTCGAACTTGTTGTCGCGAATTCCGCGCAGCAACGCGTGCGTCTGCAGGCGATTGCGACTGGAACCGACTCCGGTGTCCTCGATGACGCGACCGGCGTCGATGTCGTCCTGCACGCTGGAGACGACAAGACGCAGGTTGAAGCGATCGACCGTCTGGTCGCGGAATTCGATCACCTCGTCGAAATTGTGACCGGTGTCGACGTGCATCACAGCGAACGGCAGTGGGGCAGGCCAGAATGCCTTGGCCGCTACGTGCAGCATCACGACGGAATCCTTACCTCCGGAGAACAGGAGGACCGGCTTTTCGAAAGTCGCTGCGACTTCGCGGAATATATGGACCGCCTCCGCTTCGAGTGCTCGCAGATGCGACAACTCGTAGGCGGGCGGGGTCTGGAGTGTTGCCATGTCTTTCGCTCCTGAGCATCACGTACTCCGTGCGGAACACCATTTCCGCATCGGTACATTTATGTACCGGACTGGTTCTAAATTGAACGCAATCACAGAATAGAACTCGTTCTACCCAAAGGTCAATGACCGGCAATCAGACGTCACAGACCGCGAACCGGACTCCTGCCACCAACTTCCGCCGTCACCGCATCCGCCGCCGCAACCAGCACCGCGGCGCGGCGCTCGATCTCGGCGCCCGTGATCGCCCCACCCACATACAGAGTGAGCACAAGGGCCTGATGCCCCTCGGCGTCATAGGTCGGGGCGGCAATGAGACTCACCGGATGCTCGTCGTCAGAGCTGATGTCGCGTCCGAGATACACCCTCTCGCCCAGGCTCGACACCATCTCACCGAGCAGTTCACGCACCTCCGGCGGAAGATCGTGCGTCGCAACGCCCGCCATCAGCGTGTGCAGTCGCTGCCCGACGGGATCCAGACTCTCGACCAGATACCCCGCAGCGCGACACTCGCGGACCACGTTCCACAGACGCTCGCGATCCAAGCGCACCGGCAGGCTCGGCTCTTTGCTCAGCCAACTGTCCATGTCGTGATCCGAACCCCAGAGGACGTACATCAGTCCGACCGGTGGAGCGAACGGGTACACCTGACCGACCTTGGCGGCGCGACGCGCGCCGATCGGTCCGGTCACTTCGAGAACGCTGATCTGATCACCGATCACACCGGACGCCGTGCACGTCGTCCCGAACTCCGTGCTCACTTTCTCCAGATGGGTGCGGGCAATGGGTCCGACGGCAAATCCCCGCTGAGCTGCACGTCCGGCTGCGATCAAGGCCGGACCGAGCCCATAGGTCTTCGACACCTCGTCCCGAGTCAGGTATCCACGATCAGCCAGCGCCGTGAGGATTCCCAAGCAGGTGGGCTTGCTGATCTCGAGCGCGCGGGCCAGTTCCGACAGCCCGAACCGCTGATCAGGGCGACCGACGAGGTAGTCGAGCACCTGAACCACCCGTTCGGTGGGAGGCGATTGTCTCCCCCTCGGGCGTCCCTCTTCAGGCGTCTTCTCCGGTCCACCCATTGACCACTCCCTAGAACGCGTTCTATTGTCGAAATACCCAACATCTACCAAATAGGTACATATTTGTACCACGACACTCTGGACCGGCGACATAGTCGGAACTGTGAGGAGCCAGCGTGCTGACGGACCCGTTTGCCGAGGCGATCGCCGAAGCCGAGAAATTGATCGAGACTGCGCCGCACATCAGATCCGAACAGGATCTACTGGAGGGATACCAATATCTGGCCGGCGGAATCATTGCGACGACGCATGCCGCCTGGGCCGGCGAAAAGACCCATCCGAGTTTCATCCAGGGCACCGGACCATTCACCAAGATGGGCCTCGACAACCCCGACACTCTGTACTTCGGCGCCCGTATCAACGACGACAAGGAATACAAGGTCACCGGAAAGCGCGGCACCACAGCCGATCTCAGCTTCCAGGTGTTGAGTGGGAACTACACCAACTCGAACGTTCCCGGCAGCGAAATCGCCTTCGACGACCGCGAGCTGGAGATAGACGACGACGGTAACTTCGTCGCTTGGTTCGGCCCCGGCCCTGCCGACGGCCGAGCCAACTACTACACCCTGGCGCCCGGATCCTCGCAGCTGGTCGTTCGCGAGGTCTACAGCGACTGGAGTCAGCAGCGCGGTGTGATCCGCATCGAGCGCACCGATTCGATCGGGATCGCGCCGCCACCTCTCACCGCCGAAGAGACCGAGAAGCGTTACGCCCGGGCTGGGAAGGCACTGGTCACGCGGGTCAAGACGTGGCTCCAGTTCCCGGAGTGGTTCTACCTCAAGCTCACGGTCAACACCATGACCGAACCACGCCTGACACCGGGCGGGCTGGCAACGCAGTACTCGTCGGTGGGACATTACGAACTCACCGACGAGCAGGCGATGATCATCACCGTTCCCGCCTCCGACGCACCGTATCTCGGCTTCCAACTGGGGAGCCTCTGGTACATCTCACTGGACTACGTCAATCATCAGACCTCCCTCAACAACGGCCAGGCACAGGTCGATCCGGACGGGATGGTTCGAATGGTGGTCAGCGAGAAGAACCCCGGTGTCACCAACTGGATCGAAACCGTCGGACATCCGCGCGGCATTCTGCAGTTCCGTTGGCAGCGCGTGTCCCGCGAGCTGACGCCGCAGGACGGTCCCACCGTCGAAATCGTCGCCGTCGCAGATATTGCGAAGCACCTGCCGCATTTCGACACCAACGCCATCACCGCCGAGGACTGGGCAGCACGCATTGCCCAGCGCCAGGCCGCCATCGACAACCGAATGCTGGGGTAATCATGACCGCCTTGCTCGAAGACCGTGTAGTAGTCATCTCCGGAGTCGGCCCGGCACTCGGCCGCGCTCTGGCCCTTCGATGTGCGTCGGCCGGCGCGAGTCTTGTTCTCGCAGCACGTACGCAATCGCGACTCGACGACGTTGCGAAGGAAATAGTCGATGCCGGTGGGCGCGCCGTCACCGTTGCCACCGACATCACCGACCAGGCTTCCGCCGAGAATCTGGTGGCCGAGTCCATTGCCGCCTACGGCAAAGTGGACACTCTGATCAACAATGCATTCTCGATTCCGTCGATGAAACCGTTGGCTCGCACCGATTACCAGCACATCCGCGACAGCATCGAACTGACCGTACTGGGTGCGTTGCGCCTGACTCAGCTGTTCACGCCGGCACTTGGCGAGTCGGACGGCTCCGTGGTGAATATCAATTCGATGGTGTTGCGGCATTCGCAAGAGCGTTACGGCAGCTACAAGATGGCGAAGTCGGCCCTGCTCGCCATGTCGCAGTCCCTGGCCACCGAACTCGGCCCGCAGGGAATTCGTGTCAATTCGATTGCACCCGGCTATATCTGGGGAGACACCCTCAAGGGATACTTCGCGCACCAGGCGGAGAAGTTCGGCATGACTGTCGAGCAGATCTACGAGCACACTGCGTCGAACACCGACCTCAAGCGCCTGCCGACGACGGATGAAGTATCCGATGCGGCGATCTTCCTGGCGTCTCCGATGGCCAGCGCGATCACCGGCCAATGCATCGACGTCAACTGCGGCGAATTCCATCACTAGGAGCACCATGACTGAACGCACTCACGTCGGCACCGTCGAGGATCTCCATGCCTCGGCGACGCGGATGACCGGCCTGACGGACTTCGGCGTCGACGATTACACCGAAGCTCTGTCGGTCCTGCTCGAGTCTTACGACCGTGACGAGGATCTGACGCCCTTCGGCAGCAAGATCTCTCGGGTATTCCTTCGCGGCGCCCTGGTGGCCCGTCTGCTCAGCGAATCGGCGTGGAAGGAGCATCCGGAGCACGCCGACGTCAAGATCGAGCGGCCGATCTTCGTCACCGGATTGCCACGGACGGGCACCACTGCCTTGCACCGCCTCCTCACGGTCGACCCGGCTCACCAGGGCCTCGAGATGTGGCTGACCGAGTTCCCTCAGCCTCGCCCGCGTCGCGATACGTGGGAATCGAACCAGGTCTTCGCCAAGATCGAGGAGACATTCGGTCAACACCACGTCGAGCATCCCGAATTCATGGGCGTGCACTACATGTCGGCCAGCGAAGTCGAAGAATGTTGGCAACTCTTGCGTCAGACGTTCAAGTCCGTGTCGTACGAGTGTCTGGCGAATCTACCCACGTACTCCGCATGGCTGAAGGACCAGGAGTGGTCGAACGCCTATGCACGACACAAGAAGAACCTGCAGCTGATCGGTCTGCCCGATCAGGATCGACGGTGGGTCCTCAAGAACCCGAGCCACCTGTTCGCGCTCGACGAATTGATGGAGGCGTACCCCGACGCGCTTGTCATTCAGACTCACCGCTCCCCTACGACGATCATTCCGTCGGTGTGCAGCCTGGCCGCCCAGGCGACAGAGGGTTGGTCGAACACGTTCACCGACAAGGTGATCGGCGAAAGTCAGCTCGAATTGTGGGCCAGGGGGCTCGAGCAGTTCGACAGTGCACGCGCACACCACAATCCCGCGCAGTTCATCGACGTCGACTATCAGGACTTCGTCACCGATCCGCTGGGAACCGTCGAGAACATCTACACGCACTTCGACATCCCGTTGACAGCTGCCGCGCAGCAGTCGATGGAGGCCATGCACGAGGAAAGCCGCTCGGGTGCTCGCAAACCTTCGCACAAGTACACGCTCGAGGAGTTCGGTCTGACGAAGGAGCAGGTGGAAGAGCGATTCGGAACTCGCTGACCACCGCTGGCCGACGACCTTGCTGACAACTGAAGCCCCGCCGATCGGCGGGGCTTCAGTGATCAAAACGCGGTCAGCTGCTGAGATGCTCACCCAGCAGTCGGTCCAACTCGACCGGCGCCTCGTCCGGAATCCAGTGGCTCACGCCGCTGAGAACCTCGAACCGGTACGGGCCGTCGACAAACGCGGGGGTGAGCGCAGACCCTTTGGGGCCGATGGCGGCGTCGCCGTCACTCCAGACGTGCAGGGTCGGCACGGTGACCCTGGCAGTTGCGGGGTTCGGCTTGGTCATCCACATCGCGCGGTACCAGTTCAGACCGCCGCGTAGCCGACCGGGAGCCAGCATGGCGTTCAGATCGCGCCGCGCGTTCTCCGGCGTCTGCCCGCTCGAAATCAGGAACTTTTCACCTGCCGACGTGGAGGACAGAATCTTCTCGGGGACGAAGGGTAATTGGAACGCCCCCATGTACCACGACTTCAGTCCCTGTGTGCTGGTCACCATCGCCTTGACGAACGCCAGTGGGTGCGGAACCGACACCGCGGTCACGGTATCGAGCAAGTCCGGCCGTTCGGCGGCCACCTGCCATGCGACTGCGGCACCCCAGTCGTGGCCGACCAGGTGCACTTTGCCCACCGCGAGCGCGTCGATCAGTGCGACAGTGTCAGCGGCGAGTTCGGACCCACGGTACGCCCAGCGCGCTTTCGGCCTGGCGCCGGGTGAGTACCCTCGCTGATCCGGTGCGACGGTCCGGAAGCCGCGGGCGTGCAGTAACGGCGCAAGGTGATCCCATGAGCGGGAATCCTGCGGAAACCCGTGCAGGAGAACCACGACCGGACCGTCGGCGGGTCCTTCGTCGCGTACGTCGAAGGTCAGCCCGGACCGGGAGTACGAGGTGAGGCGATCCGCCGGTGTAGTCATAGCGCCACGCTAGTCTTCGCGGCCCTGGTAACCGGAGCCTTTTCACCGGCACGCAGGAACTGACCTGTCTTTTCGATTCCGAATCCGGGGGCGAATTCACCTTCGCGGTAGACGAGTCGGCCGTTGATCACCGTAGCGACCGCTGCGTCGTCGCTGCGGTTGACCATCCGGCTGATCCCGCCGTACTCGGGAACCTTTGCCTCGAACAACCCGTCCACCGACTCGTCGAGCCCGGCCGGGTCGATGACAACGAAGTCCGCGCGGTCACCCTGGCGTAGATGCCCGGCGTCGATGCCGTACCAGTCCGCCAGTTCGCCCGTCAGGCGGTGGATTGCGCGCTCGATGGTGAGGAACGGCTTGCGGTCACTCTGAGCGTCCTTGACGCGCTTGAGGAGTCGCACCGGGTAGTTGTAGAACGCCATGTTGCGCAGATGCGCGCCGGCATCGCCGAAGCCCATCTGCACACCGGAACTCGCGGCGAGTTTCTTCGCGAACTTGGGCCGGTGATTGGCAATGGTGGTGCGCCAGCGAAGATCTCGCCCGTACTTCACCACCAGGTCGAGGTACGCGTCCACCGGGTGCACTCCGCGGATGTCACCGACCTGACCGAAGTTCTTGCCGATCAACGTCTCGTCCGGGCATCCCACGATGACCGCATCGTAGAAATTGCGATGCCAGATGCGGGGTGAGAACTTGTTGTCGTAGTCCTTACGGAATGCGCGACGGTACGACTCGTCCTGGAGCAGTTCGTTGCGCTCCACCTGGTCCTTGAGGTGCAAAGCGGCGGCGCCGGCACCGAACTCCTCGAACACGACCAGGTCGATTCCATCCGCGTAGACGGTGAAGGGAACCGGAAGGTGCTGCCACTTGAAATCGGTCTTCGCGAAGCGATTGAGCAGTGGGGCCGCAGCGAGCATGAAGTACACGATCACCGGGTAGGCCTTCGAATCCGCACCGGAGAGCAGCGACGTCTTGAGCGGCTTCTTGCGTCCGATCGCGGAGCTTTCGGCGAAGAACGCCGCGACGTTCGGATGCAGGTTGATGGTCGGAGCGCTCTGCAAGATCTTGCCGCGATCGCGAAGGATGCGGTTGAGGAATCGGAACTCTTTCCACCGTGCATACGTCGACGGCAAAGAGCGAGAACGATATTCGTCGCCGTCGATCTTGTCGAGGGCATTGGTCATCGACGACAGGCCGAGCATCCCAGCGTCGATGGCATCCTCGAGCATCGAGCCCATCCGGCCGAGTTCCGAGCGAGTCGGCTTGACCTTCTTGTCGGTGCCGCGCCCCAGTCCGAGTACGTGCGTGCGGATGTCGGAATGACCGATGAAGGCCGCGACATTGGGTCCGAGGGGAAGGGCTTCGAGGGCGGCGGTGTACGCCGCGGGACCGGTCCAGGTCTTGTTCGCTTCGAGGATGCGCAGCACCGCGTCGTGGGGAACTGCTTCGACCCGGCTGAACAGATCCGCGATCTCGCGCGGCGTCGAATACACCGTCGACAGCGAGCAATTGCCGAGCACGACCGTCGTGACGCCGTGGCGAACCGATTCCGGAAGCCCTGGACTGACCAAGGCTTCGGCGTCGTAGTGCGTGTGGACGTCGACAAAGCCGGGGAGAACCCATTTGCCGGCCGCGTCGATCACTTCTGTGTCCGGCCCGATCTCGAGGCGCGTCGTGGACACCTCCGCGACCACGCCGTCTCGAATTCCGAGATTACGACGCAGACCTGGAGCCCCCGTCCCGTCGAACCACAACCCGTCGTTGACCACGATGTCGAAAGCAGACACTGTCGGACTCCTCGCCTCACGTATGTGTTACCTCACGTTATAGACAGCGTTGAGTAAAAGTCAATGAACCTTTCGAACCAATACATAGGATGACGGAATGGCTGCAGTCCCCCGCTCCCCCGAAGACCGTCAGAGGCAAATCCTCGAGGTGGCAGTACAGATGCTGCGGACCGAGCCTTTCGACCAACTGTCGATGGATCGCGTCGCAGCCGAGGCCGGTGTCTCGCCGCCACTGCTGTTCCACTACTTCAAGAACAAGAAGGGTTTCCAGAACGCCATCCTCGAGGCCGCCTCGGCCGATCTCGAAGATCGAATGCGACCGGATCCCGAGCTACCCATCACGTCCCAGCTGCGCTCAGGTATCGAGACATTCGTCGACGCCGTTATCGAGCACCCCACCATTTACCTCGCCGTGATGCGTATGGCCGGCAGTGGCGACGTCCGAATGCGCACGATCTACCGAGGCATGCGCCGCACTTTCACCACGTGGATCGTCGCTGCGCTGACGAATCTAGGCATCGAATCGAACGCGACCGTGGAGGCGACAATCGCCGGGTGGCAGGCATTCATGGAGGAAATCGTGGTCAACTGGATCGACGAGCCGACGCTCGAGCGAGGCGAAATGGTCGACCTCTGCGAACGAATTTTCTACCATTGCCTACCGGCAGCGGGCATCAGCGTGGAGCAAATAGTGGCAGCCACCGTTGTCGCGACGGCCAGTGAGTCCGGCGCAACACAACTGTGATCTTCGCGCCGGGGTTTCACAGGTGGTCACGATTGGGTATCTTGCTTGCAGTGGCGCTGGACCACGACCCCAACATATGAAGGATCCAACATGGAGTCTGTCGAAAACGTATTGCCCGCTGGCGTCAAGCTCGAAGACGTCTTGAGTGTGCTCAAGGTCGCAGTTGCGGGCATCGGCCTCATCAGCGCACTGTCGGCATTCAGCTGATCGCAAAGCGTCATCGACAGGCCGGACTTCGGGGAGTCCGGCCTGTTTTTTGTTTACGTTCCTGAACAATCCGTGAACTTTTCAGCAACTTCAGCGCAAAGCGGTCATTTCGACCCAAACAAGCGTCCAGTTTGCTAATTTGTGTCTGCGACACAAGGTCGTACAGAAACACCACGCAGACACAACCTTGTACATACAAACCTGTACATACGACACGGAGGACCGAAACATGGGTTCCATCAACACCCTCAGCGCCGTCATCGACATCATCAAGGTCGTCCAGCCGTTGATCGCCAAGCTCAACCTCAGCTGATTCGCTTGGACCACACCCTGCCAGGGCGTAACTCGAAATGGGGCCGACATCGTCGGCCCCATTTTCCGTAGGTGCCCTATCTCAGCCGAGTGCCTTCTTGATCTCTCCTGCCAGTACCGACGCCAGCTGCGGCGGCACCGCATTGCCGATCATCGTGCGCACCGCTCCCCACTTACCCTCGAAGACGTAGTCGTCGGGAAAGGTCTGGAGGCGAGCAGCTTCTCGAACGGTCAACGATCGCGTGTGTTTCGGATGCACGTTGCGTGAAGCCGAGATCATCCCGAAAGTGGTTCCGACCGTGGACGCCGGCTCGTCCCACCGGAGGCGCTTGTACGTCGTGTTGTATCCGGACGACGGTCGCATGGCCGGATCTTCGTTGTCGTGAGCCGACATTCCTTCCGGTACATCACGCAGCCACCGCAAGACGTGCTCGGGATGTTCGACGGCCCAGTGCAGCGGGTCCGTCTCGCAGGCCTGCCCGGATTCCAGCGGGGCCAGATCGACGGTGGCATCGCGGAAAGTCCTCAGCGGCGCAACACCATTCACGCCGTGAGTCTTCGGCGGGAAACGCAGCGGCCCGATACCACTGTCGCGGCGGGTCGCCACGATGAACACTCGTTCCCGGAACTGCGGCACTCCGTAATCCTGCGCATTCACCGTGTTGACCGAGGCGTCATAACCGCATGCAGCCATCTCGCCGAGAATCCGGTCGACGACCATCCCACCGTCCGGGTCTTTCATGCTGAGCAGCAGTCGCACGTTCTCCATCACCAAGACCTTCGGCTTCACCAGTTCGGCGAGCTCGAGCAGGTTCCGGAAGAGATGGTTGCGCGGATCGGCGCGGTCGCGTCGGCCGGCGAGACTGAAACCCTGACACGGCGGCCCCCCGGCCAACACATCGATGTCCACCTGTGCCAGAAGATCTTTCACCCGGGCTTCGTCGATGGCCCGGATGTCCTCGCCGAGGCACCGCGCGCCGGGGAAGTTCCGATCGAAGGTCGCGCGCGCCTCCGGCACGACTTCGATGTATCCCTCCACCGAAAACCCCGCCATCCGAAAGCCTTCGGCCATACCGCCACAACCGGAGAACGCCGTCAATACGGTGGGGCCACCGCTTCCTGCCGCCGCGACCGCACGGCTGGCCACCGAGGCGAGGTCGTTGACGGGTGTCGCCCGACGCGCACGGGTACTACCGCGCGATCGCTTCCGCGGGGCCGCGTATGTGCCTTCACGCTTGGCCGCTTCCAACGCGGAGAGGGCCGTGAGAATCGCTCGCTCAACCGGTAGCTTCGGATATGCCTTGTCGAGTTCCCACGCGGAGACGACGGCTGACGAGACTCCCGCTTCGCGGGCGAACTGGAACTGACTGATCCCCACGTGCAAGCGCCGCGATCGCAGGTCCTGTCCCGAAATCAATTCAGTGCCTCACTCATGTGGTCCGCTCGCTCCGGCAGCCCAGACTATCGCAGCCGACCCCGTGAACCGGGACCACACAAGAGGGACCGGCAGGCGGTATGCCTGCCGGTCTCCGACACGAGCGGATGACGGGACTCGAACCCGTGTGAACGGCTTTGCAGGCCGGTGCCTAGCCACTCAGCCACACCCGCGTCAGTGAGTAACTCTGCCCCGAGTCGCGGCGCCGAACCACAGTTCCGCTCAGCATGATTCGAGTGCAATCCCACCAACTGTTCCAGTCTCTGGGAAAACCGTGAGCCCTTCGGGAACAAATCGGTCAGTCTCGATGCTGACTCCCTCGGTGGGCGCAGGTCATTCGATTGCGGCCCGACTTTCGACCGAACGACCGAGCAGTTCGCCAGACCCAGACAACCCAGAAGGTTTCATGAGTGCCGAGAACACCGCCATCGCCCCGCCTGTGAAGGCAGCTCCGCTCTTGGAGACGGCCCCGCTGGATACGAGCAGTGTCGACCGCAAGCCGAGCGTCGGGAAGATTCTTGCCCTCGGTTCCATGACTGCGCTCGGGCCCTTCACCATCGACATGTACCTGCCCGCGCTGCCGGATATCGGTGCCGATCTCGGAGTCTCGTCGTCAACGGTTCAGCTGACGATCACCGGAACCCTCATCGGCCTCGCACTCGGACAGCTGTTGGTCGGGCCGCTCTCGGACACTCTCGGCCGCAAGAAGCCGCTGCTCGCCGGGATCGGTGTGCACATCCTGGCTTCGCTGCTGGCGGTCTTCGCACCGAGCATCGCTGTCCTCGGCATCCTGCGGGTTTTCCAGGGCATGGGCGCGGCGGCCGCGGCAGTGGTCACCATGGCGATCGTCCGCGACCTCTACAGCGGTAACACCGTTGCCGTCGTGATGAGCCGGCTGATGCTCGTGCTCGGCGTTGCGCCGATCCTGGCGCCCAGCATCGGTGGCGCCCTCCTCGTCGCCCTCGACTGGCGCGGGATCTTCGTCGTCCTGGCACTGATCGGCGTAGGCACGGCGATGATCGGTGCGTTCGGACTGTCCGAAACATTGCCGAAGGAAAAGCGTCGCCCGAGCGGATTGACGTCGGTTCTCCGTACCTACGGTTCGCTGCTCGGCGACCGCACGTTCATGGTCCTCACGCTCGTCTCCAGCGTCGGCATGGCGTCGTTGTTCGCGTATGTCTCGGGCGCGTCGTTTGTCTATCAGGATCAGTACGGCCTCAACCAGCAGGAGTTCGCGCTGCTCTTCAGTGCAGGCGCTATCGCGTTGATCGGCGCTTCCCAGGTCAACGTCCGACTGCTCGACCGGTGGACTCCTCAGCAGATCACCAAGTGGGCCCTCGTGGCTGCCGTTGTCTCCGGGGCCGTCGTCATTGCTGTCGCGGTCCTGGAACTGGGCGGGCTCGCTGGATTCGTGATCGCACTGTGGGTCATGGCCGGCGCCATCGGGTTCGTTCTGCCCAACGCCCCGGCACTGGCGCTCGCTCGTCACGGCGAAGCGGCCGGTACTGCCGCCGCAATGCTCGGTGCATTCCAGTTCGGCGTCGGTGCGGCCATCGCGCCGGCCGTCGGCCTACTGGGAAACACGAGCACAGCCCTGGCCGTCACGATGACGGCGTGTGTGTCGCTCGGTCTGATCGCTCTTCTGGCTACGACCCGAAAGAGTGAATCGGTCTAACCGGCAGCGGAGAACCACTCGCTGTAGAAGGTGGCAAGTCCCAGGACGCACGAGATCGCGACGAAGATCCAGAATCTTGCGATCACGACGGTTTCCGGCCAACCGAGTAACTCGAAGTGATGATGGATCGGGGCCATCTTGAATACGCGTCGACCGGACGATCGGAAGACCAGAACCTGGATGATCACCGACAGGATCTCAGCGACGAACAGGGCGCCGATGATGACCATCAGCAGCTCGGTGTGCGTCGTGACGGACAGGCCGACAACCAGGCCGCCGAGTGCCAAGGAGCCGGTGTCGCCCATGAAGATCTGAGCCGGGGCGGCATTCCACCAGAGGAAGCCGAGGCACGCCCCGCCTGCGGCGGCAGCGACGATCGCTAGATCGAGAGGGTCACGAACGTCGTAGCAACCGGCGGCAGGCTCGAGGACACACGAGTTCCGGTACTGCCAACCGGCGATGACGACGTAGGTCCCCAGGATCATGCCCATCGAACCGGCCGCGAGACCGTCGAGGCCGTCGGTGAAATTGACGGCGTTGGACCAGGCGAACACCAGAATGCAGAAGAAGACCACAAAGCCGATGGCACCCATGGAGAACACCGAGATGTCACGAACATGGGACAGGTACTGGCTTCCGGGAGTGACTCCGTTGTTGTTGGAGAACTGCAGGAACAAAATGCCGAAGATGATGGCACTCGCCAGCTGACCGACGGTCTTCGCTGTCTTGTTGAGCCCGAGATTGCGCTTCTTACGGATCTTGATGAAGTCGTCGAGAAAGCCGACGATTCCCAGTGACGTGGCGAGCGCGAGAACCAGCCAACCGGATGCAGACAGCCGCGGTAGCCGCGAGCCGAATCCGATGATGTGTGCCGCCAGGTAGCCCGCCCACATACCGGCGATGATCGCGATCCCGCCCATCGACGGGGTGCCACGCTTGCCCTGATGACTCTGCGGACCCTCGATCCGAATCTCGTGCCCGAGCCCCTGCCGCGAAAGCACACGAATGAGAAACGGAGTCAGGAAGAGCGCGACGAACAACGAGACGCCACCCGCTACGAGGATTGAAATCACCCGTGGGACTCTACAGACGTAAGCGGCTGCGACACACAATCAGACAAGGCACCCGACCGCTTGCCAGCATGGGATGATCGAACCTATGTCTCCCCCCGCGCCGCTCCCCCTCGACCCCATCGAAGAGGCGCATCGTCAGTGGACGGAGCACGGGTGGAGCGACGTCGCCGACGGTATGGCTGCGGTCACGTCGGTGATGCGTGCGCAGCAGATCATGATGGCGCGGGTCGAAGAGGTACTCAAGCCGCTCGGGTTGACCTTCGCTCGCTACGAACTGCTGACGCTTCTCACCTTCACCAGGTCGGGCGCACTCCCGATGGCCAAGGCGAGCGCCCGACTCCAGGTTCACCCCACCAGCGTCACCAATGCCGTCGACCGTTTGGAGAAAGCGGAGTTGGTCAGGCGGGTCCCGCATCCCAGCGATCGCCGTGCAACGCTCATCGAGATCTCGGACGCCGGTCGCGCACTGGCCCTCGAAGCGACCGAAATGCTCAACAGCAAGGTGTTCGCTCACCCCGGACTCCAGCAGGACAAGCTCGAGCAATTGGTGACGATCCTCACTGAACTTCGCAAGACTGCGGGTGACTTCGACACCGGCGGCGCACCGACCAAGTGGTGAACCGACCACCCGTACACACAAAGAAACTGCCCTCACACTCTCGACGAGTGTGAGGGCAGTTTCAGCGCTGTTGAAATTCGGCGCTGTTGAAATTCAGCGATGCTTGAATTCTGCCGACCGCTTCTCCACGAACGCGGTCATGCCTTCCTTCTGATCCTCCGTCGCGAAGGTCGAGTGGAACACCCGACGCTCGAAGCGGACGCCCTCGGCGAGGGTGGTCTCGAAGGACCGGTTGACTGCTTCCTTGGCCATCATCGCAATCGGCAGCGACATCTCGGCGATGGTGGTTGCGGTCTTCAAGGCATCGTCGAGCAGATCGGCGGCCGGAACGATCCGGGCAACCAGGCCTGCACGTTCGGCTTCTTCTGCGTCCATGTTGCGGCCGGTGAGGCACAGCTCCATGGCCTTGGCCTTGCCCACGGCGCGCGTAAGGCGCTGCGAGCCACCGATACCCGGAATGACACCGAGCTTGATCTCGGGCTGGCCGAACTTCGCGGTATCCGAAGCGATGATGAAATCGCAGAGCATCGCCAGCTCGCAGCCACCACCGAGCGCGTATCCGGAGACGGCGGCGATCAGCGGCTTACGAGCTGCTGCGACGCGATCCCACGGGGTGAAGAAATCCTCGACGTATGCGTCCATGTACGTCTTGGACTGCATTTCCTTGATGTCGGCACCGGCGGCGAAGGCGCGCTCGGAACCGGTGATCAGGATCGCTCCGATGCCGTTGTCCGCTTCGAGGTCGGCAACCGCGGCGACGACCTCGTTCATCAGCTCGGAGTTCAGCGCGTTGAGAGCCTTCGGGCGGTTGAGCGTGATGACGCCGACGCGACCCTTACGCTCGAGGATGATGGTGTTGAAGTCGGTCACTACTGTCCTTCGGTCGAACGGTCACGGATGTCGTTGATGATGGCAGAGAAGTCCTGACCGCCACCGCCCGCGGCATGGAAGCGACTGTAGAGTTCGGCTGCCTTGAGTCCGATCTCTGCATCGACGCCGTTGTTGCGCAGCGCATTTGCTGCCAGACCCAGGTCCTTGTCCATCAGTGCAACAGCAAAGCCGGGCTGGTAGTCGTTGTTGGCCGGGCTGGTGGGCACAGGTCCCGGAACCGGGCAGTTGGTGGTCAGTGCCCAGCACTGTCCCGAGGCGTTGGACGCCACGTCGAAGAGCGCCTGGTTGCTCAGGCCGAGCTTTTCGCCCAACACGAACGCCTCGCTGATCGCGATCATCGAAATGCCGAGGATCATGTTGTTACAGATCTTGGCTGCCTGGCCGACACCGGCGTCGCCGCAGTGAACGACCTTGCGGCCCATCACGTCCAGCAACGGTGACGCGGCTTGGAAGTCAGCCTCGGAACCGCCGACCATGAATGCCAGCGTGCCTGCGGTAGCTCCGACGACTCCACCGGAGACCGGTGCGTCGACGCTGCGGTGACCGGCTGCTTCGGCCTTGTCGTGCGCCTCGCGGGCGTCGGCGACGTCGATGGTGGAACAGTCGATGAACAGCGTGCCCGGTGTTGCCACCGGCAGCAGCTCTTCGTACAGACCCAGAACGTGCTTACCGCTCGGCAGCATCGTGATCACGACGTCGGCACCGCGAACGGCGTCGACCGCCGAATCCGCCACCGATGCACCGTCTTTGACTGCCTGCTCCAGCGCCGCAGGTGCCAGGTCGAAACCGACGACCTTGTGTCCGGCCTTGACGAGATTGGCCGCCATCGGGCCACCCATGTGACCGAGTCCGATAAATCCAATGGTGCTCATTAGTGATGCTCCTTCGGCGGTGATCAGTTGCCTTGCGGTTGAGGGGCGAGTCCGAGCTCGTTGTCGCCCAGCGGGGCGAAGTAGGCGTCGACGGATTCTGCCGTGACGTCGTCGAGAGTTGCCGGCAACCACTTCGGGTTTCGGTCCTTCTCCACGACCTGGGCGCGAATGCCCTCGACCAGATCGTGTGAGGCGAGCGCAGCGGTCGAGACCCGGAACTCCTCGTTGAGGACTTCTTCCAAGCTTGCTGCTTCCTTGGCATGCCGCAGAGATCGCAGGGTCACCGACAGTGCAATCGGGGACTTGCCGAGAATCTGCTCCGCTGCCTTCTCCGCTTCGGGGATTCCACTTGCGCGAAGACGCTCGACGATGGTGGATACGTCGTCGGCGGAGTACGCGGCGTCGATCCAGCTCTGCTGGGCCAACAGTTCCGACACCGGAGCCGGCTCCGCGTACTGCGCCACGGCGTCGGCAACCGAAGACGACGCGAGTGCGGCGATGAACGTCTCGATGTTCTCCGACGGGATGAAGTGGTCAGCGAAACCTGCTGCGATGGCATCGCCGGCGCTCAGTCGTGCCGTGGTGAGCGCGATGTGCGTCCCGAGTTCACCGGGAGCACGCGAGAGCAGGTAAGTTCCGCCCACGTCTGGAATGAAACCGATTCCGGTCTCGGGCATTCCGATCATCGAGCGCTCGGTCACGATGCGAATGTCGCCGTGTGCGGACACTCCGACGCCACCGCCCATGACGATCCCGTCCATGATCGCGACGTACGGCTTCGGGTAGTTCGCGATCTCGGAGTTGAGGATGTACTCCTCACGCCAGAAGTCGAGCGAACCGGTCTTGCCGTCCTTGGCGTCATGGTAGATCGAGACGATGTCGCCGCCGGCGCACAGACCACGCTCGCCGGCGCCCGTGAGTACGACTGCCTTGACGTCGTCGTCGGACTTCCATTCCTCGAGGGCCTTGGCCATCGCCTTGACCATCGAGTGGTTGAGGGCGTTGATCGCCTTGGGACGGTTGAGAGTGATGAGCCCCAGTCCGTCACGCTTTTCGATCAATACCTCGAGCTCGTCGCTCATGCTGCTCCCTGCTTTCCCTGACCTGATGCGACCACGCTGCGCGCGATGACCACCCTCATGATCTCGTTGCTGCCTTCGAGGATCTGATGAACCCGAAGATCGCGGACGATCTTCTCGATCCCGTACTCAGCAAGATAGCCGTACCCGCCGTGAAGCTGGAGGGCCTTGTTGGCTACGTCGAATCCGGTGTCGGTGGCAAAGCGCTTGGCCATCGCACACAACTCCACGACGTCGGACGCTCCGTCTTCGAGCGCGGCGGCGGCGCGCCACAGCAACGTCCTGGCCGCTTCGAGTTCGGTACGCATGTCGGCGAGCTGGAACTGCAGGGCCTGCGACTCGATCAGTGCCGAACCGAAAGCTTTGCGGTCCACCAGATATGCGACTGCCTTCTCCAGCGCTGCCTGGGCCCCACCGACCGAACAGGCGGCGATGTTCAGCCGGCCGCCGTTGAGACCTTTCATGGCGATGCGGAATCCGCTGCCCTCTTCACCGAGCATGTTGGCGGCAGGAACTCGCACGTCTTCGAAGATCACCTGACGGGTGGGCTGCGCGTTCCAGCCCATCTTGATCTCGTTGGCACCGAACGACAGTCCGGGCGAATCCTTGGGCACGATGAACGCCGAGATCCCCTTGGCACCGGCAGATCCGGTGCGTGCCATCACGACGTACACGTCGGAAGTGCCTGCGCCGGAAATGAACTGCTTGACGCCGTTGAGGATGTAGTCGTCGCCGTCACGAACGGCCTTGGTGCTCAGGCCCGCAGCATCGGAGCCAGCGCCGGGTTCGGTGAGGCAGTAGCTGCCCAGTTGATCCATCGAGCAGAGTCCGGGAACCCACTTGTGGCGCTGTTCGTCGTTGCCGAACTGGTCGATCATCCACGTGACCATGTTGTGGATGGAGATGTACGCGGCGATCGACGGATCGCCCTTGGCCAGCTCTTCGAAGATCCGGGCAGCGTCGACGCGACTCAGCTCACTGCCACCCACGTCTTCACGAATGTAGATACCGCCCATTCCCAGGGACGCCGCCTTACGGAGGACGTCCACCGGGAAATGCTTGGTCTGATCCCACTCCACTGCGTTGGGCGCCAGATGCTCGGCCGCGAAGTCGCGGGCAGTGTCACGAATCGCCCGCTCGTCATCGGTCAGAGTAAACATGGAAAGTGTTCCGATCAGTTCATCGTGGGGATGACGAAGTGGTTGGTCTCTTCCTTCTTGCCGGAAGGCCAGCGCTGCGTCACGGTCTTGGTCTTGGTGTAGAAGCGGAAGGAGTCGGGACCGTGCTGGTTCAGGTCACCGAATCCGGAGCGCTTCCAGCCACCGAAGGTGTGGTACGCGATCGGGACCGGGATCGGCACGTTCACGCCGACCATGCCGACGTTGACGCGAGCGGTGAAGTCACGCGCGGTGTCGCCGTCGCGGGTGAAGATGGAGACGCCGTTGCCGTACTCGTGTTCGGTCGGAAGACGCAGTGCCTCTTCGTAATCGGCAGCGCGGACCACCTGAAGGACGGGTCCGAAGATCTCTTCCTTGTAGATGCGCATGTCCGAGGTGACGTTGTCGAACAGGGTTGCGCCGGCGAAGAATCCACCTTCGTGGCCTTCGAGGGTGAAGCCGCGGCCGTCGACGACTGCCGTTGCGCCCTCGTCGATGCCGATCTGCACGTAGTTGTTGACGCGGTCGAGGGCATCCTGGCAAACGAGCGGTCCGAAATCGACGCCTTCGTCGTCACTGCGACCGATCTTGAGCTTCGCGACGCGCTCCTTCAGCTTCGCGACAAGAGCGTCCGCGGTCTCCTCGCCGACGGGAACGGCAACCGAGATGGCCATGCAACGCTCGCCGGCACTGCCGTAGCCCGCACCGATCAGGGCGTCGGCAACCTCGTCGAGGTCGGCGTCCGGCATGACGATCGCGTGGTTCTTGGCGCCACCGAAGCACTGTGCGCGCTTGCCGTGAGCTGCGGCCGTCTCGTAGATGTACTGGGCGATCGGCGTGGAGCCGACGAAGCCGACAGCCTTGATGCGATCGTCGGTGAGCAGGACGTCGACAACTTCCTTGTCACCGTTGACCACGTTGAACACACCTGCGGGCAGTCCGGCCTCGAGGAACAGTTCAGCCAGGCGCAGCGGGACGGAGGGGTCACGCTCGGAGGGCTTGAGAATGAAGGCGTTACCGGCGGCGAGGGCGGGGCCGGCCTTCCACAGCGGGATCATCGCGGGGAAGTTGAAGGGCGTGATGCCTGCAACGACGCCGAGCGGCTGGCGCATGGAGTACACGTCGATGCCGGTGCCGGCACTCTCGGTGAATTCGCCCTTGAGCAGGTGCGGAGCGCCGACGGCGAACTCGATGACCTCGAGGCCACGCTGGATGTCACCCTTGGCGTCGGCGACGGTCTTGCCGTGCTCGGACGAGAGGAGGCGGGCCAGAGAATCCATCTCGGCCTGAGCGAGCTGCAGGAACTTCATCAGCACGCGGGCACGCTTCTGCGGGTTGAACGCTGCCCACACCTGCTGCGCCTCTTCGGCATTGGCGATGATGGCTTCGGTCTCGGCCTTGCTCGCGAGGGGAACGCGGGCCTGCACCTTGCCGGTGTTGGGATCGAACACGTCCGCAAATCGATCAGATGTCCCGGGAACACGCTTGCCACCGACGAAGTGCGTCAACTCGTGAACCGTCGCATTTTCAACCATTGTGCTAACCCGTTCCTTGCTCGTATGGACCGCCCAGGAGGCAGCAGTGAATATGTCTACCATCCTATAGTTGGATGTCCATGTATGTCTAGAGCCCAAGGGCTGTGCGCCTTTATTAACCGCGGGGGGTTAATAAAGGCGCACAGCGCGGAGCGCGGCTGCCGCTTCCTGCGCGACTACTGCATCGGTGACGTCGTATCCGTCCGATCCCCCGCCCGGGCCACCGGACACCGCGACAACCTTGCGTGCCGAGAGATGCACCGCATCGACGCCGACGGCAGCGATTGCCGGGATGTCGTCGACGGTTATTCCGCCACCGGCCATGATCTGGATCCGGCCCGCGGCATGTTCGACCATTCGACCGATCTCGTCGAGTCCCTCGTTGCAAGTGTCCGCACCCCCGGACGTCAGCACGCGGGTCACGCCCAGGTCGATCAGTTCGTCCAGCGCGGTCAGACGGTCGGTCACCACGTCCATCGCACGATGTACTGTCACCTCGACTCTCGCCCGGTCCACGCATCCGATGATGCGGCGCAGCACGACGGTGTCGATCGAGTTGTCTTCTGTCAGCGCGCCGATCACGATGCCGGAAGCTCCACCGGCCACAGCAGCATGTACGTCGTGCTCCATCACCCACACTTCGTCGGGTGAGAACACAAAACCTCCGGCGCGCGGACGGATCAGCGGGTGAACCGCGATCCCCACTTCCGACACAGCCTCGATCACTCCGATGCTGGGCGTCAATCCCCCCGTCGGGCCGAGTGCCGCACACAACTCGACTCGAGTCGCTCCCACCGAACGCGCGATCCTCGCCCCCCGCACGTCCTGCACAGCCAGCTCCAGAACCGTCATGTCAGAAGGACTGCCACGACGGCTTGTGTTCGAGCGCATACCGGTAGTAGTCGGCAAGTTTGAGTGAACTGGCCGCAGCTTCGTCGATGACGACGGTGACATGGCGATGCAATTGCATCACCGAAGCCGGGCAGAAGGCAGACAACGGACCTTCGACGGCAGCGGCGATCGCGTCAGCCTTGCCTTCTCCGGTCGCGATCATCACCAGATGCCTTGCATCGCTGATGGTTCCGAGCCCCTGGGTGAGCACGTGATGTGGGACGTCGTCCACACCGTCGAAGAAGCGTGCGTTGTCGATCCGGGTCTGCTCGGTCAGCGTCTTCACGCGGGTTCTCGAGGTCAACGACGATCCGGGCTCGTTGAAGCCGATGTGGCCGTCGGTACCGATGCCGAGCAACTGCACGTCCACTCCCCCGGCCGCCGCGATGCTCTGGTCGTACCGGGCGATCTCCTGCTCCGGGCACGGCGCTTCACCGTTGGGACTGGACACCATCGCGGGATCCAGGTTGACGTGATCGACGAACTCCGACCGAATCACCGAGTAGTACGACTGCGGATGGCGTTTCGGCAATCCCAGGTACTCGTCGAGCAGGAATGCCCGAGCCAGCGAGAAGTCGAGTTCGGCGTCGCGATGCCTCGCTGCCAGTTCACGATAGGTTCCGATCGGCGACGACCCCGTTGCGAGACCGAGCGTCGTCGCCCCGGCTCTGACGTAGCCTTCGACGATGTCCGCGACGGTCGAGTCGACCTCCGCGGGTGTCGGCTGTATTACGATTTCCATGATTTTTCCTTTCCGACGGCTTTTCCGCCGAGTAGTACACGCCCCAGGCGCAAGTGACGATCGGTGACCAGGATGTCGGCTCGGCAGCCCACGGCCAGCGATCCGATCAGGTCGCCGAGCCCCAGCAGATGCGCTGGGCTCCGAGTTGCCGCTGCGACAGCATCTTCCAGCGCGACGCCGCCGTCGAAGACGGTGCTGCGCAGGACGTCGAGCAACCTCGCGGTCCCTCCGGCGATCGCGCCGGCCGAGCCGTCGGTCGTCGCGAGCCGTGCGACGCCCGCCTGTACGGTGACGTCGAGCGCACCGAGTTGGTAGTCGCCGTCGTCCATTCCCGCAGCGGCCATCGAATCGCTGACCAAGGCGATCTGGTCCGGTCCGACAGCATCGAAGACCATCGACACGGTCTCGGGTGCAAGATGCACACCGTCTGCGATCAGTTCCACCACCATCTCGCCTCTCGCGGCAGCCGCCAGGCACGCCGCGACGGGACCCGGAGATCGATGGTGCAGGGGCGGCATCCCGTTGAAGAGGTGGGTCGCGCTGATCTGTCCGGCCCAATCCCCGTGCACCGCAGCATCGATGCGCGCCGACGTCGTTGCCGCGTCGGCATCGGTGTGACCGAAACTCGGCACGATGTTGCGATGACGCATGATCGCGAGCAACTCTTCGAAATTCTCGGTCTCGGGCGCCAAGGTCATGGACCGCACGGTCCCACGCGCGGCGTCACACACGGCTTCGAGCAGATCCGGATCACCGGGAATGATCGCCGCCGGATCCTGGGCACCGCAGCGGACGCCGTTGATGAACGGCCCCTCGAGGTGGATACCCAGAAGTTCTCCGCGTTCGACCAGATCGGCGAGCATCGTCGCTTGTCGCACCAGATCTGCGCGCGGTGCGGAGACCAGGCTGGCCAGCATTCCGGTCGTGCCGTGCTCGCAATGGTGCGCCGCCGCGCGGCTCGCTCCATCGGCGTCGGTGTTCGGGAAACCAGCACCCGCGGCGCCGTGGCTGTGGACATCGATCAAGCCGGGCATGATCACCGCGTCGGTGCGTTCCGGAATGACGACGACGGGTGTGGACGCCACATAGTCCGCAGCCGAGCCGACCCAACTGATCTTTTCGCCGTCCACGACGACGACTCCGTCGTGAATCTTCCCGGCCGGAGATCCGATCACAGTTCCCCGCAATACGATCGGATCGCCGACAGCAGCCGAGCCTGATGTACTCATGCCGACTCGCGAATCCGCGCGACGGCCGCTCTACCCTCGATCGGGTTTCGCGCGCCCCGCGCCGCCGCGGCCATGTCCTTGCACACCGCCAGATCGAGAGAGGCCAGTTGCGCGCGAACTGCGCCCAATGCCGGGACCGACATCGACAGACTCGTCACGCCCAAACCGACCAGAACCGGAGCCAACAGCGGGTCAGACGCGGATTCTCCGCACACACCAACAGGTTTTCCGGCATCGGCGCCAGCCTGACCGACCATCGCGATCAGATCGAGGACCGCCGGCTGCCACGGATCGAGCAGTTGCGCCAGGCCTCCGGCCATACGATCCACGGCGCAGGTGTACTGGCTCAGATCATTGGTACCGATACTGACAAAATCGAGGTGCTCGAGGATATCCTTCGCCCGCAACGCTGCAGCTGGAACCTCGATCATCGCTCCGACCTTGCCGATCCCCCGCGAACGCGCAAGTTCTGCAAAGTCCTTCGCCTCGTCGGCCGTAGCTACCATCGGCGCCATGACCCACAGATCGGCACCCGTCGCATTGCCTGCCGCCGCGAGGGCGTCGAGCTGGCTGATGAGCGTGTCGGGATAAACCGTGCCGACACGGAGCCCGCGGATACCAAGGGCCGGATTCTCCTCGACCCCGAGATCGAGAAACGGCAACGGCTTGTCCGAACCCGAATCGAGAGTGCGGACCACCACCTTCTGTCCGGCGAAGTGCCCGAGCACCGACGCGTACGTCTGTGCTTGCTCCTCCACCGACGGCGCGTCGTGACGCCCGAGATACGAGAATTCGGTACGGAACAGTCCGACGCCCTCGCAATCCGCCGCTCCGGCCCGCGCGGCGTCCTCGAGGGTTCCGATGTTGGCCGACAACCTCACCGCGAACCCGTCACGCGTGCGTCCTGGACCCTGTGCCGAAGCCGACTGCTCTGCCACGAACGATGCTTCGAGGACAGCGCGCTCGCGCATTTCTGCCGAGGGATCGATGGTGACCGTCCCGGTGGTGCCGTCGAGGATGAGAAGTTTTCCCTCCGCCAGCAGATCGGTTCCCGAGCAGTTGACCACGGCCGGGATTCCGAGCGACTTCGCCAAGATTGCGGTGTGGCTGGTCGGACCTCCTTCGGCAGTCAACAATCCGACCACGTCACTGGTGCCCAACGTCGCTGTATCCGCCGGAGCGAGGTCGCGCGCCACCAGGATGTACGGATGACCGGGAGCGGGGATTCCGGGCATCGGTTCCCCGCGAAGAACGGCCACGGCTCGCTGCCCGAGATCGCGCAAATCCGTTGCCCGCTCGGCCATGTACCCACCGAGCGCCGTGAGCTTTTCACAGAATGCGTCGAAGGCAACTGCGACGGCGTGTGCGGTCGGCAGCCCCGATTCCAGGTTCGCCTTGGCCGCCTTCACGATGCCCGCGTCGCGCGCCATCGCAGCCGACGTCGTCAGGATCTCCGCGGAGACGCCCTCGACTGTCTTTGCACGCGAGAGCAATTCCTCCGCGACGGCGTCCAGTGCCTCACGGATCCTGATCAGCTCCGCCTCGGGACTGCCTGTGATCGGGTCCGACGCCGAGGTCGGCTCAGGCGTGGAGAATCGCAACCACGGCGCGCAGACCGAACCCGCGCTCACTCCGATACCCGCGATGCGGTTGTCCACACTCGCCGTCATCAGGCTTCGTCCAGTTCGGATGCGAGAAGCTCTGCGAGCGAACCGACCGCAGCGTCGGCGCCGTCACCGTCAGCACGCAAGGTCACCGAATCCCCGAATGCTGCACCGAGAGTCATGACAGACAACATGCTGGAGGCATCGACGGGTTCGCCGTCGCCGAGCGCGATGGTGACGTCTACCGGTAGATCGGCTGCGGCGCGCGCGAAGAGCGCTGCGGGTCGTGCGTGGAGTCCGACGCGGGATCCGATTGTCGTGGTTGCGATCGCCATGTTCAGCGTCCTTCCAGTTCCTTGTCGAGCTTGGTTTCCAGTTCGGCGACGAGCGGGGCGTCGGTGCGGCTGTCACCTTCGGCAGCCAGTGCCAGTTCGGCCTCGAGCAGCGCTGGGTCGGGCTCACCTGCAGCCACCTCGACCTCTTCTTCTCGTCCTGGCGTGCGCAGATTCCACTTCTTGATGACGAAGCTGAAAAGGAAGTAGTAGATCACGGCGTAGCCGAGTCCGATCGGGATCAACATCCATGCGTTGGTTGCCTTGCCGAAGTTCAACACGTAGTCGAAGAAGCCTGCGGAGAACGTGAATCCGTCGTGAATCCCCAGCGCATTGACCAAGGCCATCGACGTTCCGGTCAGGAGCGAGTGGATGACGTACAGGGGCCACGCGACGAACATGAAGGAGAATTCGAGCGGCTCGGTGATACCGGTGAGGAATGCGGTCAGGCCGGTGGAGAGCATGATGCCGCCGACGAGCTTCTTCTGAGAAGGCTTGGCGTTGCGCCAGATTGCGAAGGCTGCAGCGGGGAGGGCGAACATCATGATCGGGAAGAAGCCGGTCATGAACGTACCGGCGGAGGGGTCGCCGGCGAAGAACCGGTTGAGGTCACCGCGAACGATCTGACCGCTCGCGTCCTGGTAGTCGCCGATCAGGAACCACACGGCGGAGTTCAAGATGTGGTGCAGGCCCGTGGGGATCAGGAGGCGGTTCGCTGCGCCGTAAATGCCGCCGCCCACAACGGTATTGGAAGCAACTGCTTCACCGACCCAGTTGAGGCCGGAGTTGAACAAGGGGTACACGAATGCCATCAGGACACCGACCACAAGACCGGTGATCGCTGTCAGGATGGGAACGAGCCTGCGCCCGTTGAAGAACCCGAGATAATCGGGAAGCTTCGTTCGATAGAACCGCTGCCACAAGATCGCCGACAGCAAGCCCATCACGATACCGGCGAGCACACCGTAGTTGATCAGGGATTGATCCCCGTTCGGGTCCGTCTTCCCTTCGAGGACGATCGGCGACATCGCCTTGAACACGCCGTCGATCACCATGTAGCCGACGACGGCTGCCAAGGCAGTCGATCCGTCGGCCTTCTTGGCCCAGCCGATCGCGATACCGACGGCGAAGATCAGCGGCAGCCACGTGAAGACTGCTTGTCCTGCCGCAGAGATCACTGCAGCAGCACTGTGCATCGAACTGAATCGCCCGAGCAGGTCGTCCTGGCCGAGGCGGAGCAAGATTCCCGCAGCCGGCAGAACGGCGATCGGAAGCATCAAGCTTCGGCCGAGGCGTTGAACCCCGGCGAACACTTTCGATTCCTTCTTCGGGGTGTCTTCGAGAGTCATCAAGGACCTTCTTCGTTCGCCGGGCCGCGTCGCGATCGGCCGCTGGTTCTGGAAATTCGGGTGTCGTACACGTGCAGGTTTCGTGAAAATGCAGGTCACGGTTCTTGCTCGGAAGTGAGGCCGAAACCGTTTTGTCGAAACTGTTGTGGAGCCGGACTTCCAACGGGTACTGTCCGGTCATAACCAGTTGTAGTTTTACCTGGTGGAGGCGAGTTGTCAACACCCAAATGTGACATACGTAACCGGGATAGCCTTGACCAGCAACTAGTCAGCCCACCTGTACGACCGTTCAACGATCACGACCAACCCGACAATCAGGAGCAGCAAATGTCGAAAGCGGAAGCAATCATCAAAGGCCTCGGCGGCGCAGAGAACATCGTCGAGATCGAGGCTTGCATCACCCGCCTGCGTACCGAGGTCAAGGACGGAGCGAAGGTGAACGAGTCCGCTCTCAAGGCTGCCGGCGCACACGGCGTACTCAAGTCCGGAACGGTTGTCCAGGTCATCGTCGGGCCCGAGGCCGACACCCTTGCCGAGGACATCGAGGACATCCTGTGACGGTCGTCCTCGCCCCACTCCCCGGTCGGGTCGTCGCACTCACTGACGTACCGGACCCGGTGTTCGCTCAGCAGATGGTCGGCTCGGGCGTCGCGATCGAACCCGCTCGCGGTCAGGGCCCGCTCACGGTCGTGGCGCCGATCAGCGGAAAGATCCTGAAACTTCACCCCCACGCGTTCGTGATCTTCGGCGAGAAAGCCACCGGCGTGCTGGTCCATATCGGCATCGACACGGTCAAGCTCGAAGGCGACGGATTCACCCTCATCGCCGCCGAGGGTGACACCGTCGATGCGGGTGATCCCATTGTCAGCTTCGATCCAGCGCACATCGACACGACCGGTTACTCGGCGATCTGCCCGGTAGTCGTGATGGATTCCAAACCGGACACCGTCGAATCCCCTTCCGTCGGTGGGGACGTCGCCACTGGCGACACTCTGTTCGACTGGTCGGCGTAACGCAAAGGGCGAGCACACCGGAAGGTGTGCTCGCCCTTTCGCTTCGAACGATGACTATTGGTCGCCGCGCGTTTTGGGCCGCGCTTGGCCCTGGACTTCCATCTGCAACTGGTAGCGGTCGGATCGGTACCAACTGCGAGTGTGCTCGACCGGTGCGATCTCGCTGAACGACACTCGATCGAAGTACAGAACCGGAGCGCCCTTACGAGTGCCCAGGAGAGTCGCGATCTCCGTACTGGCACCATCGGCACTGACTGTCTGCTCTGCCCGATCGATCGGCTTGTCGTACTTGTCGGCGGTTGCCCGATAGATCGAACCCGTCAAGTCCATGTCGAGCAAACCCGGCAACAGTTCGGGATTGAACCAGCCGTCGTCCACGCTCACCGGCTCGCCGTCGGCAAGGCGCAAGCGCTTGACGTGGTAACCGTCGGAACCCGGTCGCATATTCAGTGCGGCAGCAGTGTTTTCGGGGACCGGCCCCTGTTCGCTGACCAGGACCACTGTCGTGGGGTGATGCCCCTGGGCGCGCATTTCCTCGGTGAAGGATGCAAGGTGCAGCTTGGATTGGACAGCACGGTGCGCAACGAAGGTTCCCTTGCCACGCACGCGAACGAGGTGTCCGTCATTGACCAGTTGCCCGATTGCCTCGCGAACGGTGATCCGACTGACGCCGTAGTCCTGCATCAGGTTTCGCTCGCTGGTCATCAAGTCGCCAGGCTGGAGTTCTTGGGTGCACTTGCGCAGGAGAATGGTGCGCAACTGTTCGTGTTTGGGTATTGCGCTGTCGCGCAAATGAACGGGCATCACAGCGACTGTCCCTCCGAGAAATGAATAGTCGTCTATTCGCCGACGACAACGACCTGAAATCGCAGGCAGGTCCCGACCGGACCGGTCCAATTAACGATACTGGAATTTACGACAGGAAACTAGCACCAGTCCGGAGTTGTCCGATTTCAACCGTCCAACCGTCGGTAGATGGACCGTATTTCGTCCAAGGCGACGTTCTGCTGAGCCATGTCCAATCCCAATGCCGCAACCGCCTCGCGCAACCGCCTGATATCCAGATCGTCGATCGCCGCGCGAAAAGGCACCTTCGGTAGCGCAGGGAGGGCAGCCGCGATTCCGAACCAATTCTCGACGTCCACCGAAACAGTCGACTCGTCTTCCACTCCCCCGATCAACTGCTCCAGGTCGACCCCGCGAAGTCTCAGCAACCTGAGCGGATCGGTGTCGATTCGCTCCGCGGTCAAGAACGCCACGGCCGCAGCGTGTTTGCACGGCCAACCGACATCGGGGCAGGTGCAGTCGAAGCGAAAAGCCGACGGGCCGTCCGGTATCAGTTGAGCAGCAAGCATGTCCGGGACAACGCCGGACACCAGTGCGGCAAGACTTCCCGGCACGCGGCGGATCTTGGTGATGATGTCGTCGATATCCGATTGGTCAAGGGTGTCGATCGACAGCGTGGAAACGAACGGTTGAAGTTGGCTGCCCTGAACCTCGGCCGTCACCACTCCTGGTTCGATGTCGAGCGCCAAGACCTGACCCGAACGCGCATACGTACGCCCACGCGTGACACGAGGTTTGTCGCCGATCTCTTCGACGACCCGAACAAAAGCCTTGCCCCAGAACGTCCTCCCGAACGCTGGACGAGGCTTGACCGGCGCGGGTGCTCGCCGTCGAGGCCCGGTGTACTCGCTGAAATCGGGGCCCTTGCCGCGCGGACTCATTCGCCCACCGCGTCGTCGCCGAGTCGCAACAACTCGTCCAATTGCTCGACGCTCATCTCCGTCACCCAGTTCTCACCGGTCCCGACTGCAAGTTCGGCGAGTTCACTTTTACTCGCGATCATCGTGTCGATTCGCTCTTCCAAGGTTCCGACGCACACCATCTTGCGTACCTGAACGTTCTTTCTCTGACCGATGCGGAAGACACGGTCCGTCGCCTGGTTCTCTACCGCCGGGTTCCACCATCTGTCGAGGTGAACCACATGGTTGGCCGCCGTGAGATTCAGACCCGTGCCGCCGGCTTTGAGCGAGAGCACCATGATGGGCGGGCCGCCTTCACCTTGGAATGCCTCGACCATGGCGTCGCGCCCGGCTTTCGACACTCCGCCGTGGAGAAACGGAACTTCGGTGGTGAACCGGTCGGCCAGGTACGGCACCACCAATTCGCCGAACTCACGAAACTGTGTGAACAACAGAACCTTCTCGTCGTCGCCGATGACCGACTCGACGATGTCCTCGACCAGTCCGAGCTTTCCCGAACGGTGTTGCCCGCGGCGCATCACCGGCGAACCGTCGCGCAGGAAGTGCGCGGGATGATTGCACACCTGTTTGAGTTTGGTCAGCGCAGACAGGACGGCGCCCTTGCGCTTCATCCCTTCCGTCCCCTTGATCTGCGCCATCATCTCGTCCACCACGGCGCGGTACAACGCGGCCTGCTCTTCGCTGAGATTCGCTCGAACCGTCATCTCCAACTTCTCCGGGAGATCCGCGATCACGGCGGGATCGGTCTTCACGCGCCGCAGCACAAAGGGGGACGTGACGGCTCGCAGTCGCGAGACGGCAAGCTGATCTTTTTCCCGCTCGATCGGTACGACAAACCTTTTGCGGAACATCTGCTCCGAGCCGAGCACACCGCGATTGGCAAAATCGAGGATGGACCGCAGCTCGTCCAGTCGGTTCTCCACCGGCGTTCCGGTCAGAGCAACACGATGATCCGCGGGGATGCTGCGAGCAGCTCTCGCCTGAGATGTCTTGGCGTTCTTGATGTGTTGAGCCTCGTCGAGCACTACGCGCCGCCAGTCGAGATCCTTGAGGGCCGCGACGTCGCGGGTCATGAGCGCGTAGGTGGTGATCACGAGGTCACTCTCACGAACTGCCTGTTCCAACTCCGCCCCGGTAGCGCGATCCGAACCGTGATGAACGTAGACGCGCAAGCTCGGCACGAATCGCGCCGATTCACGCTGCCAGTTACCCACAACCGACATCGGGCACACCAAAAGGGTTGCTGTCTTGGACTTCTCGTGCGCAAGTAACGCCAACAGTTGCAGCGTCTTACCCAGACCCATGTCGTCGGCCAGAACAGCGCCGAGCCCGAGAGCACTCATGTACGCCAACCAGTCGAGACCGCGTCGTTGATACGGACGCAAAGTCGCGTTGACCGTCGACGGTACCGCCACCTGCCGCGGAGCCACCGACTGGTCGAGCAGTGCCGAGGCCCATCCGGTTGCTTTCACTTCCTCGACCGGCAGGTCTTTGAGGTCGTCGGCGATCAAATCCTTGATCAGATCGACGATCGCTCGGTCCCCGCTCGAGTGCCGCTGACTGACAAAACGAGCCGCGCGGGCCAGGACGTCTTTGTCCGCCTGAACCCACTCGCCGCGCAACTGGACCAGATCGGACTTCGCATCGACGAGTTGGGTCATTTCCTCGGCGGTGAGTACCTTGTCTCCGAGCGCCAATTCCCAATCGTATTCCAGCAATTGGTCCATACCGACCGTACGATTCTCCGCAACGATCGGAGATGCCGCCGAGGTCACGCGCACACGCAGGGATGGAGACACCACGTTCCATGCGCGAGGAAGCAGCAGCGTGATCCCTCGCTCTCGCAGGACAATCGCGCCGTGTCCGACCAGGTCCATCACGACAGGTGTGGGCAGCAACAGGTCGAGGCTGTCCTCGTCGCGCGGCACGTCGCGAAAACGTGGGTAAGCCTTGATTGCGTCTTCGAGCTTGCGGCTGCCGAGCTGGATACGTTTGGGATCTGCCCGGTGCAGTCGAACACGTTCGGGCGCTTCACCTTCAGGACGCAAACACACGTGCAGACGCCACAGCGCATCGTCGTCGGGATCGGAATTGTCGTCGAGTTCAGGCTCGATCAGCCGCAGAACCAAGTCCGGCTCTCCGGCTGTGAACGTCGACCCCCATTCGGCGAGTCCCTCGGCCGCTCGTACCGACACGTCGTCGAAAGCGTCCCCGGACAACACGACCTGCCACAGCGGGGTCTGCACCACCGGATGTGAGTCCCCGAGAGCACGACGAACGATCGGGTCCGTGAGTTCGTTCGTGATGTCTTCGATCGTCGCCCTCGGCGAACCGACCGCCCGCTGCACCGGCGGCATCGCCACGACCAGTTCGCCGATCCAGGCGCGCTGGCGTTCCCCCACCGACAACTGCCAGCGTGGCCACCAACTTCCTTCAGCCCGCGTCAGTGCGGGGACCACCCGTCCGGCGCGCACCCACCGGTCTATTCCTCGCGCCACATGTACGAGAAAGTGCAGGTCTCCCGCAATTCGCTGATCGTCGGCCTTGAACCGCAGCAGGAGATCGACTGCGTCCGGCGGCGCCAACGCAACAGCTGCGTACTCACTCTGCAAAGGCCCGCCAGGTACGGGCGGCATAGCGACATTCACACGATGACGGAACTTGCGATGCAGGACAGCACTGACCGGATCACGGGGATCGTCGGTCCCGGCACCCTCGTGCCCGTCGACCCACAGTTTGAGCCCCGATCCCGGTGACCAGAGTCCATGCAGCATCCGACCATCCAATCAGGTGCCACCGACACCACTTCCCGCCTACCGGGCAATAGGCTGGCAGGCATGACGACGGCATACGGCTTCACCGAGTACGGCGGACCCGACACACAGTCCTACTTCGACGTCACCTTGCCCCCGCCCGGTGCCGGCCAACTGCTGGTGTCGGTCCGAGCGGCGGGCGTCAACCCCGCTGACTGGAAAGTTCGCGCGGGTACTCGAAAAGATACTGTCCCGGTGACGCTGCCTGCGGTTCTGGGCCGCGAAGTGTCCGGTGTTGTCATCGGAGTAGGTCCGCGGGTCACCGAGTTCGAGGTCGGCGACGAAGTGTTCGGCGCTACCGCGACCGGCTTCGGCGGCTACGCCGCGTCGACATTGCTCAACGTCTCCTCGACAGCACACAAGCCGCCTACCGTGTCCTGGGCCGATGCCGCAGTGCTGACGGTTGCGGCAGGAACGGCCTACGACGCACTCCACGATCTCGGTCTGAAACCCGGGGCGACACTCCTGCTGCTCGGCGCCGGCGGCGGCGTTGGTCGCAGCACGATCGCGCTTGCTCTGGCGCGGAGTATCAACGTGATCGGTGTCGCGAGCGAGTCCAAGAGAACCGCGATCGAGGAAGCGGGAGCACGTTGGGTTGCGTCGGGGGACGGCTTCGCAGACGACGTGTCCGCGTTGTCCCCAGTCGGAGTGGACGCGGTTTTCGACCTGGTCGGCGGGGACACTCTCACTCGCGGCGCTGAGCTCGCCCGACCGGACGCACCGATCCTGAGCATCGCCGATCCTCTGGCGGCGAGCCGACTCGGCGGCGGTGGTGTCGAACGCCGAAGAACTACAGCAGTATTCACGGAGATCGCGGCGCTCGTGGCCGACGGGATCCTCGACCCGTCCGTGTCCGGGCGGTACCCATTCTCCCGCGCTGGGGAAGCGCTCGCTGCAGTCGAAGACGGCCATGCCGCCGGCAAAGTGGTGATCGAGTTTGGCTGATTCCTGTCGGCCCCCGATGGTTCAATCACCGTCTACGACGGACGGCGTTGAATCACCGTCTACGACGGGCGGCGTTGAATCACCGTCTACGACGGACGGGGGCACAGGTGGTTGCACGGTTATTTGCGATCCTGTCGACGCTCGCGCTCGTATGTCTCGTCGCGTCCTGCGGATGGTTCGGGGACGAGCGTCTCGAGTCGGCCCCTGGCAGCCCCACGCGATCGGAACTGGAAGAGTTGCTGTCCCGGACAGCGATTGTCGACACCCGACCACATCCGGGTGGATACCAGCGCGGCTGCGGTAACGGCGAGGCCCCGTTGACTGAACTAAATGCCGAATGGTGCAGGTCTGAAGGGGTGGGGTCGATGTGGGTCGGTAGCTTGCGGACATGAGCGAAGGGGAAAGTTCGAGAGATCTGTCGGGGCTTGTGGTGGCCCGAGTGGGTCGGTTGATAGCGACAGGTCAGGCGGCGGAGCCTTACGTCTTGCAGGGCAGCGACGGTGAACGAGTGGAGTCCGTCGAGGTGTTCTTCCGGGAGCTGATCGCTTCCGGGAGGTCGGTGGCGACGGTGCGTTCGTACGGTATGGATCTGCTCAGATGGTGGCGGTTCCTTCACGCTGTGGACGTGGCGTGGGATCGTGCCGATCGGGTCGATGCCCGCGATTTCAGTTGTTGGATCCAGTTGACGGCGAAGGCACGACAAGGATCAGTGGTGCCGGCCAGCGCCGAGGCGGCTGCTACTGCTGCGGCATCGCCGAATCCTGTCACCGGCAAACCGGCTCTGGGGGCCGGGTACTCGCCGGCGACAGTGGCGCACAGTGAGACGGTGCTGCGAAGTTTCTACGATTTTCATCGGGACGCGGGGACTGGCCCGCTTCTGAATCCGTTCCCTCTCGATCTCTCTCGCCGGTCGAGATGGGCTCATGCGCACCACAATCCGATGGATCATTGGGCACCTGAGCGTGTGGGGCGCTACCGGCCTCGGGTCTCGCAGCGGATTCCCCGAGCGATTCCCGAGGATCTGTTCGATAAGTTGTTCGCGGCGTTGTCGTCGGATCGGGACCGGGCGTTGGTGGCGTTCTGGATTTCATCGGGGGTGCGAGCGTCGGAGCTGTTGGGAGTCCGCGAGTGCGATGTCGACCCGGGGCAGCAGTTGATTACTGTGGTGCGCAAGGGAACACGTGCGGTGGAGCAGGTACCCGCGTCGGCGGACGCGTTCGTCTGGTTGCGGTTGTATCAGGAGCAGTTGCGGGGCGAGGTGCCACTCGGACGGATGCAACCGTTGTGGTGGACACTGCGAAGGCCTCGCCGCCCGTTGAATTACCATGCGGCGCATCGGATGTTCGAGCGTGCGAATGCTACCCTCGGTTCGGATTGGACTCTGCACGACTTACGTCACAGTGCAGCGAGGCGGATGGCCAACGACCCGCACTTGTCCTTGGTGGAGGTCAAAGAGGTGTTGGGGCACGCCCATTTGTCGACGACCGAAATTTATCTGACACCCGATAAGGACGAGGTGATCGCCAGCGTCCTGGCCCACCACGCTCGTACTGCTGATCAGCGGGAACATCCGCGGGCTCCGTCGCCGCCTCCTGCTCCTGGATACGATCCGGCAGCGTTGAGCGTGCTGTTCGGGAGGCCGTTGTGAGCACTGCCGTCAAGCACATGACCCGCCCGGAACGCTTCGAGGTCACACCGGTGCCGCATTCGAGGATTCGCCAACTGCACAAACAGTTTCCACCACGCGAAGGTGAACTCTGGTGGCCGCACACCGCTGCCTCTGCTGAGGAGGTCGAGGCCCGACTGAACTGCTCGGTGCTTGCTGAGGCTGCGGTCACCACCCGAGCCGGACGGCACCGGGGCGTGATCAAGATACTGACCTGGTTGGCTTCGGTGCCAGGCGATACCTGGCAAGCCCGGTGGCTCGCCAGCGGCGCCGAGAACATCCGCGGGTCTCGTTACGGCGCGACAACCTCCTGGGCCGATCTCCCGGTGGAATGGATTGCCGGACACGGGCGCCCTGTCAGACATGATCGCAACGACCTGGCTGCAGGACTGCTGATGTTGCTGTGCCTGGACGTGATCCGGCCGCAGTTGCCGTGGATGCTCTCCCGGGCGCACCCGTTTCTCGCGCCGATGATGGCAAAGCTGCGAGATCCGGACGGATTCGCGCGGTTGGACGAGCTTGCTGCCACTCAGCCGGATACCTCGCGAGACGATGCACGAATCGCAGCGACCAGAATCGCGACCCTGCTGGTATCCAAAGGCGGGACGGTCGCGGAGATCACTGTCGGCGATTGCGTGGAGCTGATCGAAACGATGGCGCAGGTGCACTCCCGCCGCGGTCAGAAGAAGATCGATTTCTACCTGCGACTACGTGCGATGGGCATCTTTCCCGAGGATGCACCACACAGCATCCGTGCGTTCGGCGCTCCGGTCGGACAGTTGACGATCGAACAACTCGTCGACCGCTACCCGATCGAGAACCAACCGATCCGAGCTTTGCTCATCGACTATCTGCGCGAGCGTCAACCCGCGCTGGACTACACCAGTCTCAACTCTCGTGCCCGAGGACTCGCCGGGCTGTTCTGGAGCCGCGTCGAGACACTCGCCCCCGGTATCGACACCCTGGCGCTGCCGCCTGACGTTGCCCGAGCATGGAAGGACGACCTGAGATCGATCACACGCACCGCCGTCGACGCGGCGGGACGAAAGCACGAAACAACTTCGCCCCGAAAGAATTACAAAGACAATCTGTTGCAAGTGCGTGCGTTCTATCTCGACCTCGCGCACTGGGCCGTCGAAGATCCGGCACGCTGGGCGCAGTGGGTGGCGCCCTGCCCGATCAGCGACGCCGAGGTCAAAAGAGGCAAGGAACTCAAACACCGTAAAGCGCGGATGGATCAGCGCACTCGCGAGCGATTGCCTGTCCTGTCGCAGTTGGTTCGGTCCGCAGCTGACCGCCGCGCGGCCGCAGCGGCTCTACTTGTTGCGGCGCAGAACACCGAACCAGGTGAGGTGATCGCGGGAACCGACGGAGAACTGCGACGATCCTTGATCCGTCGGGGAACTGGCCGCGTCGTATGGGCCGACAATACTGTTACCGGTGTTCGCCGCGATCTCACCTACGAGGACGAGGAAGCATTCTGGGCATTCGCCACTATCGAAGTGTTGCGGCTCAGCGGTATCCGTCATGAAGAGCTCCTCGAGCTCAGTCACCACAGCATCACCGAATATCGACTACCTAGTACCGGTGAACTGGTTCCGCTGCTGCAGATAGCTCCATCGAAGACCGATACCGAGCGGCTGATCTTGGTCAGTCCCGAGCTTGCGGAAGTCCTCAGTGCGGTAGTTCAGCGTTCGCGGCAACCCAACGGATCGATACCGCTCGTGGCTGCCTACGATACGCAGGAGAAGCTGTGGAATCCGCCGATGCCGCTGCTCTTTCAGCGGGGAATCGGAAACGAACGCCGAGCGATCCCACCGAGTTTCGTCCGCAAGCTCCTCATCAATGCGCTCACCGTGGCAGCTCTCACCGATGCCAGTGGCGATCCGTTGATGTTTCAGCCCCACGACTTCCGGCGAATATTCGTCACCGACGCGATCATGAACGGCCTGCCACCCCATATCGCACAGGTTATTTGCGGGCACAAGACAATTGACACGACGATGGGCTACAAGGCCGTCTACCCCTCGGAAACGATCGAAGCGCATCGAGCGTTCATCGCGCGTCGTCGTTCGATGAGACCCAGTGAGGAATACCGGACACCGACCGACGAGGAATGGGATGCGTTCTTGTCTCATTTCGAGAAGCGGAAAGTATCGGTCGGGACCTGCGCACGGTCGTTCGGCACACCCTGCATCCATGAGCATGCTTGCGTCAGATGCTCACTCCTGCGGCCGGATCCAACGCAGCGAGGCAGGCTCGAAGAAATCCGAGACAACCTCGAAGCCCGCATCATCGAAGCCAAACAGGAAGGCTGGCTGGGTGAAGTCGAAGGACTGCAGGTCAGCTACACCGGAGTCAGGGACAAGATCGCACAGGTCGATGCCACGATGAAACGAGGATCGGCAACAACTGACCTCGGAATGCCTGGATTCGGATCGATCTCGGGAAGGACTTCCACATGATTACCAAGCTTGAATTCTTGTTCAGAGAAGCCTGCGTCTTCGGCCCCGCGTGGTCCGACGACCAGGACGCACCTGGTGGCCACGACGGGTGCGATACCCGCAACAACGTCCTGGCCCAAGATCTCTCGGACGTGGTGTTCAAACCAGGAACACGTGACTGCGTCGTACTGTCCGGCGCGATGACCGACCCGTACTCCGGAGATCGCATCGAATTCGAACGCAGCCAGGCCAAGTCCGTCCAGATCGACCACGTCTTCCCGCTCGCCGCGGCCTGGGACTTCGGCGCGAACTCCTGGACTCCTGCGTTGCGGATGAGGTTCGCGAACGACATGTCTCTGAACCTGTTGGCCGTCAACGGCCCCGACAACCAGGCGAAAGGCGACAGCACGCCCAGTGACTGGTTGCCGCCCGATCCTGCGTACCGATGCTTCTACGCCGGCAAGTACCTGACCGTCGCGATTTCCTATGGCTTACCAGTCAGCCGAGCTGATCATTCGACCCTGACGGACCTTGCCACTCGCTGCTGATCTAGCGGCAGTCCTTCACCACTCGCCCACTCTGGATGACGAGTGCGATCCGCTCACGATCGGCAAAGATCGAGGGATCCGTCAACGGATTGCCGCGGAAGGCAACGAGGTCGGCGAACTTACCGACTTCGATGGTGCCGACCTCGTCGGCGATTCCGAGAATGCCGGCGTTGATCCGGGTAGCGGAAACCAGTGCATCCATGGGTGTTTCGACCTTGGCGCGCAGGACCAACTCCATCCCACGGCCCGTTTGATCGGTACCGATGAGGTCCGATCCCAAGCCCACTCTGACGCCGGCATTTCGAGCAGCAAGAAGCCCGTCGATCTGACCCTGCATCATCTGGCCGATCCGAGCCGAAATCGATTCGGGTAGGCCTGCTGACGCCGCGCTGTCCGAGAGCGCCTGCACCACAGCCAACGTCGGCACCAAGGCGACGTCGTGCTCGGCCATCAACTTGGCGGTCTCGTCGTCGATATCAGAGCCGTGCTCGACGCATTTCGCGCCGGCAGTGACAGCGTTACGGATTCCCTCGTTGTTGTGAGCATGCACCGTGACATAGGTACCGCGCGCATTGGCTTCCTCGACGGCAACTTCGATCTCGTCGACCGTGAACTGGGTATCGGTGAGCTTGTCATGAGTGGATACCACTCCCCCGGTAACACACAGTTTGAGGAAGTCCGCACCCCTGCGGAACGTCTCGCGAACGTTCTTTCGCATTTCGTGCGGACCGTCGGAAAGCAGAGACATACACCGTAATCCGGGGATGTCATGATCGGACCAGTCCGAAGTCGGCTCCCATTCGGCCGCCAGGTGTCCGTGTCCACCGGTCTGGCACTGGATCGGGCCGCACTGAATGATCCGCGGACCCGGAATCTTGCCCGAGGCGACAACTCCGGCGAGTCCACCGTCGATTCCGCCGCAGTCACGAACAGTGGTGAATCCCCCGTCGAGGGTCGATGCGCAGGTCGCGAACATGTCTGCAGCGAGCTCGGCTACCGAGATCTGACGCCGCAGGCTCGGTGCGAGATCGCTCGATCCACCGAGATGAACGTGTGCGTCGATGAGGCCGGGCGTGATTGTCAGCCCAGCGCAGTCCAGCACCTCCGCCCCCGTGGGTGGCGTGCCACCGAGTGCACTGATGCGCCCGTTTTCCACAGCAACAGCGCAGTTCTCGATCGGGTCGGCGCCTGTCCCGTCGATGATCGTTGCACCGGTCAGCCATACGACAGACATATTGAATGTTCCTCCGACGTGTACCGATTGCCGGAAGCTTCCGCCGACATACCGAATAGGGTTCGGTTAGTATGATGCATATCGGCTCCCGAAATCAAGGAGTTGTCATCACTCGATGAAGTCCGAGATTGCTGACGAATCCCTCACCAGGAGAATCGATGCCGCGTCCCACCCAGCCGATACTGTCCACGCGAAACATCACCGACGCGGCTCTGGATGCTGTCGACGCGACCGGCGACTTCACCATGCCCGGGATCGCCAAGCAATTGAACGTGACTCCGTCTTCGCTCTACACACATATTTCGGGTCGATCCGAGATCGTCGAACTCATGCGCATCCGCGTGATGTCGTCGATCTCTGTCCCCCACCCACCCCCAGGATGGAGCGAACGGATCAGCGCGTGGGGGTGGGCCTATCGCCGAGCTGCCGTCGAACATTGGCGCCTCATCCCGCTACTCATGACACGCAGCGTCCGCACCGAGGTGACTTTTGATATCGATACTGCACTGGTTCAAGCATTTTCGGACGGCGGTTTCGATCCGACCGACACTCGTCACGCAATCTCCACGCTGGACAGTTTGGTTCTCGGATCCGTCGTGAAACTCTCAACGCCGGATGTCGCGTGGACTCAATCCTCCAACCCGAGCGAGGTCACGCGCGAGGCTACGACCCCGCTGCGAACCGACGACACGTTCGACTTCGGCCTGCGAACCCTGATCGCCGGATGGATGGCTCAACGCGTTGTTCGTCTGTATACCGAACCTCATTCGGATTCCGACGTCACTTCACGGTGAACGACCTGGTGTGCCATCCCGTGGCGCCACCGGGAATCGGCGGAGTGCGCTCTTCCACCTGAACGTTCCCGTCCAAATCCGTCGCTCTGACCTGCACGGTGTGCAAACCTGAGCCCGCGTCCCACATCCAGGACCATTGACGCCACGTGTCGATCGAGTACTCCTGAGCCAGCGTCGCCGGTTGCCATTCACCGTTGTCGACGCGAACCTCGACCTTCTCGATCCCGCGATGCTGCGCCCAAGCAGTTCCCGCCACCAGCACCTGTCCCGGCTCGATCGGCGCCAAAGCTGCCGGCACCTCGATACGCGACGACGTCTTGATCGGTGCCTGCGCACCCCAACCGCGCTGGGTCCAATAGGCCTCGACCTTGTCGAAACGCGTGAGTTCCCACTCCGTCACCCACTTGGTGGCGGAGACGAAACCGTACAGGCCGGGAACTACCTGCCGAACGGGATAACCGTGCTCGAACGGCAACGGCTCACCGTTCATCGCCACGGCGAGAATCGCGTCACGGCCGTCGGTGACTATCTCGACCGGGGTGCCGACTGTGAAGCCGTCGACGCTGGTCGAGAGGAGCATGTCGGCGTCGGGATGGACACCGACTTCGTCGAGCAGGTCCTTCATGGGATAACCGATCCACTTCGCGTTTCCGGCCAGAACGCCGCCCACCTCGTTGGAAACACACGTCAGCGTGATGACCCGCTCGATGGGCGTTCGCGCCACCAGATCGTCGAACGACAACGTCATCTCCCGGTCCACCATTCCGTGAATCCGCAGTTCCCACGAATCCGTCGTCAATTGCGGAACGAGGAGAGCCGTGTCGATTCGGTAGAAGTCGTCGTTGGGCGTGATGTACGTCGATGCACCCGAAATCCCGATGTCCGCACCCGCCGGAATCGGCGGCGCCGGGTCAGCGGCGGTGGGCACGACAAAATCTTCACGATTCGCTACTGCTCCGGCGATTCTCTGCCCCACGAACTTCCCGGCCGCACCCGCTGCCGCAGCCACTGCCAACGCCGCACCTGCCAGCAGAAGGAACTGACGACGAGGCAACCACGAGTCGGCGACGCCCGGCGAGAGCGGCACTTCGAGTTGTGTGATCAGCAACCGCAAGGTTGCGACGCCCGCCACCACACCGACCAACGTCGGGAACACGTACATCGCATCGGCAGTCGGGCGCTGCATCGCCGCATACACACCAACCGCGCCCAGAAGAACGAGAATGACGCTGCCGATCGGGCGGCGTCGCCGTTCCAGGAGCCCGGCCACCGCACCGAGCAGAACGATCAAGATCGACATTCCGATGAACAGCGCCGGCTTGTCATTGGTACCGAAAGTGTCGATCGCGAACTCGCGAGCCCACGCCGGCGTTCGGTCGACGGTAGTCGCACCTACCGCGTAGAAGGGCGACGCGTCCGGGTTGATCGGCAACGCAACCAGTTCACCGACGCCCAGGACGACAGCCGCGGCCAAGACCCCGGAGATCGCGTGAGCAGCCCATCTACGACGCGGTGGACGAGATTCGGTGCTCGGGTGCTCGTCGATGTTCTGTGTGACCATGTCGTCTCGGCTCTGTCGGTGCGAGTGGTGCTTCGATCGGATACCCGACATTCGGCGCTGCGGGCCATCCGGATGGGTGCACTCCTCCATCAAGAACTACTCCGAACTCGCGATTAGAGTGGGAACGATGACCGTCGACCTCAACAAGGACACGCTCCTGTGCATGTCGCTCTCCGGGCGACCGAGCAACATCGGCACCAGATTTCACAATTACCTCTACGAAGAATTGGGCTTGAACTTCGTCTACAAAGCCTTCACCACCGAAGACGTGCCAGCCGCGATCGCAGGCATACGAGCACTCGGGATTCGAGGCTGTGGGGTGTCGATGCCGTTCAAGGAACAGGTCATCGAGCACATCGACGTCATGCATGATTCGGCCAGCGCCATCGACTCCGTCAACACGATCGTCAACGAGTCCGGAGTGCTGCACGCCTACAACACCGACTATCAGGCGGTGGCCGATCTACTGCGTGACAACAACGTCGACACGAGCCTGTCCGTCGCTGTCGCCGGCAGCGGTGGCATGGCAAAAGCAGTCGTCGCCGCGGTGCGCGACACCGGATTCACCGACGTCACCGTGATCGCCCGCAACCAGCAAGTGGGGTCATCGCTTGCGAAGCAGTACGGCTTCGACTGGCAGGCCGAACTCGGTGAGCTTCGTCCCGGTGTGCTGATCAACGCCACCCCGATCGGTATGTCCGGCGGCGCAGAAGCAGATGCACTGTCGTTCCCCGAGCACGCAGTGCGCGCAGCCGATGTCGTCTTCGACGTCGTCGCGATGCCTTCGAAGACGCCACTGATCGCGTTGGCGACCGAACTCGGCAAAACGGCGATCACAGGAGCGTCGGTCATTGCCCTTCAGGCCGCCGAGCAGTTCGTTCTCTACACCGGTGTGCGCCCGAGCGCGGAGCAGATCCAGCGAGCGTCGGAATACTCACGGGCGTAGGAACCACGTCGCCGTGAACGAGACCGGGGAGACTCCACCTCAACAACTCGCGCGGAACTTCAACGAGTTGTTGCAAGAACTGCGCGTCGCGCTCTCTGGTGTGCAGATCCTGTTTGCCTTCCTGCTGGCCGTGGCATTCACCGAACGCTACGAGGAAGCGTCGGCGTACATCCGCGGCATCCACTTGGTGACGGTGATCCTTGTTGCCATCTCGTTCGGGTTCCTGATGGCACCCGCGGTCTGGCATCGCATGCTTTTCCGCCGTGGGCACCGCGAGAACATATTGCCCGTGGCCAACCGATTCGCCCTGTGCGGCATAGCCTTTCTGGCCGCCTCCATGACCGGCACGGTCCTGTTGATCGCCGAGGTCGCCGTCGGCGGAGTTGCCGCAAAGGTTTTGGCAGCGTGCGCCGCGATCATGTTCACGGCGCTGTGGTTTCTCGTGCCGTCATTCATCGATCGCACCAAGAGCTGACTCAGGCTCCGGTGTCGACGGCGCGAGTGCTGTCGTTGGACCACTGTGACCACGAGCCCGGGAACAGCGTCGCGTCGTAACCAGCGATCGCGAGCGCCGCGATCTCGTGCGCGGCAGTCACTCCGGATCCGCAGTACACCGCCACCTTGTCTCCGACGCCCAGTCCGGCGAATCGCTCACGCAGGTGGGTCGTATCCAGGAATCGCCCGTCGCCGGTGATGTTCTCGGCGGTCGGCGCGTTCACCGCACCGGGGATGTGCCCTGCGACGGGATCCATCGGCTCGACCTCGCCGCGGTACCGCTCCCCGGCTCGGGCGTCTAGAAGGACACCGCCCTCGCTCGTCCAGTTGCCGACACGGTCGATGTCGACAGTCGGCATGTTGCCGCCGGTGAAAGTCACGTCGCCCGGGCTGACGGACTCGCCGATACCGGCCGCCAACGGCAGTCCTGCGGACTCCCAGGCCTGCAGCCCGCCGTCGAGCAGTCGGACATCCGAGAGTCCGGCCCACCGCAGCAGCCACCAACCACGGGCCGCGGCCGTGTTGCCGGTGGCGTCGTAAAGCACCACCGAATCACCGTCGTCGATTCCCCAACGACGCGCCGCGTCCTGCAGGTCTTCGAGACTCGGCAGCGGATGCCTCCCCTCGTCCGGCGACGGCGGCGAGGCAAGTTCCTCGTCGAGGTTCACGAATACCGCACCGGGAATATGGCCGTCGCGAAAATGCTGCTCGCCGTTCGAATCACCCAGCGCCCATCGGACATCGAGCAATCGCGGCGCAGCGCCGGCCTCGATGAGAGCGGACAGTTCTTCGACGTCGATCAGCACGGGAAGTGTCATGAGCCCATCCTGACACGACCACTCATGCAACCCCGAAGAAGGCACCGAGACCCACCAACAACACTCCCGTCACCACGTCGATTCGCTTGCCGACGCCAGGGCGACGCAGCTTCTTGCCGGCTCCGGCTGCCAACACCACCACGATCGCCCACCACAGCGCCGCGGCGACCACCGTCGCGCCCGCCAACATCAACGTGCGCAGCCCTGCGCCTTCACCCGGCTCGATGAATTGCGGGAGTAGCCCGAGAAAGAACAACAGCGCCTTCGGGTTCAGCAGGTTCGAGAGGAAGCCGTAGCGAAATGCTGTGGTGACCGCGATCGGTTCTTTCGCTGCCGGAATTCCCTCGTCCGAGGCTCGGGCCTTGAAAGCACTTCGAATCGCGGAGATGCCGAGCCAGGTCAGATATGCCGCCCCGGCGTAGGTGAGCGCGGAGAGCAACTGCGGCCGTGTTGCCACAAGTGCGGAGAGACCAAGTGACGCGGCAGCGGTGTGAACGAAGAGCCCGGAAATCACACCGGCGGCCACCACCGCGCCGGTCCGACGATCTGCCAGAGAATGACGCAGGATCAGGACAAAATCCGGTCCCGGCGTGAACAGGACGATGGATAGCAGGGAGCCGAAAGCGAGCCATTGACCGACACTCATCCGAAATACCTCACACCCGAGCTGATTCGAGACACATGTTCATGCCAGGAGTGTGCAACTGGATCCGGGAAGTTCAAAACGACTCCGGATATAGTTCGGCAGATGACGAAGAATGAGCCTCTGGATCCGGTGGACTGGAAGATTTTGGCCGAATTGCAGAACGACGCGTCGATCACCAACAAGGTGTTGGCCGATCGAGTCGGCTTGGCGACGTCCTCGTGCCACGAGCGCGTACGACGCCTACGCGCCAACGGCACGATCAGCGGCATCCATGCGGTTGTCGATCCGGCAGCCGTTGGCCGGTCGATGCAGGCGATCATCGCCGTTCAATTGCGACCACACCGCCGCGACCTCGTCGACCGCTTCACAGCCGACGCGCTCGCATTGCCGGAAACCCTTGCCCTCTTCAACGTCTCGGGCCCGGAGGATTTCTTCCTCCACGTCGCGGTCCGCGACAGTGCTCATCTACAACGGGTACTGATCGACCACCTCGCCGCGCACCCCGAGGTCTGGCACGCCCAAACGCACCTCATCTACGGCAAAGCGGTCACCTCGCCCATCCGACCGGACAGGTAATTCGCGCCCCGAGGTGGTCGGGCAGAATCACTGACCATGTCGGACTCCACAGAAACCACCGAACCGGAAGCCGTTCGCAGCAACTCACAACCGATGAGCGCAGGCATCGTCACGGCCCTCGTCGGCTTCACCAGTTCGTTCGCGGTGGTGCTCACCGGGCTCGCCGCCGTCGGTGCGGACGCAACCGAGGCGGCGTCCGGTCTGTTGGTTCTGTGCGTGACCCAAGCGTTGGGAATGCTCTGGCTCTCACGCCGGTATCGGATGCCGATCACCCTCGCCTGGTCGACGCCCGGTGCCGCTCTGCTCGCCGGCGCGGGTGCGGTCGAGGGTGGGTGGCCGGCCGCGGTCGGCGCCTTCGTCGTCGTGGGAATCGCGATAGTGCTGACCGGATTGTGGCCGACGCTCGGAAGGATCATCTCGGCAATCCCGACGCCCCTCGCGCAGGCGATGCTCGCCGGAGTTCTGATGCCGCTGTGCCTGGCGCCGATCATCGCCGTCCGGGACGCACCGGCAGCGGTCGCACCGGTCATCCTGGTCTGGCTTGCGGCGCAACGCTTCTCCAAGCGATGGGCGGTTCCGCTCGCGTTTCTCACCGCAGCGATCGTGATCGGGATCAGCCTCGTCACGTCGGATCGCACGCTCGACGCCGGCGCCATGATCCCCCGCATCGATCTCACCGCGCCGTCGTGGACCTGGCAGGCGATGATCGGCATCGCCGTTCCGCTCTACATCGTCACGATGGCTTCGCAGAACATTCCCGGTGTGGCGGTGATGAATTCGTTCGGATACACCGTTCCCTGGCGACCGTCAATGATCGTGACGGGTATCGGCACCATCGTCGGCGCTCCGGCCGGTGGCCACGCGATCAACCTCGCGGCGATCAGCGCAGCCCTGGCCGCCGCCCCCACCGCACATCCGGATCCCAAACGCCGATGGATCGCTGCCTTCACCGCAGGCTGGGCGTATCTCGTTCTCGCTGCGGGCGCGGCCGCCGTGGCCGCCTTGGTAGCTGCCGCTCCGGCCGGCGTCGTGGAAACTGTTGCCGGACTGGCACTCCTGGCAACACTGGCCGGCGCCCTCACTTCGGCGCTGAGCGAGGCGAGTGAACGTGAAGGCGCCGTGGTCACGTTTCTGATCGCCGCATCCGGCGTCAGTATCCTGGGAATCGGTTCGGCATTCTGGGCACTGTTGGTGGGACTGATCGTGCGCGCCGTCCTACAGGGCACCACCCTGCCCCCACTCTCGCGAAAGTCCTCACTACAGTCGAAGCCGTGAGCACAGCGCAGACGCCCCCGTCGATCAGCGAGTTTCCCGTTCTCTGGCCCGTCCCGACGCGGTGGGACGACAACGATCACTACGGCCACGTCAACAACGTGACCTACTACTCGTACTTCGACACCGCGGTCAACGCCTGGCTGATGTCTTCCACAGGAACCGACATCCGCACCCTGCCTGCCATCGGCGTCGTCGCCGAGACGTCGTGCCGGTACCTGAGCGAACTGTCGTTCCCCGAGCAGTTGCAGGTGGGTATCTCCGTCGAGAAGCTGGGCACCAAGAGCATCGTCTACGCCCTGGCGATATTCCACGAGGTCGACGGTGGCAATTGGGAACCCGCTGCCACCGGCCGCTTTGTCCACGTCTACGTCGACGCCGACACCCGTAAGCCGGTGGAGATCCCGGCGGCCATCAGATCTGCAGCCGGGATCTTGACCGAAAACTAGCTCAGGCCGAGCTGACCTGCCGTCAAGACGGCGCGTGCAACGATTCCGTCGATCAGCGCGACCGTCGGGCCGCCGTGCTCGGCCTTGTTGCGCGGATCGTCGAGAATGCGTCGCAGCACGCCCTCCGCGATGATCGAGAGCTTCCACAGAGCGAGTACGTGCCAGTATCCGACCGCTGACACGTCGCGGCCAGTCGCCTCGACGTAGGCAGCGACCAGCTCGTCACGGTTCGGGAAGCCTTCCAGCGTGGACGCCATGAACGGACCGGCAACCTTGTCACCGGCTTCCGGCCAGTACGCGAGTAGCGCACCGAGGTCCGCGAGCGGCTCCCCCAACGTGCACAGCTCCCAGTCGACGACGGCAACGATGCGCCCCTCGGCCGGATCGGTGATGACGTTGTTGAGGTGGAAGTCGCCGTGAACCAACGTCACTTCGTTCTGTTCCGGAATGTTTCGGTGCAGAATCTCGGCCAATCGGTCGACATCCGGAACATCGCGGGTCTTCGACTTCTCCCACTGCGCCGACCACCGCTTGAGCTGACGCTCGGCAAAGGGCTTGCGGCTGGCCAGGTCGTCCAGCCCGGTCTCTTCCAGGTCAACTCCGTGGATGCTGGCGAGGGTTTTGGGCATCGCCAAGCCGACCGCGCGACGCTCGTCCTCGGTCAACTTCTGAGCCACCGGAACGCCGTCGATCACAACGCCGTCGATGTAGCTCATGAGGACCAGCGGAGCGTCCGTGATCTCCGGATCTTCCGTGATGCCGAGGATCTTCGGAACCGGCACTTTGGTTCCCTGGAGCGAGGACAGGATGCGGTGCTCGCGAACGACGTCGTGCGCGGACGCCAACAACGTGCCGAGTGGAGGTCTGCGCAGTACCCACCGTCCTCCGCCCGCATCCGTCACGGAGTAGGTCAGGTTCGATTGCCCGTTACCGATCCTCTCGAAAGTCAGTGGTGTCGTGGCGCCGACCCCCAGTTCGGCGATCCACGCGGAAACAGCTTCTTCGTTCAAACCGACTGCAGTCACCGCACCGATGCTAGCGGTTGAAGTCCGATCGGTTGGCCGTACCGACACGTTTGTTACTCGCCAGTTCGCAGTTCAGGTCTTGATACGGCAGTGAAAATACTTGCGGATTTCCCAATCAGGGGGATCCTGATGGTAGAGCGACAACTGCATACGACACATCGGGATTGTGCGGCGTACTCACGAGGCGCGCCGGGCATGAGCAGAAACCGAGGTGAGCGAAGATGATCGACAACCTCGATTATCCGGTCCAACTCATCCAACCGAACGGCGCACGGGTGTGCCGTCCCGAATTCGACCGCCTGATAACGGACATCGGGCCTGACGAACTGCTGTCGTTGTATCGCGATCTCGTCGTGAGTCGCCGCATCGACACCGAAGCTGTTGCCCTGCAGCGTCAAGGCGAAATCGGTTTGTGGGCTCCGATGCTCGGTCAGGAAGCCGCGCAGGTCGGTTCCGCGAGAGCGCTCGCCCCAGACGACTTCGCGTTCACCAGCTACCGCGAACATGCCGTCGCGTACTGCCGGGGTGTTCCCCCCGAATTGCTGACCACCATGTGGCGAGGAATCTCCCATTCCGGTTGGGATCCAGAACAATTCAACGTCACCAATCCGGCGATCGTCGTCGGCTCCCAAGGGCTGCACGCCACCGGATACGCACTCGGCGCACACCTGGACGGCGCCGAGATCGCAACGATCGCGTACTTCGGCGACGGCGCCACAAGTCAGGGTGACATCGCCGAGGCGATGGGATTTGCCGCCAGTTTCCGTGTCGGCGTTGTCTTCTTCTGCCAGAACAACCAGTGGGCAATCAGTGAACCGGTATCCCTGCAGTCCCGTACACCCATCTCGCATCGGGCGATCGGTTACGGTATTCCGGCGATCCGCGTCGACGGTAACGACGTCCTTGCCGTGCTCGCCGTGACGCGCTCGGCGCTCTATCGCGCACGCGAAGGCAGCGGCCCGACGTTCATCGAGGCGATCACCTGCCGGATGGGCCCGCACACGACCTCCGACGATCCGAGCAGGTACCGCACCGATACGGATATGTCGGAGTGGAAAAGCCGCGATCCGCTCGAGCGAATGCGTCTGCTCCTCGGCCGTCGCGATCTTCTCGGAGAAAACGAACTCAGCACCATCGCGGCAGCCGCCGACGACGTCGCCGCTGGACTGCGACGCGCAACCATCGCGCTCGCCGATCCGCCCCCGTCAGCGCTCTTCGATCACGTCTACGCCGAGGCACACCCACTGGTCGACGCTGAACGCGAAGAGCATCGCGCGTATCTGGGCAGCCTGGAAGGGGCTTCGTCATGACCGTCATGAATCTGGTGACCGCGCTCAACACCGGCCTTCGACGCGCACTCGAAGACGATCGTCGCGTTGTCATCATGGGCGAGGACGTCGGCCGTCTCGGCGGCGTATTCCGGGTTACCGACGCCCTGCAGAAGGACTTCGGCGACACTCGGGTGATCGACATGCCCCTCGCCGAATCAGGGATCGTGGGAACAGCTTTCGGGCTTGCCTTGCGCGGATATCGGCCTGTCTGCGAAATTCAATTCGACGGGTTTGTCTACCCGGCTTTCGATCAGATCGTCTCGCAGGTGGCCAAGATCCAGTACCGCACCCGAGGCGCTGCCTCTGCGCCACTGACGATTCGGATTCCCAGTGGCGGCGGAATCGGCGCGGTGGAACATCATTCGGAGTCGCCGGAAGCGTACTTCGCTCACACCGCAGGGCTGCGGGTGGTGTACCCGAGCAATCCGATCGACGGTTTTCACATGATCCGCCAATCCATTGCCGGCGACGACCCGGTGATATTCCTCGAACCCAAACGGCGCTACTGGGACACCGCCGACGTGGCTACCGATGCCGCGCCCGAGCTTCCGCTCCACCGTGCCCGCGTCGCTCGCCCTGGAGACGACGCGACAGTGGTTGCGTACGGATCCATGGTCGCCACCGCACTCGAGGCCGCGCGGATTGCCGAAGAAGAAGGCCACGATCTGGAGGTCGTGGATCTGCGTTCACTCTCCCCCGTCGACTTCGACACGATCGAGGCGTCGGTGAACAAGACAGGCCGGCTGGTCGTCGTCCACGAGGCTCCGAAGTTTCTCGGCGTCGGCGCCGAAATCGCAGCACACGTCGCGGAACACTGCTTCTATCAGCTGGAGTCACCGATCCTGCGGGTCACCGGATTCGACATCCCCTACCCGCCCGCCAAGCTCGAGCGATTTCACCTTCCGGACGCCGACCGGATCCTCGCAGCACTCGACCGGACGCTGGCAGCATGAGTACAGGGCACGAATTCCGGTTGCCGGATCTCGGCGAGGGCCTGACGTCCGCCGATCTGGTCGAGTGGACGGTCGGCGTCGGCGACACGGTGGCACTCAATCAAGTTCTCGCCCAGGTAGAGACAGCCAAAGCTCTTGTCGAACTGCCGTCGCCCTACGTCGGCGTTGTCAGAGATCTCCTCGTCGAACCTGGCACTACCGTTCCGGTGGGTACTCCGATCATCCGTATCGAGGAGCCTGCAGATTCACCGTCTCCAAGTGATTCACAGTCTCCGAGCGTGCTGGTCGGATACGGACCCGCGGCCGAGAGACCGAGCCGCCGACGGAGCAAGATCACGCCCGCCTCGCAATCCGCGGCGAATACCGAACGACAGCCCGCAACACCCGCGGCGCGGCGCGCGGCCCGCGAAGCCGGCATCGAACTGAGCGAAATCACCGGCAGCGGATTCGACGGCGCCGTCACCGCAGCTGACGTCGCAGACGCGCTTACCGTGCAGGCGCCTTCGGATAACGCGACACGCCTGGCCTCGTCCGGGCTACGAAAACAGATGGCGTCGGCGATGGTTGCCAGCGTCCGCGCTCCGCAGGCCAGCGTCTTCCTCACCGCCGATATCACGCCTTCGATGGAACTGCTCGGCAGGCTCCGTTCTTCGGAGGCGTTCACCGGACTGTCCCTCACTCCGCTGACTCTCGCTGCCAAGGCAATGGTGGCCGCCATCGCCTCGCACCCGATGGTGAACGCGCATTGGGACGAGGCCCGCGGCGACGCCGCCGTCGACGATGACGTGAATCTCGGCATCGCCGTCGCCTCCGAACGTGGACTGTCCGTGCCCAACATCAAAAGCGCCGAGACACTGAGCCTGGTCCAACTCGCCCGCGCGGTGACCGAACTGACCGTTGCTGCCCGTGAGGGAAAGACGGACGTCCGTCACCTGACGGGTGGCACCGTCACGATCACCAATGTCGGAGTCTTCGGCGTCGAGGGCGGCATTCCGCTTCTCAATCCGGGAGAAGCCGTCATTCTCTGTCTGGGCTCGGTGAGCGAGCGTCCGTGGGTGATCGAGCGCAAGATCGAAGTGCGGAGCGTCGTGACACTGACGTTGACGTTCGACCACCGCGTGCTGACCGGTGAGCAGGCCGCGAGATTCCTCTCATTTGTCGCAGAGATGCTCGCGAACCCGGACCTGTTGCTGACTCACCTGTAGAAAGGAACGAGTGAGCGTCAACCCCACCGACCGCGCAGTCCCCACCTCCGCCCTGGTGCGCGCCCGCGCCGGCATCTTCGGCATTTTCGGCATCAACGGATTTCTCCTCGCGATGTGGGTCGTCCACATCCCGTCCATCGAACACCGAGTGGGGATCAGTCACTCGACGCTCGGCTCACTTCTTCTCCTTCTTGCAGTCGGAGCCATTGCCGGCATGCAGTTGAGCGGCCCGCTCGCAGATCGATACGGCAGCAGACGCATGGTCGTCCTGGCGGGTAGCGGGCTGGCATTCGCCACTCTCGGCCCGGGGTTTGCCACGAACACCTGGCAACTGGGCGCTGCACTTGTCGTGTTCGGCTTTGCGAATGGCGCATTGGACGTGTCGATGAACTCGCAGGCCGTCGAGGCCGAACAGCTGTACCGGCGCCCGATCATGGCGGCGTTTCACGGTATGTTCTCGGTCGGTGGCGTATTGGGGTCCGTCATCGGATTCGGCACTCTCGCACTGGATCTTCCGCCGTACGTCACGCTCAGCATCGCGTCGGCAATCGGCTTGCTGGCAGTCTGGTTGTGCTCGCGCCCCCTGCTCCCTCACGTCGACGTTCATGCCGAAACTGCGTCGACAACCGGAAAGACACACGGCAGATTCTCGGCTCGGGTGCTCGCTCTCGGAACCCTCGCCTTTGTTCTGATGCTGGCCGAGGGAGTGGCTAACGACTGGAGCGCGCTGCAGGTCAAGGAAGATCTCGGTGTTTCGAATGCCGTTGCCGCACTGTCGTTCGGCGCATTCTCCGCCATGATGACCGTCGGCCGGTTCACCGCGGATCGAATCAGCGCGGCGGTAGGCCCGGTGGCCGTGGTTCGCTACGGCGCGTTGCTGTCCTCCGTCGGCATGCTGACCGTCGTGGTATCCGGCTGGCTACCACTGACGTTGCTCGGTTGGGCACTGTTCGGCGCAGGCCTGTCGGGATGTATTCCGCAGATCTTCACCACGGCCGGAAATCTGGGCTCAGGTTCGGCCGGTACCAACATGTCTCGCGTCGTCGGCATGGGATACATCGGATTCCTCGCCGGGCCGGCAACCATCGGGTGGGTCACCAAGCTTGTGCCTCTCACCACAGCAATGTTGATCCCGTTTGCATGCGTCCTGGTCGCAGCGGGTTGTGCGGGTGTCGTTCGGCGCGATTCTCCGACCGCCTACAGACCTCACAGCTGATCCTCACGATCGGCACAGACTCAACAGGGATGCTGGTACTCGTGACCGTCTCGACCTCCACCCAGCACCCCGCTCCCTCCACAACCACTCGCTTCCTCGTCCTTGCCGCGATCGCCGTCGTAGCGCTGGGCGTCTTGTATTTCGTGCGACCCACCTCGCCCGGTTTGAGCGTCCCGGAACAGGTGCGCGCACTTGCCGAGTGGACGGTAGGCCGATTCGACGTCACCGCTGTACTCGCAGCCACTACCGCTCTGGCCGTCGTCTCGATGGTCCGCGGACTGCCATACGGCATCGGCGCGATCCTGCTCCTCGGAATGGGCGCCAATCTCACCAACGCGGCATTCGGTTCCTGGCTCCCCGATGTGCCCCAGGACCTATTGCCCAGCGGTCACGTCGCAGCGGCGACCGCGCTGTACTGCTCGGCGATCTTGATCTCCGCCCCGCAGTGGCGTCCGGTGGTCGCCGGGCTCGGATTCGTCGGAGTTGCTGCGATCGGTGCCAGCGCGCTCGCCGCCGAGCTGAGCGGCCTTTTCGGAGTGATAGCTGGCATTCTGATCACCCTGGTATGGGCCTGTGCCGCAGCCATTTTGATGGCACGATCGCCCATCGCCGCGAAACGTGAAGAGCTACGCCCGGATACGGCAGCCATCGCGTTTTCCAGGCACCGGAGCATCCGACTTTAGTCCTAAATCTTTGGGATTCAGAGATTTTCGCCGATAGCTCTCCCGCCACGGTTGGACATGACGTATGTTCTGAAATGTCCGAATCAAGTAGTTCCACAGCGAAGGAGTCTTTACCGTGAGCCTCGAAGATCTGAACCCGCTCGAACTGATCCAGAAGTTGATCGAACTACTTTCCGGCTTCTCTTCCGACCCCGAAACCCCCGAGGTTCCGTAAAACGTCGCCAGAGGCGCCTGTTCCGAGTTTCGTCTCGGACCAGGCGCCTTTGTCGTTTCAGCACAAGAAGTCGTTGCAACACACGACATCTTTGCAACACGGCCACGAAAAAAGGCGTCCACTCGCAGCTGCGAGTGGACGCCCCCTCCGAGTACCAGCGCTAGAGCGCCTTGAGTTCCTCGGTTACTTCGGAGACCGACTTCTTGGCGTCACCGAAGAGCATCGAGGTGCCCTCGGCGAAGAAGAGCGGGTTCTCGATACCGGCGAAACCGGAGTTCATCGAGCGCTTGAGCACGATGACGGACTTCGACTGGTCGACGTTGAGGATCGGCATTCCGTGAATCGGTGAGCTCGGATCGTTGCGCGCCGCCGGGTTGGTGACGTCGTTCGCACCGATCACCAAGGTGACATCGGTACGAGAGAACTCGTCGTTGATGTCGTCCATTTCCTTCATCGCGTCGTACGAGACATCCGCCTCTGCGAGAAGAACGTTCATGTGACCAGGCATACGGCCGGCGACCGGGTGAATGGCGTACTTGACCTCGACGCCCTTCGACTCGAGCAGTTTCGCCATGTCCTTGACCGCGTGCTGAGCCTGCGCGACGGCAAGTCCGTATCCGGGTACGACGATGACCTGGTTGGCGTAGGCCATCTGGATGGCCGCGTCGGCGGCCGAGGTCGCCTTTGCCGTGCGCACGACGCCGTCGGAGGATGCGGCTTCACCGCCACCACCACCGAAGCCGCCGGCAACGATGGCCGGGATGGACCGGTTCATGGCCTTGGCCATGAGGTTGGTCAAGATGGTGCCCGAAGCACCGACGATCATGCCGGCGACGATCATCGCCTGGTTGTTGAGCGCCAAACCTGCAGCAGCAGCTGACAAACCGGTCAGAGCGTTGAGCAGCGAGATGACGACGGGCATGTCCGCGCCGCCGATGGGCAGCACGACCATCAGTCCGAGGATGCCCGAGAGCACGAGCACGCCGACGATCCACAGTGAGCTGGTCGGGCCTTCCGGTGAGATCGCCTTGATACCGATGATCACCGAGAACGCGACGGCGGCAATGAGCAGCAGAGCATTGAGCGGCTGCTGGAGCTTGCCGATTCCGATCGGACGACCAGGCAGAGTTTCCTGCAGCTTCAGGAACGCGATCACGCTGCCCCAGAAGGAGATCGATCCGATCACCGCGGCAAAGAGCGACGCGATGACGATGTGTACCGTCGGCGATTCGCCGTGCTGGAATGCGGTGAAACCGTCCGAGTCCAGGAACTCCGCGTACGCGATCAACGCGACCGTGCCGCCGCCGACACCGTTGAACAGTGCCACCAACTGCGGCATGGCCGTCATCTTCGTCCGGAGCGCCGGCGGAACGCCGAGCACGACACCGATGACAAGGCCGGCAGCGATGAGGATCCAGTTCCCCATCTCCGCATCACGAATGGAGATCAGAGTTGCAACGACGGCGATGAGCATGCCGACCGCGGCGATCTGGTTGCCGCGGACTGCGGTCTTCGGGCCGGTAAGACCCATGAGGCCGTAGATGAACATCGAGAACGCGACAATGTAGAGCGCATTGACCAGGTATTCCATTACTGGTCACCATCCTTCGACACAGACTTGGCGGCCGGCTTGGCCTTGAACATCGCCAACATGCGGTCCGTGACGACAAAACCACCGACAACGTTCACGGTTCCGAAGACGAGCGCGACGAACAAGATGATCTGCAGCCCGATCGAGGGATCGTGCACCTTGCCCAGGACGACCAACGCGCCCAGGACGACGATGCCGTGGATGGCGTTCGTACCGGACATCAACGGGGTGTGCAGGGTGTTCGGAACTTTGGAGATCACAGCGAAACCGACGAACCCGGACAACACCAGGATCGCGATGTTCGCCAGCAGTGATGTGTACATCAGGCGCCCTTCTCTTCACGGGTGACGCACGCACCGGCCAGAACCTCGTCGGAGAAATCAGGCGCCAAGGCACCTTCCACCAACATGAGTTCGATCAGCGCGGAAATGTTCTTCGAGTACAACTCGGACGCATGCTCCGGCATGGACGCCGGCAAATTCAGCGGAGAGCAAATGGTCACGCCATGCTTGACGACGGTTTGACCCGGCTCGGTCAGCTCGCAGTTACCACCGGTTTCACCCGCGAGGTCGACCACGACACTGCCCGGCTTCATGCCTTCGACCGCGGCAGCGGTCACCAGGCGCGGCGCGGGACGACCCGGAACCAGAGCTGTGGTGATCACAACGTCGAAGCCCTTGATCGCATCTTCGAGTGCCTGCTGCTGCTTCGCTCGCTCGTCGTCGGTCAACTCGCGGGCGTATCCACCCTCGCCCGCCGCATCGATTCCGAGGTCGAGCCACTGTGCACCCACCGAACGCACCTGGTCGGCGACCTCAGGACGCACGTCGTACCCGGTAGCGCGGCCACCGAGACGCTTGGCTGTCGCCAGCGCCTGCAGACCTGCCACACCCACTCCGAGGACCAGAACCGTCGCAGGCTTCACCGTGCCCGCAGCGGTGGTGAGCATCGGGAAGAACCGCGTCGACTCCGATGCTGCCAACAGAACAGCCTTGTACCCGGACACGTTCGCCTGCGAGGACAACGCGTCCATCACCTGCGCGCGGGAGATACGAGGAATCGCCTCCACGGCGTATCCCTCGATGCCGGCGGCCTTCAACTCGGCGATGCGGTTGTCCGCATTACGCGGATTCAGGAAACCGATGAGCTTCGCGCCGGTACTGATCCGGGCGATCTCTTCTGTCGACGGAGGCGCAACCTTGACCACCACGTCAGCAGTCCACGGATCGCCGATCTTCGCGCCGGCAGCGGTGTACAACTCGTCGGGAATCAACGCCCCGAGACCGGCCCCGGACTCGACGACTACGTCGACACCCTTGCCGATCAAAGCGGACACAATTTTCGGCACCAATGCGACCCGACGCTCACCATCACTCGATTCTCGAGGGACGCCGACCGACGGACGCACTTGTGCGCTCTTCGATGTTTCCATTTTCCATTACCTTCTGCGGTTGGTGGTTCGCCTGCTGCGACGAGCGGCAACCAGCATGTGATGAGCGGAAGATGACCCGCTTTTGGGTGAATGGTGACTGATAGTAGCCAGAGTTAACGCGGCGTAGGGAAACCGACGACGCACTTTCTCCATCTGAATCGAGTCCGAACAGTATGTTTGGACATACCTGAAGAAGCCTACTGTGAGGCCGATCACACCGGAATGGCGGACTATTCCACTATTTGAAACGGCCGAAAGACGTAAAGGCATCAGAATGACGCGCCGAATAATCACCGTCGAGCGAGTTTACGAACCGGCTTCCGAATGTAACGCCGTCCGACTCCGCGTAGACCGACTCCGGCCACGCGGCCTCAAACGCGAAAACCTGCAGTACGCCTCGCACCGGCCTCGGATGCTCGACCCGTTGTTCTACTGACAGCAAGCAAGGACCTGCCATACGGTCACGCGCAGGTCCTTGCCGACTATCTCGCAGAATTACTCTGATGTCCTAGCATTTCACTAGAGCATCAATTGCTCACATATTGAGACCGCAACTTGTGCTTGACGAGCTTTCCTGTAGCGGTCCTAGGCAATTCGTCGGCAAAGTCAATGCTTCTCGGAGCTTTGAAATGTGCGACCTGACTGCGAACGTATTCCAGCAATTCCTCGGCGACATGGGCACCAGGCTCGATTCCCTCCGCTAGTTGGACAACCGCCTTGACCTGCTCACCCATTTCTTCGTCGGGAACACCGATGACCGCCACGTCGAACACCTTCGGGTGCAAAGTAAGGATGTTCTCGGACTCCTGTGGGTAGATATTCACACCACCGGAGATAATCGTGAACGCGGCGCGGTCGGTCAGATAAAGGAAACGCTCGGAGTCGATATAGCCGATATCTCCACTCGTCGTCCACGTCGGATGATCCGGATGCTGCGCGGCAGCCGTTTTCTCGGGATCATTGTGGTACCGGAACGGCAAAGTCTCCCGCTCCCAGAACACGGTACCGATCTCGCCGACCGGAAGATCGCGCCCGGCGTCGTCACAGATGTGCACGATCCCCATCACTCCGTCACGCCCGACGGAACCCGGATGCGACAAGGCCTGCTCACTGTTGATGAAGGTAGCGCCCGAACCCTCGGTCGAGGCGTAGTACTCGTAGATCACCGGCCCCCACCAGTCGATCATTGCCGTCTTCACTTCGGGCGGGCAGGGAGCAGCAGCGTGAATGGCGACCTTCACCGTCGAGACGTCGTAACGATCACGGGTCTCCTTCGGAAGTTTCAACATTCGAACGAACATCGTCGGTACCCACTGACTGTGCGTCACAGCGTATTTACCGATCAACTCCAGCGCGGTTTCGGCTTCGAATGCATCCATCAAGATCACGGTTCCGCCGACCGAATTGATCACGCCGCAAAAACGCAGGGGCGCCGCGTGATAGACCGGAGCCGGGCACAAATAGACTGTGTCGGAATCGAACCCGTACATCGGTGCGAACACCGCGGTGTACGGATCCATGGTGGTGTTCACCTCACCCTCCGGGAGATCTCCTTTGATCCCCTTCGGCCTGCCGGTCGTTCCCGACGAATACAGCATGTCAGCCCCACGCGGCTGCGAGTCGAGTGGAGCAGTGGACTGCGCATCGACCGCGTCTTCGTAGTCGTCGAAGCCCTCGAGGGCGCCGCCGTACACCAATCGGTGCCGCACGCGTGGAATCAGCTTCTCGTCCAACGGAACTGCTGCGGACGCCTGCCCCGACGCCACCAGAATTGTCGCCTCGCAGTCGTCGACGATGTAGGCAGCCTCCGCAGCCGTGAGATGCCAGTTCACCGCGGTGATGTAGAGGCCGGATCTCAACGCTGCCCAGTACACCTCGAACGCCCGGAGATCGTTGTTCGAGATGAGAGCGACGTGGTCCCCAGGCTTGGCACCGACACTTCGGAAGTATCGCGCCAACTGCGTCGACCGTTCGTCGAGTTCCCGATAGGTGATGGACTCACCCGTCGCAGGGCGAATGACGGCGGGCTTGTCCGGCGTGGACTGGACAAAATTTCCTGGAAACACGAAGACTCCTCTGTCGGTGACGACAACGCCGCGTGAGCCTGATTCGGCGTCGACAATCCTGGTCTACCACAGGAACTCTGCCACCCTCGGAGGTTTGGCGACACCGACTCGAAGCATGGGAATGCCCGCTCACTTATCCGCCGGGACATACAGTGAGGAGAACCGCACCGTCCGAAACAGGAGATGTCCACATGAGTGGTTGGCCCCAGGACTCAGTAGTCGACGCATTGACCGAGGAATGGAGAGTCATCGACGCACTGCTGGCCGAACTCGACGGCGATCAGTGGTTGGCACCGTCGAACCTTCCGGGGTGGACGGTTCACGACATCGTGTCCCATCTGATCGGTACAGAATCACTGCTCTCGGGCATCAATCCGCCGTCGATCAATCTGGACGTGCACGCATTGCCCCACGTCCACAACGAGATTGCGGCGTTCAACGAGCGCTGGGTCGAAGGCCTGCGGCGGACACCGCACTCGGACCTGCTGACCCGATATCGCGAGATCACCGCCGAACGAACCGAAGCGCTGCGCTCGATGACCAGCGCGGACTGGGACGCCGAGACACAAACACCGGTCGGTCTTGCGCCCTATGGCCGGTTCATGCGTATTCGGACCTTCGACTGTTGGATGCACGAACTCGACATCAGAGATGCAGTTGGCATTCCGGGTGAGGAAGGCGGATTGCGCGCGGAGACTGCATTCGGCGAAATCACCAGCGCGCTCGGATTCGTCGTCGGAAAACGAGGAAAGGCGCCAGAGGGAGCACGGATCACTTTCGAACTCGAAGGGCCACTTACCCGTTCACTTCACGTCTCGGTCGACGCGCGAGCAACACTCGTCCCGGAGTTGGACGGTCCGGCGACCACGACCATCTCGATGAGCTCACCGCTCTTCACCCGAATTGCCGGTGGCCGCGTCCACGCTTCGGATCACCGAACCGACATCTCGCTTCGCGGTGACACCACGGTGGGCACACGCGTCGTCGACAATCTGGCGTTCACGATTTGAGGGCTGGGTGGGTAGGTCGCGAAGGTACTGAGAAGTGAAACTGTTTCTCTCGTCCTACCGATTCGGCGACCACCGCGAGGCCTTTGTCGATCTCGTAGGCCGCGGCGCTCGCATCGCAGTCATCGCCGCGGCTGCAGATTCGTGGCCCGTCAATGCCCGCAGTTCAGCAGTCACCAGCGAACTGACTCCACTACGGGCAGCCGGCTTCACCGCAGAGGAAGTGGATGTCCGAGACTTCCTGGGTGCACCGGAAGCACTGGAACTCCGGCTCCGCGATTTCGACTGCCTGTGGGTTCGCGGCGGAAACACGTTCGTCCTGCGAGCTCAGCTAGCTCGAAGTGGCGCTGACCGGGTCATCGAGATGCTGGTTCGTTCAGGCGTCGTGGCCTATGCGGGATACAGCGCCGGAGCGTGCCTGGCGACTCCGACTCTGATCGGGCTGGACGCGTCGGACGACCCCGCTGAAGTCATGCCAACGTGCGGTATCGACCCGATCTGGTCCGGGCTCGCGCTGATCGACTTCGCGATAGTGCCGCACGGCGGCGATTCGCTACTCGAAGATCCACAGGTGACTGCGCGGACGGTTGCGGCCCTGACCACGGCGGGCGTGCAATTCACCGTGCTCACCGATTACGAGGTGATACTCGTCGACCGTTGATGTAACGCAGACGGTTGATCTTGACGCAGACTGAGCAGTCGACTCGGCCCGACCGGATCAGCCGTGCTCTGCCACCGCGGTTCCGGCTGCCGGCGACTGACGCTCGAGCCTCGTCCACGCGATCTCCCAGCGCTTGACAGAGACCTCGTCAGCGTCCTCGAGAAGGGCGTCGAGGAGCAGGCGTGGATTTTCGCGCCATGCCAGTTCAGCGGCATGGACTTCCGCAGCCGAGAACAACCCGGAAGCCTCGAGATCACGAATCCATTCGCAGATCTCGCCTCGGTGAATCCGTGCGATGGTCTCGTATCCCAGACCTTCGTCAAGGAAGTCGTACGAAAAAATTGCGGCAAAGTAACTGTTCGACTCACGCTGCCCGAAAATCATGTGCGTTCCTTCCTCGAAGTTGTCCGACGAAGACTCGAAATCGAACCGTTGAGCAGCGACGCCAAAGTTTTTTTGGCGAAGTTGTAACGCTTCTTCTATCCCCGACGATTCAAACGCTAACCCCCCGAGCGGGTCTTTGGGATCACGTCCGAGAAACGATCTGATGACCAACGCAATACCCCTGGGGTTTCCGGCCACTCGCACCCATCATCGACACGTAACCAGCGCGCCGCTGACCTGCAATTTGCCCGTTTCAGGCCCTCCACTTAATCCATCCGAACAGACGACAAAAAACTTTGTGACCGGTCCCACATATTGGGATAGTTACGATCGTGATGCATATGTATCACCCGTTGTGGGCACAAAAGTACGGGCAAATCGGCACGTACAGACCAGTTTTGTTCGTTCTCCATGGCGACGAAGGTCCCTTGAACGGTCGTCCAGTTGTAGTTGCGCTAAGTAACGGATCCCACGTCGGCAACCGATATTGCGGACGGCCTGCCAGGTAGCGTGCTCCAGAGAACGTAGACGCGGCGCGGCGCAACCGGCCGCCCTTTCGAAACGGAGCCCGAAGATGACCGAGACAGTGGCGCACAATCCCGCGGAAACGCGTTTCGAGATCCGAGTCGACGGCGAACTCGCCGGTTTCGCCGAGTACTCGGACCATTCCGGCGTCCGTGATTTCCACCACACGGTGACCTATCCGCAGTTTCGTGGGCGCGGGCTTGCCGCCATCGTGGTGCGTGAAGCGCTCGATCAGACCCGGAACGAGGGATTGAAGATCCTTCCGACGTGCTCGTACGTCGAGAAGTTTGTTGCGGAGAACCCCGTCTACCAGGCATAACCGAACGAGAACGGCCGGCGAAAAACCAGTCGCGAACCTGCAGACCCCGCTGCTAGCGTCGATGGTGCCGTCGTCGAAATCCTGGGCGGCACCATCTCGGGGAAGGAAAGAACGTGGTCGCCTCAGCAGATCGGCGTCCACCTGCGTCCACGGACGTAACTATCCCCAGCTATCTCCCTCTCGTACTGGTCAATCTCGCGACGCTGTTCTCGGCGATCGGCAACGGTATCGCCATCGTCGTGCTCCCCTGGCTGGTTCTCGAACGAACCGGTAAGGCTACCGACGCGGCGATAGTTGCCGGCGCAGCAGCCATTCCGCTACTCGTGTCGAGCCTGTTTTCGGGGACATTCGTCGACAAGTTCGGACGCCGTCGAACGTCGATGATTTCCGACGCTCTCTCTGCGATGTCCGTTGCAGCGATTCCGATCATCGCGGCCACCGCGGGCTTGACGATCCCGGTGATCGCGGCGTTGGCCGCACTCGGCGCCGTGTTCGACCCCGCCGGAATGGCGGCGAGGGAGTCCATGCTGCCTGCAGCGACTCGGACCGCCAAGTGGAAGCTCGATCGAACCAACAGTGTGTACGAGGCCAACTTCAACGTCGCGTATCTGATCGGCCCTGGCATCGGCGGTGTCCTCATCGCAACGATCGGAGCGGTGAACACGCTCTGGGTCACGGCGGCAGGATTTGTGTTCTCGATAGTCGTGGTCGCCTTCATCCGGCTTCCCGGCGCCGGAGTGCCCGAACACGAACACCGTCCGAAATCGATCTGGCACGGCACACTCGACGGTCTTCGGTTCGTCTGGAACAACAAACTGCTGCGCACCCTGGCGCTGATCGACATGGCAGTCGTCGCGCTCTACATGCCGGTGGAGAGTGTCGTGTTCCCGGTGTACTTCACAGAGTTGGATCAACCGGCCCAACTCGGATCGGTGTTGATGGCCTTGGCGATCGGCGGCATCATCGGCTCTCTCGCCTACGCCCCACTGGCGCCGATCATGTCCCGGCGGCTGATCATGATTTTTGCCGTCGCCGTTCTCGGCATAGCGATGCTGGCCATGGCGCTCCTACCTCCACTGTGGGTGATCCTCGTACTTGCCGGACTGCAGGGCCTCGTCTACGGACCAGTCGGCCCGATCGCCAACTACGCCATGCAGACGCACAGCCCGGAGCACATGCGTGGACGCGTCGTCGGTGTCATGACGTCGACGGCCTACGCCGCAGGCCCGCTCGGCTACCTCGCGGTCGGCCCGCTGCTCGATCAGCTCGGAATCGCGTCGACCTTTGTGGCCCTGTCGATTCCGATCATCCTGATCGCCGCAGTATGTGCCTCCCTACCGGTGCTTCGCGAACTCGATCGTCCGCGGCACTCGACCGACGTCAGTTGAACCCCATCACGTCGTTGCCCCAGGCGACGCGCAGTCCGTGATCGGGGTCGCTGACGAGGGTGTCGGCGGAGTCGATCAACAGCGTCGACCGCTTCTCTTCCTCGTACGGCGCCCAGTGCTTCGAACCGTCGAGAGCTGCGGGCACGGCATGCCGCGCGAAGGCCAACCACCGCCGTTGGATACGGCCGGCCACCTCCATCGCGGCCTTCCGTCCGCCGAGCCAGAACGTGGGGTCGACGTTCAGGGTTCCGAAATTGCCGAATACATAAGGTAATTCGGTCGCGTGGCCCGCGCCGATCCGCGCCGCCTTGAGCATCGGCGTCGCGTGATCGAAGCGGTAGACCCACGTAGGGGAATGCCTGCAGTGCGCGTCGGCGATCCACAGGGTCGGCATGCGAAACGCCGCGTCCCGTGAAAGCGCCAGCGCACCACTCGGTTTCGCATGGTCAGGGTAAGCCGACATGATCTCGGCAAGTTTGGTCGCCGAGATGTCGGGGTGATCGTCGGCCAGTAATTGGAGCATTGCCTCGACGGACTGCGCACTCACCGGCATCAGCGGAGACTTCATGAACTTGAAGATCGACGCCTCGTCCTTGTTGGAACCGATGATCAGTGGGATTCGGTGCGCGTAACCCTTCTGGAAAGCCGCAACCGGGTAGTGCGGCACCAGATCGCGATCGACAACGGGTGCCATCGCCAAAGTTCCCGGAATCCGGGTCGGAATTTCGTTGACCAAATCATCGCTTGCCTTGACGAGCAGTTCCAGATCCGTGGTCAGCAGATCGCCTGCGTCTTCGGGGTCGATCGAGAGCAGTTCGAGAAACCGCTCTGCAACGGTCTTGGCGCGCTCGGCCCCGTAGACGGAGGTCGCGGGCGGACTCTGGGCAATCGCACGATGGAACAGACCTTCGGCGCTCGGACAGGTCATGAGCGTCGTGATGGATCCTGCGCCGGAGGACTCCCCGAACACGGTCACCGCACTCGGGTCACCACCGAAGGCGTCGATGTTGTCTCGAACCCATTCGAGTGCCGCAATCTGGTCTCGCAGACCACAGTTCGATTCGAAAACAGTATCCGCGGTGGAGAATGCAGACAGGTCCAGGAATCCGAGTGCGCCGACGCGATAGTTGAAGGAGACGAGAACGACGTCACCGGTTTCAGCCAGATGACGGCCGTCGTAGATCGTTTGGGCGGCGGATCCGAGGCAGTAGGCGCCGCCGTGAATCCACACCATCACCGGTCGCGGCGTGCCGTCGGGTCGCGGGGCCCAGACGTTGATCGACAGGCAGTCCTCGTCGATTTTGAAGGCCCGATCGATCGGAACCGCCGGACTCTGGCCTTGCGGCGCGATCGGCCCGAACTCACGACAGTCGCGCACCCCGTCCCACGACTGTGCGGGTTGCGGCGCTCGGAACCTCCGCTCACCCACCGGCGCCGCTGCGTAGGGCATGCCCTTCCACGCGAATACACCGCCATCCGGATACCCGCGGGCTTCTCCGCCTCGCGCCCGGATCACCAGAGTTCCGTCCTCGCCGAGATTTGGTCGAACGTCGGTCTCCATGTCTGAATCCCCTCCCGACCCGCGCGTGTGGCAATCAAGACCAAACCTACCAATCTCGGACGGGTGTGCGCCGAGTACACAACCCCTCGGTGTTAAGGTCGCCTAGTTCTGACACGGGGTGCTCCGCATGGGCGGGGCTGAGAACACACCCGGGAACCTGATCAGGTAATGCTGACGAAGGGATGTCATGGCTACTACGCAGCCTGCATACAATTCTGCCGAAAACTCGGTGGCCACAGCGCCGTCGACGGATCGGTTCACAGATCGACTCTGGGCCGAGACGAAGGCCCTCCGCGAGTCGATCGACTCACTGGAGTTCCTCCGCCGCCTCGGCGACGGAACATTGCCTCTCGACGCGTTCCGCACGTACATCGAGCAGGACAAGCTTTATCTCGAGGGATATTCGAAAGCGTTGTCCCTGGTCGCGGCCCACGCCCCGGATCCGCAGTCCGCGGGCTTCTGGTCGAATTCCGCGTCGACGGCAGCGACAGTGGAATCTGCGCTTCACGACGGACTTCTCACCGGTGGAATTCTTCCAGCGGGATCGGGAAGGCTCGAGCATTCGCAGGCCTGCCTGGGATACGTCTCGTATCTGACGGCGACTGCAGCAACTGCGCCTTACCCGGTCTCCGCCGCGGCAGTACTCCCCTGCTTCTGGATCTACGCCGAGGTCGGCCGCGATCTTGCCGCTTCAGCGCGCGAGGTACTCGACGCCGATCCGTCGCATCCGTACGCACAGTGGGTCACGACCTACGACGCACCCGAATTCCACGAGTCGGTGGCGCAGGCCCGCGTGCTGGTCGATGCTGCGGCCGAAGCTGCCACCGAGACAGAGCGTGAGGCGATGAGTGAAGCATTCCGCATCGCCAGCCGCTATGAGCTGATGTTCTGGGATTCCGCACTCCACCAGCAGCCTTGGCCGGCGTCGTGATGTCGTTTGCGGCGCTGCGCCGCACGCTTGCCACGTCTGCCGCGATCGCAGCCGCGTTCACAGTTCTGACCGGATGCGCCTCTGACACCGGCTCTTCCGACGGGACCATTCGGTTCGCACTCGACTGGACACCGAACACGAACCACACCGGTTTGTACGTAGCACTCCAAGAGGGCTACTTCGAGGACGCCGGCCTGGACGTCTCGATCCTGCCGTACAACAACACCTCGCCCGACACCCTGGTCGATGCCGGCAATGCCGAGTTCGGCATCAGCACACAGAGTCAGGCCACGTTCGCCCGTGCAGCCGGCGCCGCCACGACATCCGTCATCGCGCCACTTCAGCACCGCGCCACCGGCATCGGCGTGAAGGCGGATCGTGCGGACATCACGCGCCCACGTGATCTCGACGGGAAGACGTACGCCGGGTTCGGCGATCCCGGCGAAGTCGAAACGCTGCAGCAGATCATCCGCAACGACGGCGGGACCGGGAACTTCACGACGGTCACGCTCGGAACTTCCGCGTACGAAGCCGTGTACTCGGGCCAGGCAGACTTCACCGTCTCCTACTTTGCTTGGGAAGGCCTCGAAGCGGAGCGAAACGGAACTCCGATGCGGTACTTCCAGTACACCGATTACGGCTTCCCCGATGCATATTCGATCGTGATCAACGGCAACCAGCAGTGGTTGAAGGACCATCCCGACGAGGCACGCAAGTTCGTCAAAGCCGTTCAGCGCGGATATCAGACTGCTGCCGACAACCCGGACCAGGCCGCGCAGGATCTCATCGACGCGAACCCCGGAGCATTCACCGACGAAGACCTCGTGCGTGAGAGTCAGCGGATGCTCGCCGCCGACTACATGAAAGACGCCAACGGCGTTGTGGGCGCCCAGAATCTCGAAACCTGGTCGGGCTACTCGGGATTCCTCTTCGAGAACGGATTGCTCGCCGGACCCGACGGGAAGCCGTTGACCCAGAAGCCGGACTGGTCGGAGTACTTCACCAATGAGTATCTCGACGCGTCCTGACGTGAGCGGACGGTTGGTCTCGACCATGCGGCGGGCGCTTCCCGCGCTCGCCGTGGTGGTGCTCCTCGTGGCGGCGTGGCAGATCTACGTCGAGATCAGTGGGATTCGGCCGCAAGTACTTCCGTCTCCGGGGCGCGTTCTGTCCCAGGGGTGGGACAACCGCGAGATCATCTCCGGCCACGCCTGGTCGACATTGCAGGTCACGTTGGTCGGCTTCACTGTTTCATTGGTGTTGGCCTGGATTCTTGCTGTGGTCGTGGACTTTTCGCCGTGGTTGTCACGCGCGCTGGTACCACTTTTTGTCGTCTCGCAGACGCTGCCGATCATCGCCATCGCGCCGCTGATGATCATCTGGTTCGGCTTCGGGTTGTTGCCGAAGGTGTTGGTGATCGCCCTTGCGACGTTCTTCCCCATGACCATCGGACTCATCGAGGGATTTGCCGCGGCCGATCGGGAAGCGGGCGCTCTCCTGCGCAGTATGGGCAGCACTCGCTGGCAGGAGTTCCGATACGTTCGCCTTCCTTCGGCAATTCCGCGATTCTTCACTGCCCTGCGCATCGGCATCACGTATGCGGTCGTGGGTGCGGTGTTCTCCGAATACGTCGGCGCTACTTCCGGTTTGGGTATCTACATGAGCACCCAGAAGAACTCCTTCCGCACCGACCTGGTGTTGGCGGCCGTACTGGTGACCGCGTTGATCAGTGTCACGCTGTACTTGCTGACGTTCGCCATCGAGCGCATCGTTGCACCATGGGCGATGAACGAAAGGTCGCGGACATGACTGACCCGATGGTCGAGGATGCAATGGTCGAAATCCAGGACCTGACCAAGAGGTTCGACACGGCCGGAGAATCGCGTCTCGTGCTCGATTCGGTGTCCTTTGGTGCCGACGCGGGCGAATTCGTGTCGGTGATCGGGCCGAGCGGCTGCGGCAAGAGCACGATCTTCAACGTCCTGGCCGGGCTCGAATCCCCGACCGCGGGTTCGGTCCGTGTGGGCACGCGCGCAACGGAATCCGAACCAGCCACCGAGGTGCATACCGCGTACATGCCGCAGAAAGATCTTCTGTTCCCTTGGCGTTCGGTACTGGACAACACGGCCCTCGGTTTGGAAGTGCAGGGAGTCGGCAAGAAGGAAGCACGCGAGCGCGCTCGCGAGTTGTTCCCGGCGTTCGGACTGTCCGGATTCGAGGACGCCCGGCCGTCACAACTGTCCGGCGGCATGCGCCAGCGAGCGGCGATGCTGCGCACCGTTGTTCAGGGCAAACCTGTCCTGCTGCTCGACGAGCCGTTCGGCGCACTGGACTCGTTGACCCGCACCGAGATGCAGGCCTGGCTACAAGACGTGTGGCAGCAGTACCGGTGGACCGTGCTGATGATCACCCACGATATTCGTGAAGCGATCTATCTGTCCGATCGCGTGGTCGTTCTGTCGGCGAGGCCGGCAACGGTCAGGTGCGTCGTCGACGTTCCCTTGCCGAGGCCACGCGAACTGGACATGATCACCTCGCCCGAGTTCGCCGACGTCGAGCGTGAACTGCTTGCCGTACTCCACGACGAGACGCGCAAGTCGCTACACCCCTAGCGGTTACTGACAATGCGCTGAGAGCGCGCCGATTTCACCTGCCGTTCAAGAGAAAGTGCATCGCAACGGTGCAACTTCGCGTAGGATGTCGCGGCGCGTTCGCCCAAAACGCCTTAATATCAGCAAGATCCGAACGCTCGACACGCAATCCGCCAACGCTGCACAATTCTCTGTACTCTTCGGTAACGTACACTCGGTCGCCTACGAGACCAACGGCCAGAAGGTAACTGGACGGTAAAGCGGAATCGTGGAGGCACAGTCATCGCAACAGATTTGGAAAGGGACAGCGTGAGCACACTGCAGTCAGGTCAGAGCCTCGGAGTCGGCCAGGAACTCAAGTCCGACAACGGCGCATACACCCTCACCTTGCAGGACGACGGCAACCTGGTTCTGTCCGAGGGCGGACAGGCTGTTTGGGCCGCAGGCACCAACGGATCCGGCGCCAACCGCGCCGAGGTGCAGGCTGACGGAAACTTCGTCATCTACAAGGACTCCGACGCCGTGTGGGCATCGCAGACCGCAGGCAACGACGGTGCCTCCCTCTCGGTTCAGGACGATCGCAACGTCGTTCTGTCCGTCGGCGGAAATGCTCTGTGGTCTTCGGACACTGCAATCGCAGCGCCGGCCGCCGAGGCTGCCCCGGAGCCCGCTCCGGCACCCGAGCCCGAGCCTGCCCCCGCCGCTCCGGCAGCGCAGAGCTACACCGTCGAAAGCGGCGACACCCTGTGGGCGATCGCAGAGCGTTTCTACGGTGACGGCAACCAGTACCAGCGCATCGCGGATGCAAACGGCATCCCGAACCCGGATCTCATCAACGCCGGTCAGGTACTGACGATCCCCGCCTGATTCACTGCTTGACCTGGCCCTGGGTGCCGACGTCCGCGTCGGCACCCAGGGCCTTTTGTGTTCTACGCCACACAGATTCGCGTCCCGCCCAGCAGACCCTGATACTCCATTGCGGCATCTTTTCGCCTACAGTACTTCCGTACTGCTCCCGAAGGACAGGTGTGCATGAAAGACAGAACAGTCATGATCGGCGCTGTCGCAGTGGCCGCTCTTTCTCTGACATCAGGCCTCGTTTTCGGCGGAGCAGCCGGCGCATTCGGTGCCGGCGGCCCTGTGGTGAAGCCTCCCACTCTGGTCTCGTCGGTTTCCGTGGAGTCCGTCACCGGGATCGAACCGGCCGCGTTCTACAGCTCGGTTGCAGTCCCCACGGTTGTCATCCCGCCGACGCCGACCTGGCGAATCGCCGACGAGACGACTGCTCCTCGTAATCAGCCGCTTGTGGTGACCGCGACAAGCACGAGCTCCGCCACCTCGACTACGACGGCCACCAGTACGACAACACCCGTCTCATCCACGACAACTGCGTCGGCTACCGCGACCTCGTCACCGACCGCGACGGCCACAACCACCAAGACCAGCACCACCCCCGTTGTCACGACCGGATCCACGCCGCCCGTCGTCGAGGTCTCGCCCGTTCTCGCCGGATAACCCTCGCCCTTTCGCCCGCACACCGCCTGGCGTGACGGCGGTTACAGGCACACTTCAGTCGCCGCTCTCGAATAACCGATCTACCTGCGACTACCTTCCTCGTCGTCACGGTTCGTGGTCCGCTGCAATCCGGTCGACCGGAAAAGGACAGCAGCATTGTCGGAGCCTCGCGATACCGTATAGGTCTGAGCTTTTGCGGAAGGAGGTGGCTGATGAGCGCAATGGGCTTCGATCTCGATGTCAGTGTCGACCGGGCGTGGGCAGAATTTCAACGTCGCCTCGGCGATCACATTTCCATCATGGTCGACGGCGACGTTCTTGCCGTGGAATCGTCCACCGGCGACTTCGATCCAGCTGACGGCGCAGCGCCATGCGTTCAGTTCCTCGTGTGGGACGAGAACACAGTCCGCTGCGAGGTTCCTTCCAACGACTTCCTTCATCCGCGCTATCGACTCGAAGATGCCGACGAACAAAAGTTGATCGCACTCGGCTGGAATCCGCCTTCCGAGAATCTGGAGGATCCGAACAACTCCCCCGCCTTCTGCGTCGACAAGGCGCAGAACTGGGCCGATCAGCTCGCAGCGATGACTGTCGCTGCATTCCGTGATGTGTTCGGTGTGCACCACCCGGCTTTTCTATCCAGCGATCTCACCGGCAACGAGCAGACTCCGGATTTCGATCCGTCGGTCGTCGAGTCGACAGAACTTCCGACACTCGACCCCACCGCGGCCTACATGCCCAACGACATCGACCACCTCAAGGAGTTGGTCACTCTCGCTTTGCTTCCCATGCTCGGCACTCTTCCCGAGCGAGACAGCGACGGCGACATACCCATTCGTGTCGGTTCGACTGTCATGTTCGTCGGTCCGCTTTCCGAGTCCATGGACGTGCAGTTGTTCTCCCCACTCGTTCAGGACATCAGCAACCGCACTCGTGCAGCCGAGGTCATCGCCGATCTCAACCGCAAGTGGTCGCGCATCAAGTTCGTCTTGATCGACGACCGTCTGTCGGTGTTCCTCGAGGTGGCGGGTTCGCCATTCGTTCCCAAGCAACTCACCGATACGTGCGCCGCCCTGACGTCGTTCCTGCGTACCGTGGACGACGAGTTCGCCGCACGCGTCGGCGGAGACCTCTTCTTCGCGAGCAAGAGCGGTGACTCCTCCTCGCTGCAGCCCGATCTGACGGCCGAGGACCTGCCTCCCGAACTCGAGACCCTGCTGCACCTCGATCTGGACGTGGCCGAGGATCTCGACGCGGTAGCCGATGTCTGTGGTCGTGATCGCGATCTGATTCTTCAGCTCCTCCACATCAGCAACGAATGGCAGATTCAGCTGCGTAGTCAGGCTGTGGACGCCCACAGTCGCGGAGACGCCGAAGAGGCTGCGGGATACGAGGATCAGGTCGGCGGGTGGGAACTCATGGTCGACCGTCTGCGAGGGGCCTTGCGACTGGTGGTCCTACCCAATTCTCGAACCGAGACGCCGGCAAAGCCGCAACCTGAGCAAATGGGCTTGTTCGCCGATCCCTTGCAACAGAGCCTCTTCGACGATCCGTCCTGACAACACGGATCGCCTTTCCCGCTATTCGAAGTGGGATTTGAAGATCTGTCCGTGGACGCCCACGGTTCGATCGACAACCTGCGAGACCGTGAAATCGGCTGCGGCAGAAAGATAGGCGTAGGCCGTCGCTCGATCCATTCCGCGATCATGCTCGAGGAAGTCGAGCGCGTTGACCACCGCGCGCCGCATGGCACCGTTGAGGTCACTGTTCTGCCCATCGACCGAACCGTTGGGGTCGGACAGGCCGATCGGAATCCAGGCCTCCTCGGTCTCGGCGAACGGGTATCCGAAAGCCACCGATGGAGCCTCACCGGAGTTCTTCTTGCACACGCTTAGTCGGAACGTGCCGCGCAGCGAACCTTCCATCGCCGTCAGCGCTGCCTCGCCGTCGCCCATGGCCATGTGGGGGTCACCGACGTAGAAGAGGGCGCCTTCAGCGAATACCGGCAAATAGAAGGTTGATCCGACACCGAGATGCCTGATGTCGATGTTTCCGCCGCCCAGGGTCGGAGGAATGGAGTTCGACGACGGGGATGTCGGGTCTGCATCCGCAGAATAGGCAACTCCCATCATTCCCATGAAGGGCCGCAGGGGAAACCGCACCTTCGACTGTCCGAAAGGCATCACGCCCTTGCCGTCTTCGATCGCCGTGAAAGTGGAAACACCGCCGTACTTCAACGGGTCCTTTGTTGCGCGCCCGTCTGTGGCGACCGGCGGCATGACTTCGTCCAGAGTGATTCCCGCTGGAGCGGTTCCGTCTGCTGTGACGGCGAGAGCGCCCTTGCCGTGTCTGCTCGACACAACGCCGTACGGCACGCGGGGAATGGCTTCGAGAGTCTCGATCTTGAGTACGTCTCCAGGCTGGGCGCCTTCGACGAAGACCGGGCCGGTGACGACGTGCGGTCCGTCCTTGTCGAAGTTTCGTTCGGTTCGGTTGTATTCGGCCGCAACGGCAATCGCATCCTCGAGCACGTCCTTCTCGGAAACGCCTTTGCTACCGAAGTATTCGAGAGGATTGCGCCCTTGATCCTCGAGAATTCCCTCGTGCGAGAGGGCGTCGATCGTGACGGTCTGGCCCGACTTCATCCGCATCACCTCGCGGGTGTGGATGTTGGGCACATAACCCCACATGACGTCCGACGGATCCGAACTCAGATAGTGATCGCCACTGACGTTTCCGCTGCCCGGCTGCAGAATCGGAATGCCATCGGCGAACGGTAGTGCAGAGGAGGACGACCCAGCCGGTGACGCGTTCGAGTGCGCGCATCCCGAAGCCACACCGGCAACTCCTACGCCCGCACCGAGGGCAGCGACTGCCCTCATGAATCCGCGTCGGCCAAGACCTTTCGTCAGGTCTTCGGCTGCGTTGCGGGCAAGAGTGTATTCCATCGAGATTCCTCCGGAGTGCGTGACGATGTGCGACTGCGAAGAAAGCTAGACCCGATTTGTTACTCGTTCATTACCATTTCATGGCAGGAAAATACCGTTGACTGAGAATGAATTCAGCGACGGCGAAGCCGCCACAGCGACGTCGTTTCACGTGCCCGGGCGGCGTGAAGCGCATCGGTTCGGTCACTGACCTTTGCGTGCGTCGGTTTGACGTCCATGCGATCGACAACAGTGAGCCCACCGGCCGCAATCAGATCGTGCAGTTCGGATCGCGTTCGGAGACCGAGGTGTTCGGCAATGTCCGAGAGGATCAGCCACGCTTCTCCCGCGTCGTCCAGATGCGCTGCGACACCAGTCAGGAAGCCCTTCAGCATCGCTCCAGCGGGGTCGTAGACGGCGTATTCGATGGGCGAGGTGGCCTTGGCCGGAATCCAGGGAGGATTGCAGACCACCAACGGAGCGGTGCCTTCGGGAAAGAGGTCTGCTTCCACCACGGTCACCTGATCGCCGTAGCCAAGCCGCGAGAGGTTGCTACGAGCGCATTGCAGTGCCCGGGGGTCCTGGTCGGTGGCCGTCACTGCCTTGACACCGCGCTGCGCCAGTACGGCAGCAAGAACGCCGGTGCCGGTGCCGATGTCGAAAGCCGATTCCGTCGACGGCACTGGCGCAGACGCGACAAGATCGACATACTCCCCGCGGACGGGTGAGAACACTCCGAAGGCGGGATGCACTCGTGCGTCGAGAGCCTCGATGAAAACACCTTTGCGGTGCCACTCGTGAGCGCCGATCGCGCCGAGGATGTCACGCAACGAGCGAACCGAAGGCTCACCGGTAATCCCGAAAGCTTCGGTCAACGCGACTTGCGCGTCCGGGGCTCGCCGGAGTGGAATCGACAGATCTGCATCCAAGGGAATTAGCAGCATGCCGAGGATCTGCGCGCGGCGTCCTTGGGTCTGCCGGTGGAGATGGAAGGCTTTGGCGGGATCGTCGGAGGCTCGGCGCGGCTTGCGGTCGATGCGCGACGCGACGGCCTTCGACAGTTGGCGAGCGTTCTGAAAATCTCCGCGCCACAACAACGCCGTGCCTTCGCATGCCAAGCGATAGGCGTCGTCGGCCTTCATCGTGTCGTCGGCGACGACGATGCGCTTGGGCGCCGGGGCGTTGCTCGTCGAACCCCAACGGGCCGATTGCTCGGCGTCGTTCTCGGTCCACACAGCGAATTGTTCAGTCATGTAAGCCCTTCCGGCGTCCGACGCATAGCGGCCGGTCTACCGGCTGATGTGGTCCAGATCTGCAAAATCTGCTCGTCTGGTGTCCACACTAGTCGGGACCGGCCGCGCTACATGACTGCGAGAGGGATGTCAGCCCTTGGCGACGCGAGCTGCCTCGGCGATCCGAGCCTCGGCGACCGCGTCAGCAGCCTCTCCGGCGAGGATTCCGTCCTTCTTCGACTTCGCGAAGATCTCGGTGACCGTGTCGAAGATCTTCTCGACCTTGAGCTTGACCTCTTCGGCCGAGTTGCCCTTCAGCTCGCCGGCGACCTGGATGAGGCCGCCGCCGTTCGCCACGTAGTCAGGTGTCCAGGTGATGCCGCGGTCGCGGAGGATGTTCTCGACCTCGGGGACGGTGAGCTGGTTGTTGGCAGCGCCGCAGACAACCTCGGCCTTGATCGAGCGTGCGGTCGTGTCTGTGAGGGTTGCGCCCATCGCGCAGGGTGCGTAAACGTCGAGATCGGCGTCGATGATGCTGTCGACGATGCTCACCTGCGGGAAGTCAGCCTTGACACGGTCGAGCGCTGCGGCGTTGACGTCGGTCGCGAGAACGGTTGCGCCGTCTGCGAGGAGGAGCTTGATCAGCTCGTAGCCGACCTTGCCTGTGCCCTCGACACCAACAGTCTTGCCTGCGAGCGACGGAGTGCCCCAATGCGATTGTGCCGCGGCGCGCATCGACTGGAATACGCCGAGGGCCGTCATCGGAGCGCTGTCGCCGGAACCGCCGACCGTGGCGTTGCGGCCGACGACGAAGTCGGTGTTACGACCGATGATGTCGAGATCGTTGGAGTTGGTTCCGACGTCACCAGCGGTGATGTAGCGGCCACCGAGGGTCTGGACGAATTTTGCGTAGGCGCCGAGCAATTCGTCGGTCTTGGCCGTTGCGGGGTCGCCGATGATGACAGCCTTGCCGCCGCCGAGGTCGACGCCGGCAACCGCAGCCTTGTAGGTCATGCCGCGCGAGAGGCGCAAAACGTCTGTGACTGCGGCAGATTCGTCGGAGTACGGGTAGAAGCGCGTTCCGCCGAGCGCGGGACCGAGCGTCGTGGAGTGGATGGCGACGATGGCCTTGAGGCCGCTCGCGGGATCCTGGAAGAAGCTCACCTGCTCGTGGGGGTAATCGCGCAGGTAGTCGGCGCGATCGAACACGCCCGCAGTGTCGTCATGGGAAACAACGGAGTTCACGGGCTCGGCGGTGAGAGTCATTGTGGGATAGACCTTTCCGAAGGATAAACGGGGCGCAGTCGAAATATTGGGACGAATTGGCCGTTGGGTACTATTGGGGACAAATAGCCCAAAGAGAATCCCGCTGAGCAATTCGTGGAACCAATGCTCTGCCTGAGTTACGATTTGGTCAATGCAAATCTCTTGAACTAGTCAATTCGATCATCCAGTGACTCATATCACTGAGGAGAGGTTCACAAAGTGCTCAGCATCGACAAGCTCGACGTCCAGTTGCTCGGTCTGCTCAGCAAGGACTCGAGGATGAGTGTGGCCGAGTTGGCCAACTCGTTGGGCGTCGCCCGCAACACCGTCCAGTCGCGAATGAAGCGCATGGAATCCAACGGACTTCTCACCGGGTTTCGGCCGAATCTCAATCTCCCCGAGGTCGGTATCCCGATTCAGGCATTTGTCGGTCTGGAACTCGAGCAGGGCAAGATCAGCGCAGTCGCTCGGAGTCTGACCGAGTTGCCCGAGGTGATCGAAATTCACGCCACGACCGGTCGCGAGGATTTGCTCGTTCGCGTCGCCACCTCGACGCACGCGGCCCTGCAGAAGTTGGCCGAGCAGATCGTGTCACTTCCAGGCGTCACGCATTCGACCACGACCATCGCTCTGACCAATCCCCTTCCGTATCGAATTCAGCCTCTCCTCGAGCACCTCACCAATGACGCCGGCTGGGGTCGTTCGACCGCCTTCCCCCGTCAGCAGGACTAGGACGGGTGGTCGCGTCGATGCTTCCCAGTGCGCTAGTTTCATGGTTATGAGTGAGATCCAGGGACAGCGCATCGCGTTCATTCAGGCGACGTGGCATCGCAACATCGTCGACCGTGCACGCGACGGATTCACCGACGCGATCGTCGAGCTCGGCTACCCCAAGGACACGGTTGATTTCTTCGAGGTACCGGGAGCTTTCGAGATCCCGCTGCACGCCCGGCGGTTGGCCAAGACCGGCCGCTACCAGGCGATCGTTGCCGCAGGTCTGGTCGTCGACGGCGGTATCTACCGGCATGACTTCGTGGCGACGGCTGTCATCGACGGTCTGATGCGCGTGCAGCTCGACACCGACGTTCCGGTTTTCTCGGTGGTCTTGACGCCGCATCACTTCCACGAGCACGCCGAGCACGTCGACTACTTCAGCACGCATTTCGTGAAGAAGGGCGCCGAGGCTGCTCGCGCGGTCGACGCCACCGTCAAGTCGTTGAAGGCCCTGCCCACCAGCTAGTCGTTACCCAAGTCTCGCTGAGTCGAATGCCATCGGCTCAGCGAGATTTTTTGTGTCTATCGAGGGGTGTCGACGCTTGCCAGTGCGGAGGCATTCGAGTCGTCGACTTCGCCATAGCGGTCGACGCATTGCTGGAAGAAGTCCCGCATCTCGGTGATTACAAGCGCATGACTGAGAAGAGACTTTTCGAGTGAATCGGCACCACCGGTGGCCTTTTGCGCAAACTTGCCAGCCATGTCTTTTCCCGACTGAAGTGTCCCAAAGCAGTCCAAGGCAGTAAGTCTGTTCAAGTTGCCTGCCATGTCTTGCAACTCGGCAAGAAGCCCCTCACACGCGACGGCAAGCTGTGCTGCAACATTTGGGTCGAGGTCAATGCTGTGGGCACTTGGAGTTCGAGAGGTATGGGTCTCAGACATTAGATCCTCAATTCGGCCGATAGAACACGTGTTTAACTGGGGAGACGTTGATCGAGGAGGTTCGCGTAATGTTGCGTGAGCTCGCATGTCGACCCTTCGGGCTTAAGAGCAAGTTTGGTATCGACGCTGAGCCAAATCGCCCCCTGCGCAGCAGGCAAGGCGACGAAACATCTGACAAGGTCGGCATCCGCCTGAAGATGGAACTCGACGCCGTTTCGCTGGCCGATCGTCACGGGCTTGAATCCCACGTAGTTCGGATTCTGTTTGGTGGTCTCGATGGAACTTTCGGTCGAAAAAATCGACAAGTAATACCAGGACTCAGTCCACGAACAGATTTTCCAACCCGGTTGCTCGACGCCGGCGATGTCAACTTCCTCGGTAGTCGGATCAAGCCCGACTTCTTCCAACACTGAGTCCGGAATGTCCTTGCATGGATCGAACAAACCCTCGTGGCCGGATGCAGGCTCAGCCGCCCCCTCCACGACTGAGCTGCATCCTGCCGCAGCCCACACCAACACCCCAGCCATGAGCAGTCGCCCAACCCCCACCGACCCCCGCATGACACCCCCTGTTGATGTGGACCCACTGTATTGGATGCACCGGAGGCTCGATCGGTTCCCGCAATCTTGAAATTCCCAGTTCAGGTTCGCCGGTTCACTCAGAGCGCATCTTCAGCGATTGACGCTCAGCTCAGCAGTCGCATACTGGAGAGGTTGACTACGACTTCGGGAAGGCACCGAGTGAGCGCACCGAAAGCCCCGGCCAAACCAGCGATCCTCAGCGTCGACGACGATCCTGGTGTTTCGCGTGCCGTCGTTCGAGACCTTCGCAAACGGTACGGAGAGAAGTACCGAATCATTCGTGCGGAGTCCGGCGACCAGGCTCTCGAGACCTTGCGTGAAATGAAACTTCGCGGCGATGCAGTCGCTGTCATCGTCGCCGATTACCGCATGCCTGGTTTGAGTGGAATCGAGTTCCTCGAACAGGCAATGGACCTGTATCCCGTAGCTCGGCGCGTTCTACTGACCGCCTACGCCGATACTGATGCTGCGATCGACGCCATCAACGTAGTCGACCTCGACCACTACCTCCTCAAGCCGTGGGATCCCCCGGAAGAGAAGCTGTACCCCGTCATCGATGCGCTGCTCGATGCCTGGGCAAGCTCGAGTCATCACCCCGCCGAGGAAACAAAGGTGATCGGCCATCGTTGGTCCGAGCGATCATCCGACGTTCGAGAGTTCTTGGCACGCAACCAACTTGCCTATCGCTGGTACATGTCGGACGAGCCGGAAGGCCAACGACTGCTCTCGGCTGCCGGTACCGACGAACTGCGGCTTCCCGTCGTCATCGCATCCAATGGGGATGTCCTCGTCGAGCCCACTGACGCCGAACTCGCCGACAAACTCGGGTTGAGTACTACTCTCTCCGAAGACTTTTACGATCTCGTTGTCATCGGCGGCGGCCCTGCGGGTCTGGGAGCTGCCCTGTACGGCGCTTCGGAGGGACTTCGGACGGTCCTCATCGAACGGCGAGCGACCGGCGGTCAGGCCGGCCAGAGTTCACGAATCGAGAACTACCTCGGCTTCCCCGACGGAGTTTCCGGCGCACAGTTGGCCGATCGGGCGAGGCGCCAGGCGACCAAGTTCGGCGCCGAGGTCATCACCGCTCGCGACGTCACCGGTTTGGAAATCAACGGCTCGGCCCGCACAGTACGTTTCGACGACGGTTCGTCGGTCGACGCCCATTCGGTCATCTTGGCGACCGGTGTTTCCTATCGCCAACTGTCGGCGCCGGGGCTCGATACCTACACCGGCCGAGGGGTTTACTACGGATCGGCCGTCACCGAAGCTGCACGGTGCAGCGAGCAGGATGTGTACATAGTCGGCGGCGCCAATTCGGCAGGGCAAGCTGCGGTCTATCTCTCCCGCGGAGCTAGGTCCGTCACCATTCTCATTCGCGGCAACTCGCTCGAAGCCTCGATGTCCTACTACCTGATTCAGCAGATCGAAAAGAATCCGAAGATCACCGTGCGCACGTGCACGGAGGTAGTCGGCGCTGAGGGTGACGATCACCTCGAACGAATCACACTGCGTAACAGAGCCACCGGAGAAGAAGACACTGTCAATGCTCAGTGGTTGTTCATCTTCATCGGTGCCGCTCCACTGACCGACTGGCTCGGAGACGTGGTGGTCCGCGACGGAAATGGCTTCGTTCTTGCCGGCCCGGACCTTCCGTCCGAAGGCGTCACCCCGGACGGGTGGCCGCTCGACCGCGCACCACATCATCTCGAAACCAGTGTCCCCGGAGTGTTTGTCGCCGGGGACGTACACGCCGAATCGGCCAAGCGCGTCGCGTCGGCCGTCGGAGAGGGCGCGATGGCCGTGATGTTCGTCCACCGCTATCTCGCTCAACAATAGGGAGATTCGATGTCCATTCCTGAATGCAGCCCAGACTTGCTTCGCACCCTGTTCCTGTTCGAGAAGCTCACCGACGATCAGCTCGAATCACTCTGCCAGGCAGGCCATATCACCGAGATCGATCGAGGTCAGGTCTACCTCGAAGGTGAGCCTGCCACCTGCTTCTACGTCCTCATCGAGGGCGAGGTGGTGCTGTCCAAGCTGTCGGGCGGCGAAGACATCGAGATCAACAGGACCACCCAGCGCGGCGTCTACTCGGGAGGATGGACGGCGTATCTCGGCGATCGGGTACCGCAGGTCTACGCGGGGTCGATGCGAGTGACGACTCCTTCGACGTTCTTCGTCCTGGACGCCGACAAGTTCGGCAACGCGATGCGCGAGTGGTTTCCGATGGCGGTACATCTACTCGAGGGTGTCTTCTTCGGCAAGAAGAACACCCAGCAGATCATCGACCAACGAGAACGACTGCTGGCGCTTGGATCACTGTCGGCGGGATTGACTCACGAGCTCAATAATCCCGCAGCCGCAGCAGTTCGAGCGACCGCGTCTTTGCGCGAGCGTGTCGCAGGCATGCGTCACAAACTGGGAATGGTTGCCTCGGGCACCTACGACCGCGATGCCCTCGTCACTCTCATGCGACTTCAAGAGGAAGTTGCAGAGGTTGTCGCCAAGGCGCCGACGCTCACCCCCCTCGAAGCCTCCGATCGGGAGGATTCGTTGGGTGAATGGTTCGAGGATCATTCGATTCGAGAAGGTTGGGACCTGGCTCCGACCTTCGTGCAGGCTGGACTCGACACCGCTTGGCTCGAGAACGTTGCTGCAGCCGTTGACGAGTCCGTACTCGAAGGCGCAATTCGCTGGCTGAATTACACCATCGAATCCGAACTCCTGATGAACGAGATCGCCGACTCCACAACGAGGATTTCGACTCTCGTCGGTGCAGCCAAACAGTATTCTCAGATGGACCGCGCACCCTTCCAGACCATCGATGTCCACGAATTGCTCGACAGCACGTTGATCATGTTGGGGCAAAAGATCGGAAGCGGAATCGAAGTCGTCAAGGAGTACGACCTTGCGTTGCCTCCGATCGACGCCTACGCCGCCGAACTCAATCAGGTGTGGACCAACCTGATCGACAATGCGGTGTCTGCCATGGACGGATCGGGAACACTCACCGTTCGGACAAGCCGCGATGGCGACCGCGTGTGCATCGAGATCTGCGACACCGGCGCCGGGATTCCCGATGACGTCATCGACAGGATCTTCGAACCCTTCTTCACGACTAAGCCTGTCGGTGAGGGAACCGGTCTCGGCCTTGATATTTCGTGGCGAATTGTGGTCGGCAAGCATCGTGGTGAGCTACGGGTCACGTCTGAGCCCGGTAACACCCGGTTCAGAGTTTTGTTGCCCATCGCGGGCCCACCGCGGGATACGCGCGACGACTAGCCACCTTGCACGGCCGGTAGGCAAAGCGCACGATGAAATGACCGACTTCAGTCAGCGAGAGGGTGGACCATGACCGACGGACTTCCAGCGGGGATCGATCCGAGCGTGCCGCCCAGTGGCGCGGGATGCGTTGAATGCGATGCGAGCGGCGGTTGGTGGGTGCACCTGCGTCGATGCGCGCAATGCGGTCACGTGGGGTGTTGCGACTCCTCACCGTCACAGCACGCAAGCAAGCATGCGGCCTCGACGAAGCATCCGTTCATGCAGAGCTACGAACCCGGTGAGGATTGGTTCTGGAGCTTCGAAACCAACGAGGCGTACGACGGACCTGAATTGGCGGCGCCCACTTCACATCCCGTAGATCAGCCGACCCCAGGGCCTAAGGGTCGTGTCCCGGCCGATTGGCAGCAACACATCCACTGACTCAGTTCGGTTGGTCGATCGACCTCAAAGTCGAGACGTTCGACGACTCCTGCTCGAATGCGTTGTCGATGCAGGCTTGAAACTGAGCCTGCATTGCCTCCACGACCGCGATATGACTCGCCAACACATCGACGAGCGCATCCGGGCCGCCAACCGCCTTTTCCTCGAACTTAACCTGCAGTGCCCGGGCGGATCCGAGAGTGCCGAAGCCTCCCACTTGCCCGAGATAGTTCGCATCGTCCGACAGTGACCTGAACAGCGAAATTAGATCATCACACGCCTTCGCCAGATCCTCTGCGACCCTCTTCTCCAGATACAAACCGGACATCACATACTCCAATTCACTACGAGTCGAATCTCTTCCGAGCGTTATTCGGGAAGCAGCGGTAACACGGTCAGACCGACCCGCTCAACCAGTTCACACGGAGTTTCGGGGCGCTGGTCACCGACTTTCGCACCCACTCGAATCATCGCCGTGGACTGAGCAGTCGCGAAGGCGATATTGCACGCGGTGTCCGCCTTGTCATTGTGTTCCTGGAACATCAGGACCTGTCGGCCGGCGAGTTGAATTCGATGTAGATCGCGCATCACCGGATTTGCTTCGACTTCCGCAAGCGAGTGTGTTGTGGAAGTCAGACGGAGGAAGAACCAAGATCCTTCCCACTTGCATATATTGAACCCATCGATATGGGTGTTGACTATGTCAACCTCTTTTGTTGCCGGGTCAACTCCGACTCTCTCCAATTCCTCATTGCTGAGAACCTCACACGGATCAAACATCCCAATCACATCGACAGGGAAAGCCTCGCCCTCGACGGTCGAGGAACAACCCCCAACCAACAGCGCGGCCGCGACCAAGACCACTGCCCCCCTCACTTCCACAGCACTCCCCTCATTCGCGGCCCGCTCACAGTATTGGACGCTCCCCAGGACCGATCGGTTCCACCCCATTGCATTCCGTTGCAACCCTTCACCCACGCCAACAATCGGCCTAACGTCGATCTACCAGGGGATTCACAACGAAGTGAGGTGCGGATCAATGAAGGCAGCACGGTTCCACGGGCAGAAAGACATCCGGATCGAAGAGATTCCTGAGCCCGAATTGCGGCCAGGAACAGTCAAGCTGAAGGTCGCATGGTGCGGAATCTGCGGCACCGATCTCCACGAGTACCTCGAGGGACCGATCTTCATCTCCGCACCCGGACACCCGCATCCACTCTCACACGAGAATGCGCCGGTCACGATGGGCCACGAGTTCTCCGGCACCGTCGAAGAGGTCGGCGAAGGTGTCACGGACGTCGAGGTCGGCGAAAATGTTGTCGTCGAGCCGTACTTCGTCTGCAACGAGTGCGCCCCGTGCAAGGCGGGCAACTACCACCTGTGTACGAAGATGGGGTTCATCGGCTTGGCCGGCGGTGGTGGCGGGCTCAGTGAGAAGGTCGTCGTCGACCGTCGCTGGATCCACAAGATCGGCAACATCCCGCTCGATGAGGCAGCGCTCATCGAACCGTTGAGCGTCGCCCATCACGCAGTCGTACGCAGTGGTGCCGAAAGCGGCAACGTCGCCATCGTGGGCGGAGCCGGACCAATCGGACTCCTCGTTGCGGCAGTCCTCAAGGGTCTGGGTGTCACGACGATCGTCACTGAACTCAGCGAGGCCCGCAAGGCCAAGGCCCTCTCCAGTGGCGTAGCCGACTACGTCATCGATCCCACCACCGAAGACGTCAAAGCGCGCGTCCTCGAACTCAGCGGAGGCATCGGCGCAGACATCGGCTTCGAATGCGCAGGCGTCAACGCGGTCCTCGACACCATGCTCGACACGGTCAGGCCTGCTGGAGTTGTTGTCAACGTGTCGATTTGGGGCAAACCCGCGACCATCGACATGCAGAAGCTGGTCCTCAAGGAGATCGACCTACGCGGAACCATCGCGTACGTACGCGACCATGAAGCGGTCATCAAGATGGTCCAGGACGGTGTCGTCGATCTGGCGCCATTCATCACCGGTCGTATTCAGCTCGAAGAATTGATCTCCGAAGGATTCACCACTCTGATCGAGCACAACGACACTGCAGTCAAGATTCTCGTCAGGTCGTGACCGGACGGGGCACCTCCGGGCCCACCGCAGTCAGGGACCCAGGTGCCCGCCCTTTGCCCCATCCGATCTTCTCTCGGTAGCGGCCGATGTGATCGTCCTCGATCACATCGGCCGTTTCCAACGGCGTGGATTGCGGATGCACATACAGCGCATCCGTCGGGCAATATGCCTCACACATGAAGCAGGTCTGGCAATCCGATTGGCGCGCAATCACCGGGACGCCCGACGGCGTCCGATCGAAAACATCTGTAGGACAAACGTCTACGCACTTGTCGCAGCCGATGCAGTCAGGCGCGGACACCAGCTCGATCATGACGCCACCAGTGCAGACCCGACAGATTCAGAAGTCCGGGTCCACACCGAATCCAAACCGCCGGTGAGGACGTGATGGTGCTGCGTCACATCGAGTTCGGGATAATCGTCTCGCTTGCTCATTCCCCGAGTCTCGGTCCGCGCCAACGTCGAGTGGTACATCCAGCGACCGACGGCCGTGATCGCGGCAGCCTGCCGCGCCGCCATCCGACCTGCTGGATCCGCGCCCAGATCCGACCTCACTGCACCCCACAGCGATTCGAGCTCACCGAGCGCTGCGGATACTCGATCACCGCTGCGGAGGTAGTTCTTGTCGAAGGGAATCAGCTGCGCCTGAGCAGCTTTCACCACATCGTCGGCAGCAAACCCGGTTCGTACCGGATTACGCAATCCGACGGTTCCGGCTCCGCGTAGACCACTGGTAGCCCCGCGTCCGACCGACAGCGCATAGCGCGCAGCACCGATTCCCGCCCATGAACCAGAGGACATCGCCCACGCGGCGTTGTGACTTCCCCCGCCGGTAAACCCTCCGCAGATTCGCTCTCGGGTCGCTGCGTCCCCGGCGGCAAACAGACCTGGAACGGATGACGCGCAATCGTCGTCGACGACGTTGATTCCCCCAGTGCCGCGCACCGTGCCTTCAGCGAGCATGCCGACCTCGAATTTGTCGGTGAAGGGATCGATTCCGCGGCGATCGAATTGAAGGAAGAAGTTGGGTTGCCCCAGCCTCATTCGACGCTGCACCTCGGCGTCGGCCCGATCGATCTGCGCGAACACGGGCTCGTTCCGCAACGTGCTGGCGATGACGGACCTCCCCTTCGCCGAACCGGCCCCTTCGAGCACTCTTCCGTCTGCGTGGAAGAACGTCGCGTACGCGTAGTAAGCCGTCTTGGTGATCGTCGATCCGGCCGCTGCGATTCCGTACGCGTTCGAGAACTCCATCCCAGAGAACTCTGCTCCGACTTCCGCTGCCATCAATGCACCGTCACCGGTATCGACGTTGGTACCCAGCGCACCGGACAGAAACGCACAACCTCCGCTGGCGACCACTACCGCGCCTGCCGAGACTCGGTAGTCCTGATGTTCGTGACGCTGGTATCCGGCGACTCCGCGAACTCGGCCCTCACAGTCCACCAACAACTCCAGTGCCGGCGAATGGTCGAGGATCCGCACCCCGGCTCGACGAATCCAGGTGCGCATCCGTCGCATGTACTCAGGTCCCTGCAAGCCGGTACGGATCTGCTTGCCCGTGCTGGGGTCGATGGGGAACGGATATCTGCCCTCCACCGCGAGGAGATCCATGTTGGAGTAGGTCTGCTCGAGAACGCGGTCCATCCAATGGTGGTCTGCAAGATATCCGCCGAGCGCCTCACGACCGGCCTTCGCCCGCTCACGGGCAGTCGTATCCGGTTCGACGTACCAAACACCTGTTCCGGAGGGGGCCGTTGCGCCGCTCGTTCCGCAGTAGCCCTTGTCGACCAGGACGACGTCTGCACCGGCCTTGGCCGCGCGCAACGCTGCCCATGCGCCGGCGGGGCCACCACCGATCACCAATACATCGGTGGAGAGTTCGAGGACGTCCGTCACTGGCCAGCTCCTGTCAGAGGTCTACGCAACACTTCTGTTGCCGCAATATTCCTCGAACGAACTACGCAGCGCCACAGTCAGAATCACTGTGAACTCAACCGGTCACCATCGCATCGACAGATGTGCTACGACGCTTCCCGCTCCTCGTCGGTGCACAACGCGGAGTACCTGGCGAAGGCTTCCTGCAAGGTCAGCGATTTGCGTCGCTCGGCGATGTCGCGGGGCTTTCCCTGTGCAACACATCGACGAGCATGCTCGATCACAGCTTCACGAATGACGCTGGAAATGTCCGCGCCCGTGAGCTCTTGGAGGGCCTCTAGGGCCCTCAGTTCCTCTACGTCGAATCTCACCGTTACCGATCGTCTAGCCACGCTCAGGATGTTACTTGCGGGTACACCAAATTTGGTGAGTTACATATGCGTCGAGTCGAATATCTTTGGGCGCCAAAACCTTCGAATTCCGATCTACGTGGGTAAATAGTTTTCCACTCACGGCACTCATGTAATGCAACGCACACAGTGCCATCCAGCGTGCCGACGGACACTGTCGCTGTCTATGCTTGCGAAACACTGCCTTCGATCGGAGATACATCGCGTGAGCATCGACCACATCGTTTCCGCAGTCGACGGCGATGCTGCCGAGCGAATCAAAACGGCCCTGACCCAGAGAGCCGCAACCTCGACGGACACGACCACGCTGGTGTTCGACGGCGTCCGGATCGAGATTCCACCGTCGGTCGGCGACGCCGTCGTGCAGCTCCTGACCTACCTCGCTGCCGGGGACAGCGTCGCCCTCGGGCCAGTCGCAGAGCTCCTCACCACCTCGCAGGCAGCAGAGATCCTCGGCGTTTCGGACACGTATGTGCGCAAACTCGCCGACGCCGGGAAACTCCCGATCGAACTACGCGGCACCCACCGCAGGTTCCGCCTCGACGACGTGATGGCTTACCGCGAGCAGTTCCCCAAACGCGCCTAGCTCTTCGCGTACATTCCTTCGATCTCTTTCGAGAACCGATCGACGACGACATTGCGCTTGATCTTGAGCGTCGCTGTCATCTCACCGTCTTCCTCGGTCAGATCGCGATCGAGAATGACGAACTTCTTGATCGACTCTGCATGTGAGACAGCGGCATTGGCGTCGTCGACGGCCTTCTGCAGCTCCGCTCGAAGGTCCTTGTCGTCACGTAGTTCGGCGACGGTGGCACCAGAAGGCTTGCCGTTCTCGGCCTTCCACTTCTCGAACACCTCGGGGTCGACGGTCAACAGCGCCGTGATGTAGGTCTTCCCGTCGCCGACGACGACTGCCTGCGAGACGATGGAATGCGAACGGATACGGTCTTCCATCGGGCCGGGCGAGACGTTCTTGCCGCCCGCCGTCACCAGAAGATCCTTCTTGCGTCCGGTGATGGAAAGGTAACCTTCGCTGTCGAGTTCACCGAGATCACCGGTTCGCATCCAGCCGTTGACGAATGTCTCTTCGGTGGCCTTGTCGTTCTTCCAGTATCCCTTGAAGACGACTCCACCGTTGAGTTCGATCTCGCCATCCTCGGCGATGCGAACCCCGTTGCCGCCCATCGGCTGTCCGACGGTTCCGATCTTCTGAGCACCCGGGACGTTGACGCAGTGCGCCGCAGTAGTTTCGGTGAGGCCATAGCCCTCGTAGATCGGAACTCCGAGCCCACGGAAGAAGTGCCCCAGCTCAGGAGTGAGGGCGCCGCCACCGGAGATCGCGAACCAGCACTCGCCGCCGAGAGCCTCACGAAGCTTCGAATACACGAGCTTGTCTGCCACTGCGTGCTTCGCCTTCAAGATCAGCGAGGGACCGCCCTTGTCGAGGGCTTGGCTGTACTCCTTGGCGGTGGCTTCGGCGAAGGCGAAGATCGCGCTGGGGATCTTTCCACCGGATTCCGCCTTGCGTGCTGCGCCGTCACGAACTTTTTCGAAGACACGCGGAACACCGAGGATGGTGTTGGGCTTGTACCGCTCGAATTGAGTTGTGATGGTGGCAAAGTCAGACCAGTGCGCCTGCGACGCACCAGCTTCGAACGTCGCGAGGGACACCGCGCGGGCCAGTACGTGCGCGAGCGGCAAGAAGGTCAGGACTCGGTTTCCCGGAACCGCCACCTTGCCGATCGATGCCGTGAGAATCCCGCGCACCTCGGACAGGAAGTTGCGGTGCGTGAGGATGCATCCCTTGGGACGGCCTGTGGTGCCGGAAGTGTAGACGAGTGACGCCAGATCGTCGGCCTTGATGCCCGCGAGTCGCTTCTTCAGCTCGGTATCGTCAACGTCGGCGCCCTGTGCGGTTAGCTTTTCGACTGCTCCGTCGTCGATCTGCATGACGGCCTTGAGAGAGCTTGGCGCGTCCTGGAACAGCTGCTCGTGCGCGCCGGTTTCGACGATCGCGATGACGGCCTCGGAGTCTTCGAGGATCCAGCTGACCTGCCCCTGAGACGACGAGTCGTAGATCGGAACGGTAGCGGCGCCGGCAGCCCAGATGGCGAAGTCGAAGAGCGTCCACTCGTATCGGGTCGCGGAGAGGAGTGCGACGCGGTCGCCTGCCTGCACCCCGGCTGCAATGAGACCGTTTGCGACGCCGGTGACCTGCTCGGCGAACTCTTTGGCTGTGACGTCTACCCAACCCTCTCCCTTGGGGCGGGAGAACACCGTCAGTTCGGGCGTGCGCTCGGCGTGAGTGAAGACGGTGTGCACCACAGACTCATTGTCGGAGATGGTGAACTGGGCTTTGGCGCTGTACTCACTCACAGGGTGTCATCTCCGTTGGTCTGCGATTCGATGCTGATTCTGAAGCGGTGGAGTGCGCGGGCGAAGTCTGCGACCTCGGACTCGGTCCAATCGTGCAGCCTGCCGGCGACTTGGTCGAGCCGACGCGCGTCGGCGGCGTCGAGGTATTTGCGGCCAGCCTCCGTGAGGTGCAGCGGATTGCCCTGACGAACGGATCCCGGATCGGCATATACCCAGCCTGCCTCGATGCACCCGCGCACTTGGCGCGAGATGGTCGAGCGGTTGACGCCGAAGACTTCGGAGATCTCCGTGGCCTTGCATCCGTCATTGCGGCCGATGAAGGAGAGGAACGAATGCTGGGCGATCGACGGGTGGTCATCGGAATGCCGATCCCCCGTCATCAACTGCCGCGTCAGGTGCACCAGCTCGTCATGAACGGCTGGTGGACCGGTGAGCGCCATTGCTCCGTCGTGTTGCACTGGGCAACTATAACGCTGCCCCCAGTCCCGATTGCAATATGACCGCCGCCACCGACAAGAAGTCCGTCGGTGGCGGCGTGAAAAGTTAGACCAGATCCTCACCGTTGCGGCGAGCAGTTGCCCAATCCTTGAAGAATCCCTTGCTGATGACTCCCAGCACGACCAAGACCAACGCCGGCCAGATCAGAACATAAATGGTCAGTAGAGCTGTACTCATTCGTATCCCTTCCACTTGTCTCGACGGTTACTTTCCGGACGCTCCCACGGCAGAAAGCTCGTCATCGTCGAAGTCTCCGGTCCGCTGCTTGATCAGTTCGAAATCGAACGTCTCACGCTGATTGACGGACATCGCAAAGCACACGACGGTACTGACGGCATAGGCCACCAAAGATCCGCTGAGCGTTGGGTAGTCGTGGAGGAAGCCGATTGCGAACGGCGCGGACAGCACGATCGCCAGGCCACCGACGATCTGCGCAACCTTCAGGCCGAAGAATCCAAATGCCATGAGCCCCAGCACCACTCCGATACCGACAACGGCAACGATGTCGGAGAAGATCCCGAACATCCCATCCATCGGCACCCAACTGAATCGGACGGGCAAGAAGGCGGCAAGCGCCACCAGCACCGACACAGTGAAGGCCTTGTTGGTGACCTTTCCCCAATAGAAGCTCGCGATAACCGGGAACACCAGCGCGCCCCACAGCGCGCCGACGAACACCAACAGATCAAGAATGCTCAGTTGCAGACTTGCCAAGGAGATAGCCGCCGCCGTGGCAACTATCATCGTTACTCGGCCGATGAGCAGCATCCGTCGAGGGTTCGCATTGGCCTTGCCTGCGACGGCTTGGCCGTAAACGTCGGTCATCACGATGGACGAGAGCGCCGCAAGGTCCGAGTCTGCCGTCGATGACAGCGCGCCGATGATCATGACAAAGAAGACAGCCAGCAAAATTCCGGGCAGGTACGACGCGGCCATCTGCGGAATCAGATTGTTGACGTCACCATCCATCGGCTCGATTCCGAGGTATAGAGCGAGAACACCCAGCATTCCGACACCAATGACCGTTGCGCCGTATCCGACGGTTGCGGTGATGAAGGTGGGCTTGATCAGGTCTTCGTGGACCGCGAACAGACGTTGGGCAATGGTCTGGTTGCCGATTGCGTAGGCAAGAACTGCCGCGATGTACGGCGCGCCCTGCTCGAAGAAGGCAACGCTCGAGAAGAAGTTGCCCTGCTCAGCAGTAAGGTTGCCTGCCCCGGAGTCGAAGGCTGCCGGGAACCCTGCCGCAAAGAAGATGAACGGCACCAAAACCGCTACCGCACCGAGCATTCCGATCAGCTGAACGAAGTCGGTCAACACCGAAGCGCGGAAGCCCGACCACAACGTGTACAGCAAAACGCCCAGCGCAACGATGAACACACCCTGGATGAAGTTGAACGGCGAAAGCAACGCGATCAGCAGACCACCAGCGAGGAAGTTCGACATCAAACTGATGAGACTGCCGACGATATTGGAGCCCGCGAGCATCAGCTGACTCGAGCGTCCGTGCCGCGCGTACATGACCTCAGCCAGGGTGTGGGCTTTCGGCGCTACTTTGCGAATTCGCTGGCCGAACGGATAAATGAAGAGAATCATCAACGCGCCCCACAAACCGTAGTGAATGGGGCCGGAGATTCCGTAGGTGTAGCCAGAAGTGGCAGATGCGTACATCGACGACGCCCAAATCCAGGTGGCCGTCATGCTCGCGGCCGAAACACCAAATCCTAATTTGTTTCCGGCGGTCATAAAACCGTCGGCATTTTCCTGTTTCTTACCAATACGAAGAGAAATCAGAAATGTTCCACCATAAAAAGCAACAAGCAGTGAAACAATTACCAAGGTACTGAACTGGACCATGTCGGACCCCGTCACATGCCACATCCTTCGCACATAATCGGCAGAGCAAAGCACAAAACCCCTGTTCAGGATTTTTGCGCTTCGTTTCTGCACGCCCTAGGAGCGACCGCCATACCAACACCGGTCACATATTCAATTGACTAGCAACACGCACTTCGTCTTTTCGGAAACCCAACCTCCACAAAATAAATCTTCTGCGCAAGCTTTTGGCTCGACCACGCAATTCAACAACTGAGAATCGACCATAGCATGATGGCAATTTCGAACAAAAACTCCGATATTTTCCCACCCGAAAATATTCATGTTTCCGCCGCAGTAATATCGTGCGCTTCCAGCGCATATAACAACTCCGCATCGATTGAAATCGATGCTCGATTCGATCGCGTACCTACATCGACAGGACCATCCTGGCAAACCGTCGGCCCCACTCGGGATCGGCGGAAACATGCTGGTCCAGCGGATTGGAGACAATCGCCCCGATCATTCGCAGGTACACGAGAGTGTCTCGCACCATCCACGTCCAATCGTCGTCCCCGAGTCGTGTTCCGTCTGTTGTCGACCAACCCAATGCCGTGAGGCCTTCGATCATCACTTCACTACGTTCGGACTCCGACAAGCCGGCAGCCAACGTAAGGAACAGAATTCGGCCGGCTTCCTGCGCCAACTCACCCTTTCCCAACGGCATGGCCGTCACGATGTGACGCCACAGCTCGCCTTCATATGCAAGCACTGACGCGCCGAGTCGAGTCAGAATCAAAGTGCCTCGGAGTTTCCGGACAAATCCCAGTGTCTTGGCGGCTTCAACGAGTACTGCCAATTGCGAGTCACTCCCTGCCGTGACATCGATCCAGTCACTGCCCCAATCGAGTTCGTCTCGGGCGTCCGCAACATGGTCCGAAGGAAGTGCCCCGGACGCCGTCAAAACAATCCCACCACCTCGCGCGGAGTTCAGCAGCCACAGCAGTTGGCGGGTTGCTCCCTCACGCATCACCTCGAAATAGTTGTCATATCCGCCACGAAGCTCCGATTTGGCAACTGCGGCAAACAATTTCGGCGCGGAATGAACCGACAGGCGGCGCAAGAACTTCTCGAATACCGAGCTTCCCACAGGTGGTGACTTATGCAGTGCCACTGCAATGGTGACTGCTGCATTGGACTCTGCGGGAACAAAACGTTCGGGATCGAACAGTCCGGTACTCGCCTGCACGTTCAGGAACTCGCGATACCCGATCGGACCGCCAGAATCCTCCGGCGGGCACGCTCTCTCGCCGTCGAGACAGGATGGCTCAGAAATCGGCTGGTCTTCGACAATCTGCTCGAGAACCAACGTGTGACTCCACCTTGCGCGGGCATTGTACTCATAACGGACGTACTCCCCGACCGCGGTAACTGCCTCGTCGATCCGGACTTCGTCCTCACCAAACTCGTCTTCCTGGTATCCGTCGCGCTCGATCACCTCTGGCGCGATATACCGATCTGGGCCATTGTCCGTTGAATGATGGACACTCACCCACTGATGAGCGTGTTGATCTCCCCACCCCATCACCGCCTGCACAATCGAATGAAGTTGGTCCAGTTCGATATTCGACGGGACCGAAAACCGTCTCCAAATAGGCGGCGTGATGCAATCGAGTTCGATCCGCATGACAAAGTTCGCCACCTCCGGCCGTCGACGCTGATTCCGCATCTGCCTCGGCGTAAGGACCTTCATCTGGCTTTGGGTCGCTTGATATGCAGGTACCAAACGCAGATGTGAAGCTCGCCGAACTCGCTGACCCGTCATGTATGGAGGCTAGATCTACCTACCGACAGCCGAGATACTCACTGCCACAAGGTTACCCGATTTGTCGGGGCTCGCATCTCGTCGCTGGTCGGCTGTCAAGTCCAGATCAACACGGACCTACCCAGGCATCTTTGATCATCCACTGCGCGGACAACAGTGTGCGCCGATTACCGTAGACCTGACAGCTACCGCACGAAAACAGTGCCCAGCGCCTGCTCGGACTGGCACAGAACATGAGGATCCATGAGCGACCACGACACGACCGCCGACCAGCCCCTCCACATCAACGGCGCAATTGCCTTGGTGACGGACGAGCGCGACGAATTGGTTCGCCTGTGCGTCCAGACCCTCGCCGAACTACTGGGTAGTGAGCCTGCCACCGATGACGACGGCGACATCGTCGTGCCGGTTCACGGATTTGTCGTCTACGTGACAGTTGCGGATGACGGCCCTCAGATCAACGTCTGGTCTTCGGTTCTGACCGGCCTCGGCAATCCCTCGCATGCTGCGACTCGACTGATCGAACTCGCGCAGGAATGGCCGCGCCTGCGCTTCGCCTTCAGCGGCGACCACCTACTGGTCTCCACGATGCTCGACGCCGATCCCTTCGCGCCGCAGCATCTGCTGAACCTGATCGACGAGGTTCACGACTTCACTCACGAACTCGACGACGATTTTGCTGAGTCCTTCGGCGGCACCCTCGACTGCGACGCCGATGACGACAGCTACGCCGGCGACTGCAATCCCGGCGGTTGCGGCGGTGACTGTGACTGTGCGTGCGGCGATGATGCAGACGGCGTCGACGGTGATCTTGGTATTACACAAGTTAAGTAGTCTGGCTCATCTTCGATCTGCTCCGCAGAGCGCTCGCTGGCGAAGTCACGAAGCGACATAGATCTGCGTGCGGTGCCAGTCCAGATAGACAACATCCGGACGCTCCGCCTTGTCCGGCAAGATCAATCGGTCTCTCAGAGGTGGCTTCCCGAGTGCGGCGCGAAGCGGACCTTCGATCTCCATATCGCTCTCGACGCCGGGCGCGTAATGGAGGTTCAAGTCCTCATCGACGGTGATGAGCCCCGTATCGAAGGCAATGTCATGTGTCGGACACGCGGTGAAGCCGTTGCGACGGTCAAGTCGCTCTTTGTCAGTGCTGTCTCGCCAGGGCTTGATATGGCTTGCAGTAAGGAGGCGCGGCCGGCGTCGGCCACCGATGTTCGCGCTAAGGCCACAGAACACGCAGCGGTGCTCGTGATTGCTGAGTACGCCAGCGGCGAACCGATGCTGGCCGATCCGAACCCTCGAGGTCAGCAATCGCTGGGTGGTCGCGATGGGGATATCTTTACGCTCGCTAGACCACTTTTCGAGCGACTGCTCCAAGGATCTCTCGATCTCACTTTGGACTAACTCTTCTTGTCCCGCCAACCACAGCGTTTCGCCGTTTTCCAATTCGAGGAAGTCTGGCAACGCATGTTCGTCAATTCCGTGGGAACGCGCCGACCGCAGAATTCGAAGGTATACGTCCTGCATCAACACGCTGTCCGAAAGCATCAACGACGCGACTTCGACCTCATATCGCCCGCCATGACTACGTGTTCCATCCAGGTTCGCCATCTTTGCGATAAAGCTCGTGGGCGGACGCTTGAACAAACTCGCAAGATGCTGGACCGGCATTCCCGCTCGATGTGCAGAAGAGCTACCGAACCGGCGATGGTCAACCAACAGCGATGCGCAGAGCGACAACACGACCTCGCTCGGAACGAACGGCACCTGTCGGCTTCCCTTCGGTACCTCCTGACGTGCGAGTACCGATTTCCACTGCGCCTCCAGCGCGGCGGGCGATGGGTCAAGAAACTCGGAGATCACCGAAGGTGCCACTATGCGCCTTCCTGGTAAGCGTCCAACCCGCAAGTTCACACACTAGCCGGCGCCGCGCGGAATCATTCGAAGCCACTCGTGTGGTATCGCCATCCACTGATGAAGGAGTCCGGCGAACCAGTGCGCCAATCTGGCGGCCCCAAGGACCACAACGGCGCGCTGAGAGAAGGAGCCCCTACCGGAACGCACTGCCCTTCGAGGTCAGTGCCTTCACCCGCTCGACGGTCCAGACCGCCAGCACATCGACCTTCCGTTTACGGCCGGTCTCCTTGTGCGTGTCGATCTCCTGCTCCGCGATGATGTCCTTGATCCCGTCTGCATCGAGGGCTGAAAGACGCTCCAGCAGCGCTGCTTCCCCATCGACCTTGAAGACATCGAACGGGTCGAAAGCCCCCGGCTCCCGCTTCACCTTCGGTACAGCAGCACGACGACGCGGCGCCGGCGCAGAAGCAGGTACCACAACGGCGGATCCATCCGACGGAACTACGAAAGCGCTTTCGATTGCCTTCGCGAAGCGCGGGGTACGGGCAGCTTCCTCTGCAACTACCTGAACCAGTTTGGCCAGCAACACCGATGCCGAGGCATTGGTTGCTCCCAACTTGAGGAGCGCTGCACCGGTTTCCTGCACCTGCACGCGACGACGCGCCTCATCGATACCCGCACTCATAGCTTCGCCTGCGCTTCCGTGAGAATGTTCTGCGTAATTGCACGCATCTGATCGAACTGACCTGCATTGCCGTACTTCACCTTCAAAGTGCTGTACGGGTGAAACTCCGCCGACGCGGCAATCTGATTCGACTCCGCGAGATACTCCGGCAATACGTGAGGGACGTTGGGATCGCGTCGAAGATTTCGCACAGTCGTGCGGTGCACCGCCGAGTTGGACTTGTACTTGGTGATCACCAACCCGAGTTCGAAGAGTTCACGGCCGAGTTCTTTGCCGAACTTCGCGATGTGCGTCTGGATCTGCGGAATGCCGTACGTGGAGAGCACATCCGGGATCGTGGGGATCACGTAGCCGTCAGCCATGGCCAATCCGTTGAGTGTGATCGGCCCGAGATTCGGCGGGCAATCGATCAGAACGTAGTCGTAGTACGGCATCACCGGGGCGACGGCATCCCTCAACAATTCAACCGGCTTGGTGGAGTTCCGATCAGCAACCCGAAGGGCACTGATCTCCTCCTGTAGCTCGATCAAATCGAGAGATGAGGGAAGCAGATCCACACCCGTCACTCGCTTGACCGGAGAAACTCCGCGCTGAATCGAGGCTTCAAGATCGAAGTTCGACGTGCCATCGACGGCGTCGCGGAAAATGGTTGCGCTGGTCAGCCCTTGCTTGTTGAGTTCGAGCCAGTGATCCTCACTGATCATCATCGTCGTCAGATTGATCTGCGCATCGAGGTCGATCAACAGCACGCGCTGACCGAATTCGAGCGACATGAACTCGGCCAACCCCGCGGTGATCGTCGTCTTACCGACGCCGCCCTTGAGGTTGATCGTCGCAATCGTCTTAGCCATCAGAACCCATTCCTGTCTCCCACCACAACACACCTAGTTCGCATCGACGATCGCCCCTGTCCCTGACTGCTTCACCCGAAAACCGATTCGCCCCAACGGCTCCGCCGCGTGCGGAAGCGCGTACGAGAACAACGTCGCAAAATCGCGCGAGTCCACGGGACCAGCCTGTGCCCGTTTCAACTGACGAGGAGCCGGATCGTTCGCCAATACCAGAATCAATGCACCGCGAGTCTTCCGATGAAGAGCACCCGCAAGCGGTCCACCGTTCTTCTTCGGGCTGCCCGCAATGTGCTCGATCGCATCGCGCTCACGGACGGCCGTACCGGTGAAACCTGTTCGGTACTCGCGTTCCTGACGCTTGCGATTGACGATCGGAAGTTTCTCGTGCCAACCCTTGATCTCGATCGGCTCCCGGGTCTTGGGGTACGGCAGCAGAACTGCAAAATCCTCGAGCAATCCGGATTCGATTGCGGTCGAAAGCGCTTCGCGGTGGGGACCGAAATCCCACCCGTTCGCCCACTCGAACTGGTCGACGGCCTCTAACACCACATGGGCAGGGACAATGCCGTATCGCGCAGTGAACGATCGCGAAACATCATCCTTGTCAACGAAATTGAAGGACCCTGTTTCGCCCAACGACTTCAATAATGGTGCAACCGCGTCGAAGTGCCGAGCGTTGATCGAACCGTCACCTCGCGGGGGCTGCATCGTGAAGCTGAAACTTTCACCGCCCATGCCTCGATAAACCAGATCGGCGTTGAACATCTTGTTTCGAGCTGTTGGCCTCAGCCACGGCAGCTGCTGAAACACCATCGGCGGCACATCGCGTGGAGTGACCCACGGTTCGCCCTTCTCGTTCACGCCGCTGAACCGAGTGAGCTCGTTCCGGAACTCCTGCTCGTCCCGAACGATCGCCTCGAACGCCTTGTACATGTCGTAGTCCGCGCCGGCGGGTCCGCCAACCGTGCGGCCGATGAACAGGCGCACCAAGTCTCGGTACCCGGGGCGGAATCCGAACCATCGTCCCATCTGCATCAATGTGTCAGCTTGGCCCGTTCGACGCGTATAATAAGTGATGGTCAGGCCCTCGACCGTGAAGCCGCGACTCAGCTTCGTGCCGCCGACCAGAATCTTCCACACGCCGCGTTCCTGGAAATCGAGGGAATCCTGTTTGTAGTCCTTCTCGGCCGCACCGTTGACCACGATAACGGGGCTGGTTCCCTCGGAAATCTTGTCGTAGGCAGCGCCGATGAATTCCTCCAACTCGGCAAACGAACCAGGATTCTCCAGTTCACTGCCCCGAGCCGCACTCACCACCGCAAAGTCTTCGGCCCAGAGCTTGTCCAGCCGGGAAAGACTCTTGGCCTGGCTGTATCCGGCCGATTTCCACAAGGCCTTGAAGTCGTCGGCTACGGCGTCATGCTCGGCCTGCTTCACCGATTCGTGCACCAGCATCGTGTGGTGCCGATACGGCTTGGCGCCCTTCGATTCCCGGAATAGCTTGATCGCCCCGGTCAGGACAAACGAGTCGAGCGCTCGCAACTGCTCGGCTGAGCGATCCTCGTCGCACTCGGCCCGGAGATCCCGTACGTACGCTTTCTGGTTCGAATTGGCCGGAGTCTTGTCGTCGTCTTCGAGATCGTCTAGATCGTGGAAGTCCGCACCACCCATGTACGGGCCGGGCCGCTCGAGACTGACGATGAAGTCCGAAGGAAAGACGTTGACGCTGTCTTCCGGATCGACAAACACATTGGCAAAAGGTGTTGCGGTGTAACCGATGTACTGGGCACGCTCGAGTAGACCGAGGATCTCGGCAATCTGACCGTTGATCGCCGTCCGCTCGACCTGCTCGGTTTTCATCTTCTTCGGATCGATCGTGTTCACCGATGCCTGATCGGCTTCGTCGTCGATGATCAGGGCAGGAATCTGATCGAGTTCGGTCGGCACTTTCTTCAGATCGGCCACCAGCTTCTTGAGGCTGGAGACGTTCTTCTTCACGACCGCGATGCGAATATTGCTGGGGTACAGATTCTTCGGATCATTCAGCGGAAGGGAGTGATCCACGGTTTCGAAGTGCAGTGCGCTCAGGCCCGCGAGCAGGCTCTTGTAGTCAAAGGTCGAGGTGGTGAGTCGACGGATAGCCGGGATTTCATTGGTCTTGTTCGGATCGATTTCGTGTTCGAGAAAGTTCCCGTCCCGCCAGTCCTCGTCGTTGGCGTAGTCGTCGTCCACACCGGCACTGATGTTTTGACGACCGACCAATTCCATGTCGAGGCGTCGCTGAGTCTGGCTCCGGAGAATCTCGATCGTGCCGGTCAACACGATGACCAAGCGGTACCCAGCGTCGATCGCCTTGGCCACCACGCCGCTGAAATTCGCCGTCTTCCCGCTCTGGACGTAGCCGACCACCAAACCTTTGGACTGATACGGCTCGGGCCGCGTCGGATCCGCAAGCCGGTGCACAACCTCAGTGGTTGCAATGTCCAGCTTTCCGATTGTCGCCTCGTCCCAGTTCTTGTCGGCTAGACCTCGCTTGTAAGCGCGCCAATAGAAGTCGTGCTCGCGCCGGCGCTCGGAGGTATACCAGGGGTCCCACGGCTGCTGAGCCGCAATGACAACGGGCCCACCTTCGCGAGGGAAGTGCGCATCCATCTCGGCGTGGGCGTCGACCGGCAATCCCAACAAGTCGTAGATCCGAGCCCGCCGTTCCGGACTTTGCGGAACAGTCGAGCCTACCCACGTCTCGACACTATCCGCATCCCACTGCCGTAGACGCGAGGTGAGCGCCGTTCGTACACCGACAGCACTCTCATCGAGGAACACATCGATGATGTCCGCGATGGTCAGGCCGTCCGGATAGCTCGCTCGCAGGCGCGCGTTGACCGGGTAGAGCACGTTCTCGGGCGGAAACCCATCACCGAGTTCACGCGCAACCGCACGGAATACTTCATCACTCACTGCACTACCTGCTCCCGGTGCGCTGCCACTGCGGAAATCAACACTTCCTGCCACGCCTGCATCTTTTCCCTCTGACGAGCGCCGATTCTCGTTCCTTCGAACATCTCACTCACCAACAGGAAGACAAGCGTCTTGAGCACCGGAGCATCAGCCGGGTCGAGACTGCGACGTCCGAGCAGATCACGCCGAAAACGCGCATTGATCCACAAAGTCCGAGTCTTGAGGTCGACTTCGAAGAACTGATCACGCGCCAAGGCTCGCCAACCCACCGCAACAGGATCATCACCGACGCTGAATTCGAAGGCGTCGCTGAAGGAATCGAGCACGTCTTCCGGAAAGCCGGATGCCGGCTCGATGACGCTGATCGGCCGAGGTGCAGAACTTCGGGCTGCCCGCACGACGCGCTCGGCATCGGTCAGATACGAACGGAATCCACCGTTGCCATCCGTGAAGACGGCCCCGTCGACGGCAGCCGACGCAGTGGCGTCGAGCGTCACCCCCGATTTCTCGGGATTGATGGTGATGTGCTGCAGCAGAGAATCGTTCAGATCGACAGCAATTCGTGCCAATCCGTAGTCCGGTCGGCCCCGCACTATCGCGTTCCAGCCGCCGATCTGCAGGAGTCGATCGTGCCGATAGAAGTAGAGCCCCTGCTGGTCGCGGCCGGGGGCGCCGTGGATGCGAAATTCCGGTGCATTGCTCCGGGCGGGCCACAGGTGAGCTTCGGCGGTTACTGTGGCACCGGCGATCGACACGGTAAGTGTCCGAGGGTAGTTGGGGTCGCCGGTGCGCGGATACCGGAACGGGTCGATGGCACTGACTGTGCGCAGCGCGCCGGCGCGTCCCGCTTCGACGTCGAAGACATCCACAGTCAGAGCGATCCGGCCGGATTCGATGAGACGGTGAAATACGACGCCGAGGTGACTGCGCACGTCGTTGATGGTCTGTTCGAGCCAGCTGGTCTGCTCGTCCGCGTGCGCGGACATGAGAAATGTTGTGATGCCGCGCCATTCGACAACAGTTCCGGTGTCGAAGGGAAAGCGGGGCGTGACTGCGTCGAAGAATTCTTCGGCTTGCCGGCCCTCGATCACCGAAACTGACTGACGCCCCTGCACTGAGGCCGAGTCGATCTCGCGGCCCTGCGTCGGGTGCCCGGACTTTCGAGACCACACTCGGAGCAACCGAGCCTGACTCAACGACGCCGCCTTCATCCCTACACCGAAATGACCCAGGTCCCCGGCGGCATAGTCGCGTCGGCGGCCGTAGGTCATCGCGGAATCAATGGTGTCACTGTCCATGCCGGAGCCGTTGTCGATCACCATCATCGACACGATCCGTGTGCCGTCCTGAACGAACCTGATCAGCACGTGGGAGGCCTCGGCGTCGAGGCTGTTGTCGATCAGATCGGCGAGCGCTGTCGCGATGGTGTGGTGCAAGCCGATGGCGCCGGCGAGGGACTCGTCCGCAGCAAGGATCTTGGTGCCCACTATGCGGGTGTCCGCGACGTCAGTCATGGGATGCATCCTTACCCTCTACCTCGTCGATTTCGGATGCTTCGCCGCGCCTCCATGCCGCCTCCAGGAAGTCCAAAACCACGTCTTCACCACGATCTTCGTACGCGCGCAGCATCTTTCGTGGACGGTCTTCGCCGTCCAGACACACGGCTTCGGCGAGAATCCGCACCACATGTCTCTCGGCAGTTCGCAATGGCTCGCGATTGCCAACCTCTGCAAGTGCCTGACGTAGTGGGTCGATGTCAGAGTGAACGATCGCCGGTCGGACCACGCGGAAGGTTCCGTCTTGCCACAGCTCGAGCAACACGTCTTCGCCCTCCACAGCGGAGAGTTCACGCAGGAATCGGCGGATAGTGCCGAACGTCGGCTGCGCTCCGGTCCACCGAACTGCTTGAACGCCGAGGTGGCTCTCCAACTCGATGGTCTCACCCCGCACACAGCCGGCAGCGACTGCAACACCGGCGGGTACAGCAAATCCGGAGCCCCGCAGATGATCTGCGGTCACAGTCAGTCGATACCGCCACGTACTACCTGACCGGTACAGGCGGCGAGTCAACTCTGGCGTCTTCGCAGTGTTGCGTGTCCGCTTGCGCCGGACTATCCCGTCACCACCAATGTTGAACTCACTGGCTTCTTCAGCCTCTCCCGAAGAAACCGGTTCCTCCCCAACGGAATCCGCGCTTCCCCAGGCGTGCAGCCGCCACACTGCGCCGTCGAGCGCCACGCGATCGTCGGCCTCGAGCGCGCGCTCGATCGACCGCTCACTGCGATCGGACTTCAGCAAGTCCACTAGCTCGACGACGGACTTCGGCGATCCGACGGCTTCGAGCGCGCCGACTGCCAGATCGGAGATCCGACGCGCACGCGTCAGCGCAGACTCCGCCACAACGACAACGCCGCACCACGCAAGCCACTTCTCCAGTTCGCCGCGTGACATCGACACCACTTCGGCGACGTCGTCGAGTGCAACCACACCGTTCGGGGACTCAAAGTCCTCGAGCAAGGTCTGAGTCCGTTTCTTGGCCTCCGCGACGCCCGGAGCGGCAGCCCAACCGTCAGTCACCTCGAAGTAGTCGTCGAGACGGTCCAGAACCAACCACAGCGGAACTCCGTAACCAGGCACCTCCGCCGCGATGCTCGGATGCACGTCGAGGAGGCGATCAAGCGAAGCTACCGGCTGAATCTCGACCCGCAGGCTGGCAAGCAGGTTCCCCACCGCCGTCCCGAATCCGCACGCCGCGTTGAGTTTGGCTTTCACGTCGGCCTCGATCTGCCCGACCCGCCCCGAGCCCACACCGAGCTTGGCTCCGATCGCTCCCCTGCGCTGCGGAACTCGCGCCACGATCCGCTCACGCAACACCAACGACTCCCGCTCATCCAGCTGCGAGAAGAGATTGTCGATCTCGTCCATCGCGTCAGTACTGTCCGTGTCGGGCAAGTCGTTCGGCGTCAGAGCCGAGATCCGGGCGGCAACTTCCTGAATCGAGGCCGGAGATTCATCGTCGATCTCGACGGTGACGAGTGGTCTGCTGTCCTGGCCTCGGACCCGTCGCCACATTGCCAGCTGAGCGAGATCGTCGAGCAGCGCTGTGATCGCGGGTGGGGCAACTGATTCCTCAGCGGTCTCGACGCGGGCGAGCGGAGTCGTCATGACCGCACAGACCAACAGGTTGAGCACTATGTCGTGCACCGTCTGTTCGCTCGTTCCGCGCACGCCGAAGATCTCAGCGGTCGTATGCGTCAGTAGACCGCCGATTGCTTTGTCGGTGGTGAGCCGTGACAACGCCGTCACTGCGCGAGTATCGAGACTCAACACCTCCAGCGGGAGATCTTCACCAAGGAGCGGAAAGCTCTCTTGTAATACCGCTGCCGCGTGGTGAGCGATGTAGAGGGACGCCAGCTCGGAGAGAACCTTCTCGAGATCGACCTCGAGAACAGTGAACGACGGCGCTTCGCTGAACCACCAATCAGGCGACGGGGCCAGCGGCTCGAGCAGCGCAGCACGATCGGATACGTAGTCGTCCAGCCAAGGAAACAGATCGACCCACAGCGTCTGACTCAGCTCGTTCGCGGGAAGCGAGTTCACACCCAACGTCAACGCACTACTCCCACTCACGGATACCTTCATTGCAGTCAAAACCGACCGCGATGTCGGTAACAAGTTACTGCAGCTTGTGAGCGGTCGCAGCGCCGGACCTGCTTACCCGACAGTCAGACTTTCTCCGCTCAGTCGACGGCGGTGAAACCCTTCGCCCGATCTTTGTCGACCGACGTCCACAGCGTCGTCGACAGTTCGGCCTTCACCAGCGGGATGACCTCCTCGGCAAAGCGGCGCAGAGTGTCCTTCTGCTGCTCGAAGTCGAGCACGTGATTGACCGACACCGATTGGAAATCGTGGCCGTAGCTCTGGTGGTAATCGAGGATCTTCTCGGCGACTCGCTCCGAAGACCCGACCAACGCCGGCCCGCGGTCGACGGCTTCCTCGATCGTCCGGAAGCTCGTCGACTTTCCGACCGCTTTGGGGTCGTGCTTGCGTTTGTCAGCTTGTGCAACGGCGCCCTCGTAGATCGGACGGAACTCTTCGATGGCCTGCTCGGTCGTGTCGGCGAGGAACAATCCGCCCGAACCCGAACCGACATACGCCTTGGCCGGGTCATGTCCGTACGCCAGGTACTGCTCGCGGTAGTGGTCGATCAGCACTTTGTAGTTCTCACGAGGCTGGAAGGCGTTGGCGGTGACGATGGGGTCGCCCCACTTCGCCGCGAGTTCGACGGCCTCGAACGAGGTAGCCGATCCATGCCAGATACGGAACGGGCCGTCATACGGACGCGGTAGCGTCGTCGCGTCCTCGAGCGATGGTCTGTGAGTCCCCACCCACTTGACGTTTTCCTCGCTGATCAGCAGTTTGAGGAGTTCGTAGTTCTCGGTGAGGTATTCGTACTGCTTGGCGATGTCCAACCCGAGGAGCGGGTACTGAAGGACCTCGTTGCCCTTGCCGATCACGATCTCGAGGCGTCCCCGGCTGAGTTGATCGATGGTTCCGAAATCTTCGGCGACTCGGATCGGATCGAGTAGCGAAAGGACCGTGACACCTGTCGACAGCAGGATTCTGTCCGTGGCCTGCGCAATCGCCCCCAAAACGACGGTTGGCGCCGACGAAAGAACCGGCCCGGCGTGGCGCTCACCCACCGAGAACGAATCGATACCCAGTTCTTCGGCGAGAACCGCGAGTTCGACGACGCGGTTGAGCCGATCGGACGGGGCAACTTCCTCGCCGGTCACTGGATGGGGTGGGTTGAAAATGATGTCCAGAACCTGAAAACGCATGACCCGTCTTTCTCGATAACCACACAGCACGCCTGTCCCTCGGAGGCTAGTGCGCGACTGCTCGACGGATCCGCCATCCGAGGATGTTCCCAACGCAATGACGTCCCGAAACACGCTACTCAGCAACATCTTTCGACTCAATGAGACCATTCGGTCGATAAAACTCTCACCGATCCGAAGTCGACCGAAAACATGCCGAACTCCCGCCAGGCAGGACCTGTGTCACTGACCAATCAAGCGCACGGTAAACATGAAGTACTAAGAGTGCGTTCCCTTATCGTTAAGAGGTACTTGTTATGAACGGTGCGGCGGCCATCGGTGATGGCATATTCCAGATTCCTGTCCCGATCACGGACAACCCGCTCGGGCACACGCTCGTCTACGCCATGGAATCCCCCGGCGGACTGATCTTGGTCGACGCCGGATGGGGCGACGACAACGGCTGGCAGGGCCTCAACGCGGGGCTCGCCGAGATCGGGCATTCGGTGACCGACATCGAGGGCGTCGTGGTCACGCACTTCCATCCGGACCACACCGGACTGTGCGGACGGGTCCGCGAGGCATCCGGCGCCTGGATCGCCATGCACGAGGACGACCACTACCTGTTCGATCAGATGGCCACTGCGCGTAACGAGGAGTGGATGGCGTACCAGCTCGACAACATGGAACGTGCCGGAGCGCCCGCAGCTGACCGTGATGCCTTCCGACTGGCTGCCGCGGGTGAGTCTCCAGTAGGCCCCGAGTCCGCTCCCGACCGCCTTCTCGCCGACGACGAGATCATCGCGCTCACCGGCCGCGGCCTCCGCGTTGTCTACACCCCCGGCCACACGCCTGGTCACGTCTGCTTCTACCTCGACGACGCCGACGTCATGTTCACCGGCGACCACGTCCTGCAGAAGACGACACCACACGTCGGCAACTTCGTGTACCCACTCGACGAGCGAGACGCCCTCGCCGACTTCCTCGACTCGCTCGCACGGGTGCAGAACATGAACATCACCCGCGGTCTCGGCGCTCACGGCATTCCGATCGACGACGTCGGTGGCCGCGCCGGCGAGTTGATCGAGCATCACCAGGAGCGACTCGATCATCTGCTGCAAGAGTTCGCCGACGACAAGCTCACCGTGTGGGACGTCGCGGCAAAGATGAAGTGGTACAAGCCGTGGGCCGAGATCTCCCCGATGGGAAAGACGATGGCGTTGTCCGAAGGTGCAGCTCACCTTCGCCATCTGGTTGCCCGAGAGCAGGTCTCTCAGGTTCCCGGCTCCGAGCCCGCGCTCTTCGCTCGCTCCATCTGAAAGATCAGGGCCGACAAGCACTCCGCTCGTCGGCCCTGATCTCTATTCCGCTTCGGCCTGATCGACTATTCGGGTCGACGCCGATCGCGGCACCACCACCACCGGAACCGGTGAGTACCGCACGATCTTCGCCGCCCGACTGCCGAGGAACACCCGCGCCAGTGGACCTGCCTTGCTCGAGCCGACAGTCAGAACGTCACCTCGGTCCCACTCGACGCCCGCGAGCGCCTCGGCCCAGTTACGACCATGGCTGATAACCGATTCCATGACGTCGGGTATTTCGGGCAGTGCACGCACGCGCTCGAAGGCAGCGTTGGTCTCGCGCTCGACCACCTCGGCCCACTCAGAGATGATCGGTGAATCCCCCTCGGTCCCGAGCGTGGTCGTGTACTGCGCGTTTGCGCGAACTGCAAACGCCGCCAGTCTGAGTCCGGCATCGACACGCGCAGCCACGGTCGCGGCGGCGAGCACCAGATCGTCTTGATCGGGTGTGCCCGAGTATGCGGCGGTGACGCGGCGAACCACCTCACCGGGCTTGGTTCGAAATCCCCTCGGCGCCAGGGCGACCGGAACGTCGGAGCTGTGCAGCAAGCGTGAGGTGACACTGCCGAGAGCCACGTGACCGAACACCCCGGCCGTAGACGAATCCAGGACGATCATCTTGGCTTCGTGCTCGTGAACGAGATCGAGCAGGCCACTCGACGCCGACTGAGCCTCATGCACGACATAGGTTACGTCGACGTCGGAGGGCATGTCTGCCCGCGCTTTCGCCAGTGCCGCTTCGGCTTCGGCTCGCAATTGCTGGTGGTATTCGGCGTCGACACGCGCCATCCCGGGCGGTGGCGGCGAGGGAATCACCGCGCAGATCACCAGCGGTTCACCGGACGAACGCGCCAACAGCGTTGCCAGATGGACGGTTCCGGAGCTGTCACCGTCGGGTGCGTATCCCGCGAGCAACGTCATGACTCGGACTCCGATCCCAGTTCGGCGCGGTTCTTCGCACCGAGGCGCGAGTGCTTCATACCGTAGGCGAAGTACCAGATGATCGCGACGGTCACCCAGACGAGGAACACGTAGATCGTGACGGTTCGGAGGTCCTTGATGATCCACAGGCAGCCCAGGATCGAGAGGATCGGTGTCACCGGATAGCCGGGAACTTTGAAGCTGCGCGGCAGGTCCGGGTCACTGCGCCGCAGGATGATGACCCCGACCGAAACCACGAGGAACGCCACCAGGGTTCCGATGCTGGTCATTTCGGCGAGGAAGTTGATCGGAATGAAACCGGCCAGAATGCTGATGACGACGCAGACGATGATGGTGTTGGGCACCGGCGTCAGAGTCCGCGGGTTCACCTTGTGGAAGATCGACGGAATCATGCCGTCGCGTGACATCGCGAACAGGATCCGGGTCTGACCGTAAATGACCACGAGCGTGACGCTGCAGATCGAGATCACCGCACCGGCGGCCAGAAGTGTTCCCGGCCAGGTAGATCCGGTCACCTGTTCGAGGATGGCGGACAGTCCGGCTTCCTGACCTTCGAACGATGCGGAATCCTGTGCACCGATCGCGACGGCGACAACAGCGATGTAGATCGCGGTGACAGACACGAGCGCAATGAGGATCGCGAGAGGGAGATTGCGACGAGGGTTCTTCACTTCTTCGCCGGCGGTGGACACAGCGTCGAGGCCGATGTACGAGAAGAAGATGATTCCGGCGGCGGACATGACGCCACTGAATCCGAACGGTGCGAAGTCGGCGAAGTGATTGCTGTTCCATCCGGCGATGCCGACCACGATGAAGAGCAACAGAATTGCGAGTTTGATCGAGACCATGATGGCGTTGGCCTTGGCCGATTCACTGGCGCCGCGGATGAGCAGAACACCGCACAGGCACACCAGGATCACTGCGGGCAGATTGATGATGCCGCCCTGCTCCGGCGCTTGTGACAACGCGTCGGGGATCTGGAACCCGAAGAGGTTGCCAAGTAGCTGGTTCAAATATTGCGACCATCCGACGGACACCGCCGCGGCCGAGACTCCGTACTCGAGAAGCAGACACGCGCCGACGGCCATGGCCGGAAGCTCTCCGAGCGTCGCGTAAGCGTAGGAATACGACGAGCCCGACGCCGGGACAGCTCCGGCCAACTCCGCGTAACAAATCGCTGTGAGTCCCGCGACGACACCGGCAACAACGAAGGAGATGATGACTGCCGGACCCGCAACCGGGACTGCCTGCGAGAGGACGAAGAAGATACCGGTGCCGATCGTGGCGCCGATGCCGAACATGGACAACTGCGCCAAACCGATACTGCGGGTCAGCTCGCCGCCGTTGGTATCTGCGCCGGTCTCCTGGTCTATCTGCAAAGCCGGCTTGCGCCGAAGTACGTGTTTGACGAGAGTAGCCATCGACGCTCCTCTAGAGTGCCTGGTAGGAAACTGTTGTATCCTCATACTGCACGTAAGTGTCCTGCGACACAACAGTTGGAGCAAAGTTGCCCAGCTCACGCCAACCGTCCGGTCTGGAATGCCCGGATCGTGAACCGCCTTCGGAGAAAACGGGGAGATCATGACCGGACCGACCATCACCGTCGACCTGCGTCGTATCGAACAGAATGCGCGCGTCCTCGTCGAAGCGTCCAATGCCAAGGGTATTGCGGTGGCGGGCGTCAGCAAATCTACATGTGGCTCCCCCAAGGTGGCGCGAGCAATGGTCCGCGGCGGCGTCGCACAGATCGCCGACTCCCGCCTGGACAACCTGGCCCGCATCCGCCGCGACGGCATCACCGTTCCCCTGATGCTGATCCGCGCACCGTCGTTGAACGAGATCGACGACACGATCCGCTACGCGGACATCAGCCTCAACTCGGAGTTGACGACGATTGTTGCTCTGGGCAGAGCAGCACGGGCGCGAGGAGTAATCCACGACATCGTGCTGATGATCGACCTCGGAGATCTCCGCGAAGGGATCCTGCCGGCGGAGGCGTTGGATGTAGTCGCCGAAATCCTTCCCATCGAGGGCATCAGACTGATCGGAATCGGCGCGAATCTCGCGTGCGTCGGCGGCATCCAGCCAACCGTCGACAACCTGTCGAATCTGGTCTACCTTGCCGACGAAATCACGAAGCGGTTCTCGATCGAACTGCCGATCGTTTCCGGCGGCAATACGTTCTCTCTGCCACTCCTCGAGACCGGAACGATGCCCGAGGGGATCAACCATCTGCGTTTGGGTGCCAGCATCGTTCTGGCCGAATCACCGACTCCCCCAGGACTGTACGAACTGCTGAACAACGACGCCTTCACTCTCACCGCGGACATCATCGAGGCCAAGATCAAGCCGTCGCGGCCGTATGGAGTCTCAGGGGAAGACGCGTTCGGCCGACGCCCCGTCTTCGACAACGAGGACAAGCCGAGCCGACGCCTGATCTTGTCCATCGGCCGCGAAGACATCTCGCCGGAAGGCTTGACCCCGATAGATCCGCGCCTGAAAGTGATCAGCGCCAGCAGCGATCACCTCCTCGTCGACGCCGGAGAAACAGGTGACGAATACCGACTGGGTGGCACGGTCGACTTCACGATCGACTACGGCGCGCTCTTGATGGCAATGACATCGCCCTACGTCGAAAAGCGATACGTTCTGGGCACCGAACCGATCGATGCCAATGCGACCGTCGAATTGATCGACCTCGAAACTACCGGCCTGGCAAGCCATCTCCTCGATCACGGTCTACGTGAGGACATGTCCGGAATCGGTTTCGACTGCATTCAAGCAGAGAATGCCGCTGCGGATCTCACAACGCTGCCGCTGTGGCTCACTGCCGAAGCCTGGCAGAACACCAGAATTCCGATCGCCACCGAACCTGGAACCGATTTGGGTGCAATCATTTTCGCTTCACACGGTGACATCGAACAATTGCTGTCGTCGGCGGCGGATCTGCACGGCCCCAGTTTGGAGAACACCGTCTTGGTGGGCGTCAAGAACGCCACGGTCGATCACAAGCGCGCACTCGACGAGTACGGGGTATTGCTGGTGACGATCGACGAGATCGATCGCCATGGCATGGCGGCCTTGATGCCTCGCGTCCTCGCCGCGGCGGGCCAGGGTGTGAACGGCGTCCACGTCCATTTCGACATGGACATCATCGACGGACGTGTTCTCGGAGTCGACGACACGACACATCTGGGCGGCCTCACATTCCGAGAAGCGCACCTCGCCGCCGAATTCATCAGCGAGACCGGCCTGACGAGATCGATTTCGATCGGCAGCGTCGCGGCAGCGGATTCCGATCCCCTCGGACGGCAAGCGACCTTCGTCGACGGACTGGTTGCATCGCTGCTCGGGCGCAAGGTGGTCAAAGCCTGACGCTGTCGGCAGCCCTTGCGAGAATCGTCCGATGATCACGCGGAGCTCCGGTCAGCACGTATTCATCGCACTCGGCACGCCATGGATCGATGCCGTGGTCGCGTTTCTCGAACCCCGAGCCCGTGTCGATCCCTGGATCATGCACGGAAAGATGGCCATCGGTGACCTGCTGGTCACGGTTCTCGACACCACTCCTCGCACGCTGCTCTGCATCGAGACCGTGGCTGCGCCCTTCGACGGCACGTCGCCGATGGAAGTCGATGAACGCCCGTACGAACTCCACGGTTTGCCCACCGTTCCAGAACTCGAACAATGATGGTCCATCACGTTTCCCACGGATCCTGGGCCGGTCGACGACGCACTGGCCGACCGGATTCTCACGGCCGGCCAGTCACACTATGCGCACTACTTCGGCGACATCGACACGCTGGATCCGACGTCCACAGCTGCCCACGCCCGGACGTTGATGAACGAGCGGGGAAACTGCACAGGTTGCGGCTCACCGATGCCGTTGCCGTTGCGAAAGTTCAACAGCAGCGATCGCCTTCACTTTCATTCCGCATCACGGATCTTCAGGCAGGCTGAACCTGGTGACGACTACCCAGCCGTCCTGTGCCGCAAGTGCACCGGAAGGATGGCCACGTCTGGGCACACCAACTTCATCGACTACATGCTGGCGAAAAATCCACCGTGCCCACACTGCGGTGCACACAGAACCGCTCAGTGTGCCCCGGGGATGCCGGTCCATCCGTTCGATCACCTACCGTGGCTCGCCGTAACTGGCTGCGTCGTGGGACCGGACACCCCGGAATGGACGTGCCGAGCGTGCAGTCACTCATGGGGACAGATGTTCCCGCCGGATCACCCGCAGCACGACTGATCAGTTCGCGGCGAAGCCGGGAAGCCGATCGATGTCCGCGATGATCGAATACTCCGCGGCGTCACCCTGGAGGATTCGACTCTGCTCGCCGTGGACGTCGACGGGGACGTCGCCGGCCAATGTCACACGGTGCACACTGCGGGCCTGAGTCCCGTAGTCGGCGATACCGTAATGCTGAGTCGCCTGGTTGTCCCAGATCGCCAGGTCGCCGGCCGACCAGTTCCATCGAACAGTGTTTTCCAACTTGATGATTCGTGCCTGCAGGATCTGGTAAAGAGCGACCGACTCCGACGGCTTGAGCCCGACGAACTCCTTGAAGAAGTGACCGAGCAGGAGGGTCTTCTCCCCCGTCGCCGGATGGATACGCACCACCGGGTGTTCGGTCTCATAGATCTCACGGGTGAATTCGGCGTAGTAGGCCTGGCGCTGCGCGTCTACCGGGTTCGCCTGATCGACAACCTCGGCATAGTCGTAGGCATTGGTGTGAACGGCCCGCAAATTCTCGACCAAGACCTTGAGCGAACGCGGCAGTTGGTCGTACGCAGCGGTGGTCGACGCCCACGTGGTCGCTCCGCCGTACTCGGGCATGGTCGTCGCTCGCAGAATCGAGGCTTTCGGGATGCGGTCGACGAACGTCACGTCCGTGTGCCAACTGTTGGCGGCACGGTCGAGCACCAACAGCTTGTCGCCCCTGGACTTCACCGTCGGATGCGGGGTGGTCTGGGTGCCGAGGGTTCCGGCGAATTCGTACTGCGACGTGTCGTCGAGATGCTGCTGCCCACGGAAGAACACAACCTTGTGCGCTGCCAGCGCATAGTTGATCGCGTAAGCGGTCTCTTCGGACAAGTCGCCGGAGAGATGGACGCCGTCGATGCGGGCGCCGATCAGCTCGCCTACTTTGTGGACGGTGATTCCGCCGGCAGCGTAGATCTGCTCCGGGGTCTGGGTGACACGTTCGAGTTCGGTGACGGACATGGCGATCTCCTGTGAGTCGGTCAAGCCTACGGGCGCGGCAGTCGTCATGGCGCTGCCTACTGTGAACACTCAATCATTTACGCTGCGCGCCCGAATACGGTTGAACTCGAGGTGATCTCAAAGTTCACCGCTCCCTCGCCGGAGAATACTGCCGCTCACTGGGACGAGGCCGTCGTCGTTGTCGTCATGAGCTGTAGCGTGCGATCTGCCGCACCCACGTCTACGGAGGACAGCATGCAACCCGAGGGCCCTGCCGAACAGATTCGTTCAACGCTCGCTCGCATCGCGCATCTTGCCGATACCGGCTCGGTCGAGGATTACGTGGAGCAGTTCACCCGCGAGGCCGAATGGAACATGCCGGCCAACCCCGATCGCGGTATCCCCGCACAGGTACGACGTGGCCGCGAAGAAATTGCTGCTGGAGTAGTCGAGCGTCGAGCCGCCGGCATACAAGGCCCGGGCACATTCACACGCCACGTCACCACGGCGATCGCCGTGGACGTGACCTCGGAAACGACAGCCCGCGCGGATGCGGTGTGGACGTTCTACGTCGACACAGCCACGTCGCCCGAACTCAGCGGCGTCGGGAGCTACGCGGACGAGTTCGAACTCGAAGACGGGCGGTGGCGACTGTCGCGACGAGTGATCTCGCGCGGCTGACGGTCAGTCTTCTTCGCCGGTGATCGCCTCACACCAGTCTTCGACCTGATCGATCCCCTCTTCCGTCCATTCCGGGCTCATGTCTTCGAGTGCATCGAAGACCACCTCGCAGGTCAGCATCTCTGGTGAACCCTCCGACCCCGCTGCCTCGGTTCGCTCCGCAGACGCTGTCGCAACTGGGCCGGCGGCCAGCGCAACCGCCACCGCGCCTGTTCCGACCATCGCTTTCACACGCATCGGTTCTCCTCCTTCACTCTCGCTTCGGTCCTCGGGGTACCCGACTCGCCCCGCGCTACCCATCCCCGTCACTCATGTCCGACTTTCGGCGCCGACGGCATAGACTGAGCTCGTCGCCACCACGCTCTCGCAGCGTCGGGGGCGACAGATACACAGCTGGATCAGAATCGGAAGGCATCCCATTACAGAATCTCCCGCTCCGCACGACATCTACTTCGTACCCCCGGAGCAGGACAGCCCCAATCCTGTGGAGCCGGCGTCGGCCGCGTCACGCGCACGGATGGGCGAGCTACCCGAGACCGTCCGATTCAAGAATCGTTTTGCCCTCGCGATCACGACCACCACGCCGCTCGAAGCGATGGTCGAAGATCTCCTCTTCATCCGCGACATCCTCGACGCCGCAGGAATCGAGTATCTACTCGTCCGCGGAAACGACGAGCGCCCCGTGATCGCGGTGAGCTGGACCGAGCGCAAAAACCTGCGGCAGGCACTTGTCGAGGGATGCGCCAACGCACCCTTCTATTCCAAAACCGTCGACGCGAAGAAGAGTCCAGCGCTCCTTGTCGCGGACGGTGCCCTGTCGAAAACCAACAAGTCACGGATCTTCCGCTTGTTCCGTCCGAGGGTTCACGTCGCAAGCGGTATGAACTACGGCGCGAACATCGGCGTTCAGATCGAATTGTGGTCGATTTCCGACGAAGAAATCGTCCTACCCGTCGAGAACTCACTGACACGACGAACCGTCCTCCCCGAAGAAGCTGTCCGAGGAACCGTCGAGCGATTCGGCCGGATCTGGCCGACCATCGAGAACATGTTCGCCGATCATGCCTCCGATATCAGCTTCGATATCGATCTTGTCTTTTCCTGGGTCGACGGTTCTTCCAAAGAGTTTCAGGCTCAGCGCGCCAAGCGCATGCAGAACTACATCGTCGGCGAGGGCGACGAATCAGAAGCGCGCTTCCGTCAGATCGACGAGCTCAAATACGCACTTAGATCTATCCACATGTACGCGCCGTGGATCCGGCGGATCTTCGTCGCAACCGATTCCGATCGTCCGGACTGGCTTGCCGACGATCCGCGAGTCACGTTCATGCCCAGCGAAAAGTTCTTCGCCGATCCAAGTGTGTTGCCCACCCACAATTCTCAAGCTGTCGAGTGCCAGCTGCACCATATTCCGGGTCTGGCAGAGCATTTCCTCTACTCCAATGACGACATGTTCTTCGGTCGCCCCGTCGGCCCTGACATGTTCTTCTCCCCCGGTGGGATCAGCATGTTCATCGAGGCCGACACCAGAATCGGATTGGGACACAACGACAACGACCGCAGCGGGTTCGAGAATGCGGCCCGCGTCAACCGCCGTCTGCTGCAGGACCGCTTCGGTCTGATGACCACCAGACATCTGGAGCACGCAGCGACGCCACTACGCAAGAGCGTGATGGCCGAGATGGAACGCGAGTTCGCCGAAGACTTCGCGGCCACTGCAGCAAGCACCTTCCGCGCGAGTTCCAATATCTCGGTGACCAATTCGCTGTACCACTACTACACGCTCATGAGTGGACGGTCGGTGGTGCAGAAGTCCGCCGCCGTCAAATACGTCGACACGACGGTCAAGGCCGGTTTGCGCGACATGGACTCACTGCTCGCCAAGCGCTCCATGGACTTCTTCTGCCTCAACGACGGCAGCGCTCCGGAGATCGATCTGGAACTTCGGACACGCAAGATCACGGAGTTCCTGGAGAGCTACTACCCCATCCCGGCGCCCTGGGAAGCCTAGACGAAACAAGGGCCCAGCCGATTTCGGCTGGGCCCTTGCTACTTCGGTCGATCAGCGTGCTGTCACATGCTCCCGTTGCACCGGAATGGGCAGACCGAGATTGTCACGCAACGTCGTTCCTTCGTAGTCACTGCGGAGAACACCTCGATCCTGCAGCAGCGGCACCACGTCGTCGACGAACTCGTCGAGGCCGGTCGGCACAAGGTGCGACCCGAGGATGAACCCATCCGAACCGTCGTTGCTGACAAACGAATCTATTTTCTCGGCAACCTGCTGCGGTGTACCGACGATCGGTCCACGCTCGAACTGATCGATCACCACTTCGCGCAGATTCAACTTCTTGCTCTCCGCTACCGCGCGCAGTTTTGCGACGGTCGCGAAACGATCTTGGTGAATGAAGGCGCGGCCCTGGATGATCGGCGGAGCCTCGGGATCCGGAGCGATATCGGGTAGTGGTCCTTCGGGGTCGTACTTCGACAGATCGAGATTCCAGATCTGTTCGAGCAGAACCAAAGCGGTCTGGCCGGTGACCTGCTGGTCGCGAATCTCTCGGTACTTCTCGATCGCATCTGCCTCCGAGGTGCCGAGAACAAAACTCGCCGACGGCAGGATCTTGATGTCACCCGGGTCACGTCCGGCCGCAACGGCACGTGCTTTGATATCGCGATAGAAATCGGCCGCCTCGGGCAACTGACCGTACGGTGAGAAGATCGCGTCGGCATTGCCGGCAGCAAAATCGCGCCCCTGCGGCGACACCCCGGCCTGCAGAATAACCGGGCGCCCTTGCGGGCTACGCGGCACTGTGAATCGGCCGTTCACGTCGAAATGCGATCCATGAAAAGCGAATTCACCGGCATCCGGTCGCGCGAGAAAGCGCCCTGATGCCTTGTCGGCCACGATGTCGTCGCTTCGCCACGAATCCCACAGTTCACGCACCAGCGCTACGGTCTCCTCCGCACGCTCGTATCGTTGCGCGCGGTCGAGGTATCCGCCGCGGCGAAAGTTCTGGCCGGTGAATGCGTCGAACGAGGTGACGACGTTCCAGGCGGCACGTCCTCCGGACAACTGATCGAGCGTCGCGAATTGGCGGGCCAGTTCGTACGGCTCGTTGAACGTGGCATTGATAGTGCCGGCCAATCCGAGGTGTTCGGTTACCGCCGCCAACGATGCAAGGACCGTGAAGGTGTCCGGCCTACCGATGATGTCCTGATCGAAAATCTGTCCTGCACGCTCACGAAGGGCAAGGCCTTCGGCGAGGAAGAAGAAGTCGAACTTCCCACGCTCGGCGGTTCGAGCGGTGTGTTCGAAGGAATCGAACTCGATCTGGCTGCCCGCCTGCGGATCCCACCATGCAGTGTGATGGTTGACGCCGCCGAGGTAGGCACCCAGGATGACCTGCTTACGCTTCTGAGAACTCATGAAAATGTATTCCTCGTCTGTCAGGCGGCCGGAGTACCGGCGGCGTAGCGGTTGGGAACGTCGATGGGTAGGCCAAGCAGTCCGCGAAGATTCGTCTGCGGATACTCGGTGCGGAATACGTTGCGTCGCTGCAATTCAGGTACCAGCTCACCTGCGATCGCGTCGAGGTCGTCCACGACGACGCCCGGCCGCAACCGGAAGCCGTCGATTCCCAACTGCTGCCACCGGAGCAGAAGATCTGCCAACTCAGCCGCGGTGCCGGTGAAGGTCAGCGCGTCCGAACGGTATTCGGCGCCGGCCTGCGCGTCGAGGCGAGCGAGCCGTTCCTTTCCGGTTTCTTCCGGAGCATCGAAGAATACGACGATGTCGGTGAAGACCCGAAGCGGTTCGCCGGTGCGCTGCACGTGTTCTTCGGCTGCTCGCACTTCACCCAGGATTGCCGTGACCTGCTCGTCGTCGAACGGCGTCACGAACACCAGATCGGCCGTCCGCGCCGCCAGCTCGTACGCGACCCGCTGATGTGCCAATGCGGTGACGACGGGATGCCCCTGCGGCGGGCGCGGAGTCACCGACGGTCCACGGACCGAGAGGTACTTTCCCTCGAAGTCGATGTAGTGCAACTTGTCTCGGTCGATGAACCGGCGCTGCTCCACGTCGCGGATCTCGGCGCCGTCCTCCCAGCTGTCCCAGAGTCGCCGGATTACGTCAGCTGCCTCCGCAGCTTCGTCGAACAGGTCGCGCACGAAGTCCGGGAGGACGCCTGAAACGATCGACTGACGGTCGGCATCGGTGAGAACTGGGATGTCGCGGCGCCCGAACTGTGCTGCCTCGGATTCCGACGCCGACACCTTCACCTGCCACCCGGCGCGACCGCGCGAGGTGTAGTCCAGCGTGGCAACGGCTTTGGACAAGTGGAACGGTTCGGTGTGAATGGTGGTGATAGTCGGGATCAACCCGATGTTGCTCGTGATCGGTGCCAGTCGGGCGGCCACGAGATGTGCGTCGAGCCGAGCGCGCACCCGGTCAACCGCGTCGTCGACAGGCTCGAGTGGGTTGGCCGGCACCGAGAGACTGTCCTCGATGGTGACGAAATCGAGCAGACCACGCTCGGCGGTCGCCACCACGTCAGTCCAATACGACGCGCTGAACAGCTCACTCGGGCGCGAGTGCGGCTCTCGCCAGGCCGCTGGGTGCCAACCGGCACCGTCCAGCGCTACGGCGAGATGCAACGGAGCAAGATAAGAAGAGGGGGTGGAGGTCATCGGCGCATACTCCTGTTCGAGAACTACTCGGGAGCGCACAGTGCCGACCGCAGAAGCCGTCAGCACCCGACTGGCGGTTCTCGTGGCGACTGCCGCTTGCGACACGCACCGCGCGTGTCGCCAGGTGTGATTCCGGGGCACCCCATCGGCATGAAGGGTTGCCGTCCAGCTAGCCGGTCCTTGTTGCTGGAGCTCTGCACCTACCTCGACGGTAGTGAGTACGCGACCGCCCGGCAATCACCCAGAACTGCGCGTGGGTGCCGGAAACCGCCTGCGACCTCAGATGATCGAGCGTGCCGCCTTTTCGCTCTCGAGGATTCGAATGCCGGCAGCACTGAGCCTCCGGGCACCCTCGGCCGCGTCGACGGGCTCACCGACCGTCACGTGCGCGCCGAGTGGAACGACCGAATGAACAATTGTCTCGTCGTACACGTGCACCAGATTGCACCCCTGAGCCCCGTCACGACCACGCTGACCACCGACTTCCACATTCAAGTCCTGGGTGTAACACGTCGACGACGCCACGGAAACCGGAATGCCGGCGAACGTCGCCGTCGTCGAATAGTGCAGATGCCCAGCAAGAATCGCCCGGACGTCGCTGCCACGCAAGACGTCCGCCAACCGGGACTGATCGCGCAACTCCACCAGAACCGCGAGATCCTGAATGCACGGAACCGGCGGATGATGCAGCGCCAGAATTGTTCCGTCGGGCGCCGGCACCGCCAATTCTGCGCGTAGCCAATCCAATTGGCCATCCGTGATCTCACCGTAGTGATGCCCGGGAACCGACGAATCCAGGGTGATCACCCGCAGTCCGTCAAGGTCGTAGACGTTGTCGACGGGATGATCGGTGGCGTCCTCGCCCAACAGCAGAGATCTGAACGTAGGGCGGTCGTCGTGGTTGCCCATCGCCCAGACGACCTGCGCATCGATCTCGGCCGCCACGGGTTCCACGATGGCTTTCAATTCCGCGTATGCGTCGGGGTGTCCCTGGTCGGTCAGGTCGCCGGTGAATATCAGTCCATCCGGGCGTGCGCCCGAGGCCACGATCCCGCTGAGCACTTCCCGCAATCTCGTCGACGCATCCACGGCGTCGTACAACTCCCCCTGAGCCACCAGATGCGTGTCACTGAGGTGCACCAGGAAATGCTTCGGACGCGGGTACTCGGCATTCCGAACGCTCATCGGTCTCTCGCTTCCGCTTGCCGACGCGTAGGCGCCGGTGCGGCACCTACTGATCGTCGAGACTAGTCAACCGACCAACAGTGACTGATCGGGGCACACCCGACGAACACGAAGCGAACTCCCGCGGCGACCCTCGGGATCGAGTAGTTGAAGCTGCGAGTAGTGTGTGGACAGTGTTGTTCCTGACCAGTCGGCGTTACGTCGACCTTCGCCTGCAGGCGAGCGCAATGTGTACGCGCTCGCTCTGACCTGACGCGTACCAGGAAACATTTCTTCGAATCTGCCCGGCCTCTGGTGCCGCGCTGCGTTTCGCTCCCTTGATTTTCGAAAGGCATAGTCATGCCCAGCTCCACCTCCACCGGCGTGCCGGAAAAGTCCACGTCGCGTTTTCCGTCCTGGGCGACGGCATTCGGACCGCAGATCGTCGCCGGTCTCGTACTCGGTGTCATCATCGGTCTCGTCGCCCGGGCAATGCCTGATGCAGCCGACGGCAACGTCAACTGGTTGGTCGGCACCGTGCAGACCATCGGTTCGAGTTACGTCAAGCTGCTCACCGTTGCGGTTATCCCGCTGGTGTTCACCGCCATTGTCAGCTCCATCGCCAACCTGCGCCAGGTCGCCAATGCAGCTCGCCTGGCCGTGCAGACCTTGCTCTGGTTCGCGATCACCGCTTTCATTGCTGTGATCATCGGCATCATCGTCGGCCTGATCACCGATCCCGGTTCACGGACCGATGTCGCCGCCGAAGCAGCAAAGGAACCCAAGAGCTCCGGCTCGTGGTGGGCGTTCATCACCGGACTGGTTCCGAACAACTTCCTGGGGCTGGGCGCAAAGACTTCCGTCGCCGAAGGCGTGGCGACTACATCGCTGAGCTTCAACGTCCTGCAGCTGCTCGTCATCGCCGGCGCAATCGGCATTGCTGCACTGAAGATCGGCCCCAAGGCTGCGCCGTTCCTCGAGTTCAACGCGTCGCTGCTCGCGATCGTCCAGAAGGTCCTGTGGTGGATCATCCGCCTTGCCCCGATCGGCACCGCTGCGCTGATCGCCAACGCTGTCGCCACCTACGGATGGGATGCGATCGGGTCGCTGGGCGTCTTCACCGCCGCCATCTACATCGGTCTGGCGATCGTGTTCTTCGTGGTCTACCCCATCCTGATTGCCGCACACGGCCTCTCGGTTCGAAGCTTCTTCTCCGGCGTCTGGCCCGCAACTCAGCTCGGATTCGTCTCGCGCTCGTCGATCGGCACCCTGCCGTTGACCGAACGCGTCACCGAACGCAACCTCGGCGTTCCGCGTGAGTACGCCTCGTTCGCCGTTCCGCTTGGTGCCACCACGAAGATGGACGGTTGCGCCGCAATCTATCCCGCGATCGCGGCGATTTTCGTCGCAGGCTTCTACGACGTTCCGCTGACCTTCACCGACTACCTGTTGATCGTCGTCGTCTCGGTCATCGGCTCAGCGGCAACGGCCGGAACCACCGGTGCGACAGTCATGCTCACACTCACACTCTCCACCCTTGGTCTTCCCCTGGCCGGCGTCGGACTGCTCCTCGCAGTCGAACCGATCGTCGACATGGGCCGTACCGCAGTCAACGTCACCGGCCAGGCACTGGTCCCGGTCATCGTCGCAAAGCGTGAGGGAATCCTCGACAAGGAGCGCTTCGACGCTCCCCGCAACGGTGACCCCTTCGCCGAGGAACTTGTCGACGCGTAACCCTCGATGACTACAGCAGCGTCCTCGCACCTGAGCAATACGGTGCGGGGACGCTGCTTTTCACCCCAGATTTCACCCTTACCGAAATAAACCATTTGGTCGTTATGACCAGTATGCTCAGCCGGCACAGCCCTCCGAAGTGGAAGGGCTGCCCAGTTGAACACGAGGTCACATGAAGCTCCGCCGTTTGGCATTCAGCGTCGCAGGTTGCGCCGCAATCACTCTGGTTGCCGCGCCCGCCGCTCAGGCATCCACGGTTTTCGATTTCCTACCGATCGAGATCGCACGCATGATTCCGACTGGCTCTGCCGACGCAGTCCAGCCGTTCCTTCCCCCGGTCTTCGCACCGCCGGCGCCGCCCGCTCCGCAAGCGCCCCAGAACCAGCCGGCGCCGCAGAACACTCCCGCACCAGCGCGGTACTACCAGAACTGCACAGCCGTTCGTAATGCCGGCGCAGCTCCGTTGTACCGGGGCCAGAACGGATACGCCCCGCATCTCGACCGCGACAACGACGGCATCGCCTGCGAGTGATCCAACGCTCGGGTTGTGGTGCATCCACAACCCGAGCACTGTTGTCGAACCGTCAGACGCCCAATGCCCGGGACAGAGTCGGCCACGCCTTCGGCAGTCGTTCACGCCAATACGCCCACGCGTGCGTGCCGTTCGGCTCGTAATCCACCTGCGCCGGAATCTTCAGCTCCTGCAACCGAGCGTCGAACATCTTGGTGCAGGCGTGGGCGGCAACCTCGATGCCGCCGCCGATCACCAGACGCTCGAGCAGTTCAGGAGTCTGCAGCGTCTCGTCAGATCCGGGACGACCGTTTGCCGTCGACACGTAGATTTCCTTGCCACGCAACTTCTCTGCGTTGATCAACGAATCGTGTGCCTCCCACTCCGGGCCCCCTGGCACACCCCAGATGTTGGCCGGATCTCCGCTTCGAGAAGAAATCGTGGCCTGGACGGCAGTTCGGCCGAGCGGATCCATCGTGGAATAACAACCGCTGAACACGGCAACGCCGCGATACATGTCCGGAAAGCGTTGGGCGAGCATCATTGCACCCATCGCGCCCATGGAATTGCCGGCAATCGCGTTGATTCCGTTGGTCTCGAGTCGCGCGTCGATCAGCGGTGGCAACTCCTCGGTGATGAAGGTTTCCCACTTGTGCAGTCCCAGCCGCGGATCCGGATTCTCCCAGTCCGAGTACAGGCTCGCGATTCCGCCATTGAGCATCACGACGTTGACGTTCTTGTCGGCGAAGAACGCCGGGGCGCCGCCGATCGTCATCCATCCGCTGCTTTTCTCTCCGGCGTCGACACCCTCGAGCATGTACAGCGCTGGGCGCGGAACCGAATTGTCAGCGGGTAGCAAAATCTCGACGCCGACCTCGCGTCGAAGTGCGGGCGACGCCACCGTCAGCCTGATCGCTTGTGGTGCGGTCACCTTCTCGCCGACGATGGCCGGGACGACGATGTCGTCGCGCAGGTCCGGTTTGGGGCCCGGATCCTCCTGAAGTGGTCCCGGGATCGTCGACCCCGAGCTCACGCTTCCCTCGACGCTGCCCAGACTTCCCGAGCTTCCCGAACTACCCGAGCTTCCGGAACTCGGCGCTGCCGTCGACAGTCCGCCCAATTGCAAAGAAAGTGCACAGACGGCCAAACACACCGCACCTGTGCGCGCAGATCGAATCCACGCACGCCGCTCAGTCCTCATGAAACTCCCAAACCAGTCAAAGATGTTTCCGTGAACATACCGTGCAGTTCGGACTTTCTTGGACAAACGACCACGACAAGATCTGTCGGTCGCCGCTACTAGGCTGGCCCCCGTGCAACCGGATTCAGTCAGGGCCCTCGACCTCGACCGAATTCGCGCTGTCGTGGGCACAACCACCTACGACCGCGGACTTGTCTACCTGCGGGAGAATGCAGTCGAATCCATCGGATGGAACGACACCGCTGACATCTTGACCGGCGCTGTATCGGGAACTGCGCGAGAGCCGTACACCTGCACGATTTCGGTAAGTCGCGGCGCGGCCGGTACAGCAACGTTCACGCGTGGCCTCTGCACGTGTCCCGTGCGGATGAACTGCAAGCACGTAGTCGCGTTGGTACTCGCAGCGGTGGCCGAGGCGAACAAGACTCCACAACACCTCGGATGGGACAGCTCGCTCGAGGAGTTGCTCCGACCAGACCTGGCCGGCCGCACTACACGTGGACTTGGCATTCAATTCACCACCCGAACCAAGGGCGCATCGACAAGGCTCATCATCAAACCCGTACAACCAGGAGCGAGAGGGTGGATCTCCGGCGGGCTCGCCTGGAACAAACTCGGAAGCACTTTTCAGTTCCCCGCAGATCACCTCCGGGTTCTACGCGACATACATCTCCTCCACAGCGCCGGCAACCATTACCGAAATCAGAATGCAGCGGAGATCGATCTTGCCGGGTTTCCGAGCCCGCAACTCTGGTCGCTTCTTGATGAGGCGATCAGCGTCGGCGTTTCACTCGTTCACTCGAAGGCCGGCCTCGGCAACATCTCCCTACTCGACGACACCAACATCTGCCTCGACGTCCACGGAGCAGAAGACGACAACCTCCGTCTCACTCCCCGAATTCAGACCGATGGGCACATCATCACCCATTCCGACTGGGGACTTGTCGGTACGCCGGCACATGGTGTCTTCGCGCTCGACGCCGCCAACGCGATCACGCTCGCACCGCTGCACACGCCGGTCACCCACCAATTGAGGCAGTTGATCGACTCCGGAAAGTCAGTCGACATACCCGCCGAGCATCGAGATGCGTTCACTTCGCGGTTCGTGTTCAAACTCGGAAGCCTCGCTCCCGTCCTATCTTCCGACGGTGCTTACAACCCACCGACTGTGTCCGGTCCTCGGCTACAACTGATGGCCACTTACGAAGGCGACCACCGCATCGACATCGAGTCGGCATGGAAGTACACCGTCGATGCCGACGAACTGATCATTTCTACCGCCGATGCAACCACCGACGAGTCCGAGGTCCGCAATCACGCTGCCGAAGATGCCATCACCAACAGCCTCGGCGCGGCCGCGGCGAAGGCCACTCTCGCGGGAACTTTGACCGGCCTCGATTCCATGCAGTTCACACTCGACCTCCTGCCCCAACTCGAAGCGCACGACGCCATCGACCTCACGGTTGCAGGAACCCCCGCCGACTACCGGCCTGCAGACGACGCTGTCGTGATCGGCCTCAGCACATCAGCCCCCGACGGGGACAGCGGATCCGACTGGTTCGACCTCGATGTCACCGTCGATGTTGCGGGACAAAGCGTTCCGTTCACAACACTGTTCTCTGCTCTGAGCAAGGGCGAGACTCACATACTGCTACCGGACGGCGCCTTCTTTCGGCTCGACGCACCTGAACTACTCGGCCTGCACCGTCTCATCACCGAAGCGCGGTCGCTACTCGATCGGCCTACCGGCAAACTCGGGATCAGCAAATTTCAGGCCGGACTGTGGGAAGAATTGACGGCGCTCGGAAGGGTCGAACATCAAGCAGCAGCTTGGAAGAAGCAGATCGCAGGATTGCTCGGCAGTTCGGGCATCGATCCCGTCGAAGTCCCGGACACGTTGACGGCAACGCTACGTCCCTATCAGGTCGACGGATTCCGTTGGCTCAATTTCCTGCGCCAGCACAGCCTGGGCGGCATACTCGCCGACGACATGGGCCTGGGCAAGACACTGCAGACCCTCGCAATGATCTGCGCTGCAAGGCAGTCGAATCCAGCCGCGCCTCCCTTTCTGATCGTCGCACCCACCAGCGTGGTCTCCAACTGGAAGTCCGAAGTGGCGAAGTTCGCACCGACCCTCCACACCGCTGTCATCACGGACACGCTGCGCCGCAGAAAAACCGATCTGGCCGCACTCGTCGACGGGGCGGACATCGTCGTGACGTCGTACGCCCTCTTCCGCCTCGACACCGATGCGTATTCCGCGGGCCGCTGGTCCGGACTGGTACTCGACGAAGCCCAATTCGCCAAGAACCACAAGTCCAAGGTCCACCAGTGCGCGAGGGCGGTGAACGCACCGTTCAAACTCGCGATCACCGGAACACCCATGGAGAACAATCTCATGGAGTTGTGGTCGCTGCTCGCGATCACTGCACCGGGACTGTTTCCCAGCCCCACCACCTTCACCGATTTCTACCGCACTCCCATCGAAAAAGACGGTGATGCAGAACGATTGGCGCAACTGCGACGACGCGTCAAACCGCTGATGGTGCGGCGCACCAAGGAACAGGTGGCTGCGGACTTGCCGCCCAAGCAGGAGCAGGTACTCGAGATCGAGTTGCATCCGAGCCATCGCGCGATATACGACACCCACCTGCAACGCGAACGGCAGAAGATTCTCGGACTGCTCGACGACGTCGACAAGAACCGATTCACGATCCTGCAATCGCTGACGCTGCTACGCCAACTCAGTCTCGACGTCTCGCTGGTCGACGAGGAAAGCGGACCCGTCCCATCGGCCAAGGTCGACGCTCTCGTCGAGCAATTGGACGACGTCATTGCCGGCGGACACCGTGCGTTGATCTTCAGCCAATTCACCGGGTTCCTCGGTTCTGTCCGCAACCGACTCGACGAGGAAAGAATTCCGTACAGCTATCTCGACGGTTCGACGCGCAATCGCGGTGAAGTGTTGGAGGAGTTCAAGTCTGGTGCAGTCCCCGTCTTCCTGATCAGCCTCAAGGCTGGTGGCTTCGGCCTCAATCTCACCGAGGCCGACTACTGCTTCATTCTCGACCCCTGGTGGAACCCGGCCGCCGAGGCACAAGCGGTCGACCGTACTCACCGCATCGGGCAGACACGAAACGTCATGGTCTACCGCCTCATTGCCAAAGACACCATCGAAGAGAAGGTCATGGCGCTCAAAGCCAAGAAGTCGGCATTGTTCTCGAATGTCATGGACGCCGAAGGCACACTGGGCACCGGACTCGACGCCGAGGATCTTCGCGCGCTGTTCGAGTGAGGTGCCTATTCGGTCGAACCGCACCTACCCGCTCACGGTAATGTGAGTCGCGAACGGACAACACAGAACTCCCGAACGAAGAAATCCACTTCGTTCGAACGAGAGGAACCTGAATGGGCGTCACACTTGCCAAGGGCGGCAACGTATCTCTGTCGAAGGCCGCACCCAATCTGACCAAGGTCGCAGTCGGTCTCGGCTGGGATGCACGCAGCACCAGTGGTGCCGACTTCGACCTCGACGCCAGCGCGTTGGTCACCGGCCCGGAACGCAAGGTCCTTTCCGACCTTCACTTCGTCTTCTACAACAACCTTCGCTCGCCCGACGGATCCATCGAGCACACCGGCGACAACCTCACCGGTGAAGGTGACGGCGACGACGAGGTCATCAACGTCGACCTCCCGGCTGTACCGCCCAACGTCACCAACATCTTCTTCCCCGTCTCGATTCACGACGCCGATGCGCGACTCCAGTCCTTCGGACAGGTCACCAACGCCTACATCCGCGTCGTAGATCTGTCGAACGGCTCCGAACTGGCACGCTACGACCTCTCCGAAGATGCATCCACCGAGACAGCCATGCTTTTCGGTGAGCTCTACCGCCACAATGGCGAATGGAAGTTCCGTGCAGTCGGACAGGGATACGCATCGGGACTGGCCGGAATCGCCCGCGACTACGGCGTGAACATCTGATCTCTATCGGTACACGAAACGGGGTTCGATTCGGCATTGCCGGATCGAACCCCGTTTCGGTTGTCTGCGTCGACGCGCGAGTTAACGCCGCAGGATCGCCCTCGCGAGGTGAACAGCCCAGGGCGAGTCCGCTTTGCTGCCGAACTTCCCCAGCTCGTACCCCGTAGCGCCGATCAATCCGAGCACCTCTACGGTGCTCCCGGACGTGTCACGTCTGGAAGTCTGAGCTCCAGCCATCAGGATGCTCGACGACCGAATCGACTCCAGCGCTCCCGCGACGAAACGATGACGATCCGCCGGGGACATGCCGGCGGCTACGGCAAGGAGGACGAGGAGTTCCACCGCTCTCTGCGAGCCGCCGGGCGCAACCGGAACTCCCTCGACGATCACCGACCACGTCATTGACGCGTCCCGCTCTGCCGACTGTCCCCGCTTCGTCAGAACAATCTGCCCTTTGTGCTTTCGCACCAGGCCGAACTTCTTGAGCACTGCGAAGAGTGATCGCCCTTGTGGAAGGTTTACAGGTCCCAGTTCAGGTTCGTCGAGCATCGCGTCGACCGTCGTGAAGAAATCATCGGCACCGATCCCTTCGACACCGATCAGAGCCAGAACCGCTTGAATGCGTTGGCCCGCCTCGACGTGGACCAACTCCCCGATTGCCGACTGATCGTCAATGCCTGCTCGGGCGAGGACCGCATGCAGTTCCGGGACTCGCGAGGGTCCCAGGCATTCGACGAGCTTCGCAATGTCGTACGACGCAGCGATCTCGTCCGGTCTAGGACTATGCAGTCGATTATTGACCTCAGCGATCTCGAATCGTGTCGGCTCGAAATCAGTTTGTGGCCATTCGAGGGTCCATTCATGGGAGCGCAGCTTCTCCGAAGCGAGAACACCGAGGAGCTGCTCGTACTCGTCAGGTCCGACGCATTCCTCCGGCGGACAAGCACCGCGACCCGCGGCACACACAACTTGGAACCCTTCGGGCAGTACTTCGGAAGATTCAAGTGTCAGCGTGTGGCGCCAGTTCCCGAAGCGTCCGTAGCGATAACTGATTTCATCGCCAGGCGAGACCATGACCTCGTCCAGGCGTACCGCGGACTCTACGATCGCCGCTCGGCCGGCCCGACGCTGCTCTGCGTTGCTCCCGGAAGCTACGTACTCTTCGACCTCGCCGGGAAATCGGCTGCCGGACTTGGACCACGCGTGCGATTGACGGTCACTCCACCCCATTGCCCGTTGAACCACCGAATGCAGGTCATCCAGATTCAGATCCGACGCGACGAGGATTCGTCGCCAGATCTGAGTGGAAACATTTGTCAAGGGACAGTAGGAACTGCCCAGGGGCGGTCGTGAGACCTGCCCGCTGACGGTCACGAGAACTGCCCGGTGGTGGCCATGGGATCTGCCCAGTGGGCTTGCGGCCACCACCGACCAGAGCACTCAGCTCAAGGGACTCACCCCTCGGCCGGCGAGTGCCTGGGTAAGTCGCACGGAGTCTCCGCTGGTCTGGCACACGTGGGCGTGGTGCAGTAGCCGGTCGACGGTGGCGGTCGCCAGCGTCTTGGGCATCAGCTCGTCGAACCCGGACGGGTGCAGGTTCGAGCTGATCGCGACCGACCGCTTCTCGTAGGCGGCGTCGACGAGCCGGTAGAGCCCCTCGGCGGCATCCTGGGCGACCGGCAACAGGCCGATGTCGTCGACGACAACGAGATCGGCGCGCAGCACACGGGCGATGGCCTTGGACACCGTGTCGTCGGCACGATGGCGGCGCAGCAGGACCCCGAGGTCTTCCAGGGTGAACCAGGCGACCTTCAACCCGGCCTCGACGGCTTGGTGACCGAGTGCCTCCAGTAGGAACGTCTTCCCGGTCCCCGACGGCCCGCACACGACGAGGTTTTCCCGACGGTGGACCCATTCCAGGGTGCGGAGTGCCTGCTGGGTCGGTGCCGGGATCGAGGATGCCTCGGGCTGCCACGCATCGAACGTCTTCCCGGTCGGGAACCCCGCAGCCGCCCTGCGGGTGGCCAGTGCGGAGCGTTCCCTTCCGGCGACCTCCTCGGCGAACAGAGCCTTGAGCACCTCGGCGGGCTCCCAGCGTTGGGCCTTCGCGGTCGCGACGACCTCCGGTGCGTGGCGACGGATGTGGGGCAGCCGAAGCCGCCGCAAGAGGTCCTCCAACTCGGCCGGCAACGGCGGCGCGGACGCCATCGATGGTGTGGTGGTCTTGGTCGTCATCGGGTCACCTCGTTCCCCTCGCGGCTGTCGTGCTGGCTGTCGTGCTGGCCGAGACGTGCCCATCCGGCGGTGCCCTGGGTCAGCGACCGTTCTTCGCCGGCACGGTGCTCGCCAACAGCGGGTTGCCGGGCGTGGTGGTCGAGGATCGAGGACAGATCGGCCTCGGCGAACCGGCCGTGGACGGCGGCGTGGCCGAGTGCCCAGTCGACCTCGACGGGGTCGAACAGCTTGGCCAGGCTGAGGGCTTCGGCCATCTTGACCCTCATCCGCGGCGTGCCCGCCGCAGCGGCCTCGACCAGCCACAGGCGGGCGCCCTCGCCCAGGTCGAGGAACTCGGCTTCCGCTGGGTTCTTCGCTCGCGGCTGCCGGTTCAACGGACCTTCCGGCTGCGGTGGGAAGTGCTCGTCGTTGATCCTCGGCGTGCCCGGCGTCGCGCGCGCGTGGCGGGCGACCTCGGCGGGTCCGTCCTCGCCGACGTGAACGATGACGACCTCCTCGCCGTCGCCGAGTCCTTGGGCACGAACCCACACCGTGGCGCCGAGCAGGGTGTGTGGCACCGAGTACTGGCCGGACTCGAACATCACCATCGGCGTGTTGCCCGGCACTACCCGGGTGGTGCCGAACGCGACTGTGTGCGGCTGTGTCGGGACCGGGTGTAGCCGTGTCCGCTCTTCGGCCAACATCTCGACCGGTGGCCGCTTCGTGGTCCGGTGAGCCCGGGTGTTGACCTTCTGACAGAACGCCTCACACGCCTCCTCGAGCTCGCTAAACGACGCGTACTCCTCACGCAGGTTGGTGTCCTTGGGCACCAGGTCGGCCTTGCTGATCTTCACCGACGACTCGGTGCCGCCCTTGGACGCCGGATCCGCCGGCACACAGGTGTGGACCACGACCGAGTAGTGCTCGGCGAAGGTGACGAGCTGTCCGTTGCGGACCGGGATCCCGGCGATGTGCTCGGTCGTGACGGTCTTCTCGTTGTCGGTCAGCACGTAGGTCGGCACCCCACCCAACCGGCGGAAGGTCTGGTCCAGCGCGGCGAACACGGACGGCATGGTCTTATCGCGCAGCGCGATCACGACCCGGAACCGCGACCACGCCAGCCACGCCACGAACAGAACCGTCTTGACGCCGTCGACGACAGGTCCGTCGCCGTAGTCGTACTGCAGCCACATCCCCGGCTCGGTGACCCAGGGCCGGTGGACCCGCACATGTCCTGACCGGTATGACTTCTTCACCGATGCGACCGCACGACGGGTGGTGCGCTCCGAACCCTTGTAGCCCATCGCGAGCAGCTTCTCGTGCGCTCTGTCGGCACGGACCTTGCCCTTGGACCGCTCGACCCACTCCTCGACCTTGGGCAGGTACTCATCGATCAACTGCGGCCGAGTCACGGCCTTGTCCAGCTCACCCCCGGCAGCACGGCGGTCCACGTAGTGCTTGACCGTGTGGTGCGAGCATCCGGCCAGCTCGCCGGCATCACGCAACGACCCTGTCAGGTCGTAGGCATCCAGGATTTCCATGATCTCCTCGGCAGACTTCAAGTTGTCCCTCCTCAGGGCGACGGGCGCTTCAGCACCGCCGATCGCACCTGAGGAGGGGCCTCAACCGTCGGAGCCGGTGAGGCAGACGACGTCGTGTCGGGCAGATCCCATGACCGCCACCGGGCAGGTTTCATGTCCGCCAGCGGGCAGTTTCGTGGCCGTCTCCGGGCAGAATTTCATGGCCGCCGACAAACATTGTCGACACTGATACGTATCGCGTATTGCGCCGGTACCGCGCGCCTCTTCGAACGCAACGATCGCGCAATCTGAATGCCCCCACGCCCTCCGCCAGCTTCTAGTACAAACCTTTGCAGTTCTTCAGGTTCCGTCGGAACGAGTCGCAAATGCGACACCCTCGAGCTGCTCAACCCCACCATGAGACTCAGCCTAGGCCAAAGTGCTAGGGACGAAGGCACAAAATCGGAGAGTACTTCGGACTTATGAGACGGTTCACAATCTATACCTTGGCTAACAAGTCGCTACGTGCATCGGCGGCGGCATCTTCCTCGCCCAATTCCTGCCCTGATAGTGAACGTACCGTTCCCCTCGCCTAAGAGGGTGAGCGTGTCGTTCGCTCGGTCCCGGGCGGGGTGGTGAGTCGGCGGCGTGCCCGCCCCTTTGATGGTGTGAACGGTGCGTTGGGTCGATCTGAGGCGACGAACGTGCCGTTCGCTCGAAGTCGGGGGTGCCGGCGGCGGTGCTTTCGGGTGATGGTGGTGGTGGTGGGGTGTTTTGGGTACGAGAAAGCCCCCCAACCATCACTGGTTGGGGGGCTTCTCTAATGTGTGTTCGGCGGTGTCCTACTCTCCCACACCCTGTCGAGTGCAGTACCATCGGCGCTGAAGGGCTTAGCTTCCGGGTTCGGAATGGGACCGGGCGTTTCCCCTTCGCTATGACCGCCGTAACTCTATGAAACTGTCACAGTAACCTTCTTCTGATCACCTGGTTTCACCACCCGTCAACACCAGTTTCTGGTGTTGGGGGATGGAGAAAACAGGGTTTCTCATCAGTATCTGTGTGTTGTTTCAGATACCGCACAGTGGACGCGTAGCTTCTTTGTGGTAAGTCCTCGGCCTATTAGTACCAGTCACCTGCATGCATTACTGCACTTCCAGTTCTGGCCTATCAACCCGGTGGTCTGCCGGGGGCCTTACCCCCTCGAGGGGGTGAGAAACCTCATCTTGGAACAGGCTTCCCGCTTAGATGCTTTCAGCGGTTATCCCTTCCGAACGTAGCTAACCAGCGGTGCTCCTGGCGGAACAACTGGCACACCAGAGGTTCGTCCGTCCCGGTCCTCTCGTACTAGGGACAGCCTTCCTCAAGTTTCTAACGCGCGCGGCGGATAGAGACCGAACTGTCTCACGACGTTCTAAACCCAGCTCGCGTGCCGCTTTAATGGGCGAACAGCCCAACCCTTGGGACCTACTCCAGCCCCAGGATGCGACGAGCCGACATCGAGGTGCCAAACCATCCCGTCGATATGGACTCTTGGGGAAGATCAGCCTGTTATCCCCGGGGTACCTTTTATCCGTTGAGCGACACCGCTTCCACTTGCCGGTGCCGGATCACTAGTCCCGACTTTCGTCCCTGCTCGACCTGTCAGTCTCACAGTCAAGCTCCCTTGTGCACTTGCACTCGACACCTGATTGCCAACCAGGCTGAGGGAACCTTTGGGCGCCTCCGTTACATTTTGGGAGGCAACCGCCCCAGTTAAACTACCCACCAGGCACTGTCCCTGAACCAGATCATGGTCCGAGGTTAGAGGTCCAATTCGATCAGAGTGGTATTTCAACAACGACTCCACGATAACTGGCGTCACCGCTTCACAGTCTCCCACCTATCCTACACAAACCGAACCGAACACCAATACCAAGCTGTAGTGAAGGTCCCGGGGTCTTTTCGTCCTGCCGCGCGTAACGAGCATCTTTACTCGTAATGCAATTTCGCCGAGTCTACGGTTGAGACAGCTGAGAAGTCGTTACGCCATTCGTGCAGGTCGGAACTTACCCGACAAGGAATTTCGCTACCTTAGGATGGTTATAGTTACCACCGCCGTTTACTGGGGCTTAAATTCTCAGCTTCGCTCCGAAGAACTAACCGGTCCTCTTAACCTTCCAGCACCGGGCAGGCGTCAGTCCGTATACATCGTCTTACGACTTCGCACGGACCTGTGTTTTTAGTAAACAGTCGCTTCTCACTGGTCTCTGCGGCCCCACCCAGCTCAGACAGTAAATGTCGTCACCAGACAGGGCCCCCCTTCTCCCGAAGTTACGGGGGCATTTTGCCGAGTTCCTTAACCATAGTTATCTCGATCGCCTTAGTATTCTCTACCTGACCACCTGTGTCGGTTTGGGGTACGGGCCGTGTGAAAGCTCGCTAGAGGCTTTTCTCGGCAGCATAGGATCACTGAATTCGCCTCAATCGGCTACGCATCACGTCTCAGGCTATGTGCGACCCGGATTTGCCTAGGTCACGCCCTACACGCTTACACCAGTATTACCACTGACTGGCTCAGCTACCTTCCTGCGTCACCCCATCGCTTGGCTACTACCAGATCAGGTCCCATGCATCCACCAACTCGAGACCCGAAGGTCTTCTCGTGGCTTCAGGATGGTTAGTATCACTGATTCACCATGGGCGCGTTCACACGGGTACGGGAATATCAACCCGTTGTCCATCGGCTACGCCTGTCGGCCTCGTCTTAGGTCCCGACTCACCCTGGGCGGATTAACCTGGCCCAGGAACCCTTGGTCATTCGGCGGACGAGTTTCTCACTCGTCTTTCGCTACTCATGCCTGCATTCTCACTCGTGTGGCCTCCACGGCTAGGTCACCCTGCCGCTTCCATGGCCACACGACGCTCCCCTACCCATCCACACACCTGCCAGAAAATCCGTGGATCAACTGGGGGCTATTGCGTGAATGCCGCAGCTTCGGTGGTGTACTTGAGCCCCGCTACATTGTCGGCGCAGGATCACTTGACCAGTGAGCTATTACGCACTCTTTCAAGGGTGGCTGCTTCTAAGCCAACCTCCTGGTTGTCTTCGCGACCCCACATCCTTTTCCACTTAGTACACGCTTAGGGACCTTAGCTGGCGATCTGGGCTGTTTCCCTCTCGACTACGAACCTTATCGCCCGCAGTCTCACTGCCGCGCTCTCACTCACCGGCATTCGGAGTTTGGCTGATTTCGGTAAGCTTGTGGGCCCCCTAGACCATCCAGTAGCTCTACCTCCGGTGAGAAACACGCGACGCTGCACCTAAATGCATTTCGGGGAGAACCAGCTATCACGGAGTTTGATTGGCCTTTCACCCCTACCCACAACTCATCCCCTCAGTTTTCAACCTAAGTGGGTTCGGTCCTCCACGACGTCTTACCGTCGCTTCAACCTGGCCATGGGTAGATCACTCCGCTTCGGGTCTAGAGCATGCCACTACGATCGCCCTATTCGGACTCGCTTTCGCTACGGCTACCCCACACGGGTTAACCTCGCGACATGCCACTAACTCGCAGGCTCATTCTTCAAAAGGCACGCCATCACCCCCAGCAGTAAACTGCTCGAAGGCTCTGACGGATTGTAAGCGCACGGTTTCAGGTACTATTTCACTCCCCTCCCGGGGTACTTTTCACCTTTCCCTCACGGTACTAGTCCGCTATCGGTCACCAGGGAGTATTCAGGCTTATCGGGTGGTCCCGACAGATTCACACCAGATTTCACGGGCCCGGTGCTACTTGGGTTTCCATTACAACAGTCACAAAGTTTTCGTGTACGGGATTCTCACCCTCTACGACAGGCCGTTCCAGACCACTTCCACTAACCCTGTGATTTCTTACTGTTGGCCAACACGGCAGTATTGACAAAATGAACCCCACAACCCCACGAATGCAACACCTGCCGGCTATCACACACCCATGGTTTAGCCTCTTCCGCTTTCGCTCGCCACTACTCACGGAATCACGGTTGTTTTCTCTTCCTGTGGGTACTGAGATGTTTCACTTCCCCACGTTCCCTCC